>JAYZHR010000136.1:0-7914 GCA_036166355.1 Verrucomicrobiota bacterium | reverse complement strand
GCGAAAGCTATAGCGATCGATTGGCCAATACCAGAGCCAGCTCCGGTTATAACTGTATTCTTTCCTTTAAGGCTGAACATTTCTGGAAATGTCTCTGAGATGGCAAAACTTGGCAAGCTACATTGCTTAATCAAGTATTACTGACATAAGGGATTGGATGACTTAAGATTTTCAGAAAATGAGTGATTTGAAAAAAAAACCCAATCGACTTAGAAGTGAGGAGTGGTTCAATAATCCAGCACATCCAGATGGTTCGGTTATATATATCGAGCGTTTTTTGAATTATGGCATTACTCCTGAAGAGTTACGTGCAGGAAAGCCGATTATTGGAATTGCTCAAGTCGGTAGTGATATTGCGCCGTGCAATCGAGGGCATATTGAAACAGAAGAGAGAGTTAAGGCGGGCATTCGCGATGCTGGAGGGATTCCTTTTGTCTTTCCGGTTCACCCAATTCAAGAAAGTTGCCGTAGGCCGGCTGCTGCCTTGGATCGAAACTTGGCATACCTTGGAATCGTGGAAGTGTTACACGGTTATCCATTCGATGGCGTCGTATTGACGACTGGTTGCGATAAGACAACTCCTGCCTGCTTGATGGCAGCTGCTACAATGAATTTGCCAGCTATAGTTCATTCTGGAGGACCGATGTTGGATGGGTGGTACAACGGCGAATTAGCTGGCTCAGGGATGATGGTTTGGGAGGGGAATAAACTACTCGCTGAGGGCAAGATTAATATGGAGGAGTTTTTGGATCAGGTTGCGGCATCAACGCCAAGTGTAGGGCATTGCAATACGATGGGAACAGCATTATCTATGAATTCTTTGGCTGAAGCGCTTGGCATGTCATTGCCTGGTTGTGCCGCTATCCCTGCTGCATATCGTGAACGAGGACAAATGGCTTATCGTACAGGTAAGAGGATTGTTGGTATGGTTCATGAGGATCTTACTCCAAGCAAGATCATGACTCGTAAGGCATTTGAGAACGCCATAATTGTTAATACGGCTATAGGGGGTTCAACTAATTGCCCGATTCATCTTACTGCAATTGCTCGACATCTTAATGTGAAATTAACTCTGCAGGATTGGCAAAATATTGGTTACGATGTTCCTTTGCTTGTTAACTGTCAACCAGCTGGGAAATATCTGGGAGAATCCTTTCATAGGGCAGGGGGTGTGCCCGGGGTGTTTCGTGAATTAATTGATGCAGGTCGCATCCATGGTGATGCTCTAACTGTTTCAGGGAAGTCCGTTTCAGAGAATCATTTGAATACTCCTAAGCCAAATCATGAGGTGATCTATTCTTATGATAAACCGATTAAAGATAATGCAGGTTTTCTTGTGCTAAAGGGAAATCTGTTTGATGCAGCATTAATAAAGACATGTGTCGTTAGCGATAGTTTTAGAGCTCGATATCTTTCTGAAAGTGGAAATGAAAATGTGTTTACTTCCAGAGTAATAGTATTTGAAGGACCAGAGGATTATAGAGAGCGAATTAACGATCCATCACTGGATATTGATGATTCATGCATGTTGGCAATTCGTGGTTGCGGACCAATCGGTTATCCAGGCTCTGGAGAAGTGGTTAATATGCAGCCTCCTGATTATTTGCTTAAGGCCGGTATTCGTACATTGCCGACAATGGGTGATGGTCGGCAAAGTGGAACATCTGCTAGCCCTAGTATATTAAATATTGCACCTGAATCTGCAATTGGTGGCAATCTTGCGCTACTTGAGTCAGGGGATAAAGTGAAGGTAGATTTAAATGAATGCCGTGTTGAATTACTTGTGTCGGACGAAGAATTATTGATGCGACAACGGAATTTCAGGCCTTCGGAAATACTGCACCAAACACCGTGGCAGGAGATTTATCGAAGTTGTGTAGGACAGCTTGATACTGGAGGCTGCCTTGAGCTAGCTACAAAATATTACGATGTCGGCAAGGATCATCCGAGGCATTATCATTGAGTTAAGCTATTAAAAGCCTTAGATTGGCTGTGAATGACTAAGGGAAATTTAAGGTCCGATGGTCGTAAAGAGGATCAACTCCGTTCGGTTACCTTTAAAAACAACATTGCACCGCATGCAACAGGTTCGACACTGATTGAGTGGGGTGATACACGTGTTATTTGCTGTTCGACAGTAGAAGAGGAAATACCTCGCTGGATGAAGAATCAAGTAGTTGAAGGTGGCTGGGTTACGGCTGAATACTCGATGCTACCATATTCTACACTAGATCGTAAAAGGCGAGATAGCGCGAAAGGCAAGATTGACGGAAGATCTCAAGAGATCCAGCGTTTGATCGGTCGTTCGATGCGGGCTGCATTAAACTTAGATAAAATTGGGTCGCGCACTGTTTGGATAGATTGCGATGTATTACAGGCTGATGGTGGGACTCGGACAGCATCTATAACAGGAGCTTATGTAGCGTTATCTTTGGCTTTGGCAAAGCTTAAAGAGAGTGGATTGCTTGAGGTTGATCCTATTGTTTCACCGGTTGCAGCTGTTAGTGTCGGTGTAGTGAATGATATCCCAGTTTTGGACTTGCCTTATGTTGAAGATGTTGCAGCCGAGGTGGATATGAATCTTGTAATGAATGCCAAGGGTGAATTTATAGAACTGCAGGGTACGGGTGAAAAAGATACGTTTAGTGATTCAGAATTGGCTGTTATGTTGTCTCATGGGCGTAAGGGGATTGGCGAATTACTCGAGTTACAGAAAGCTGCGATTTTGGCTGGCTAATAAGGATGTCCTTTCGAGAACAGCCTATGCGGCTTTATTTGGTTCGACATGGCGAGGTAGCTGAGGAGTATCATCAAGTTTTTGGTGGTCGTATTGACATGGAATTGTCGCCGCTTGGCCATAGTCAGGCAAAGCATTTAGCTGATTTTCTGCACGACCGTTCTTTTAACCGGATTTACCGAAGTCCAATGGTGCGTGTGAAGCAAACAGCCGAACCATTACTTAGATCACTTGGGAAAGAGGCTTTGGTAATTGATGATCTATGTGAAGTCGATTTTGGTGTTTGGACTGGCTACAAGTGGTATGAGATCAAGGAAAAATTTGGAGTAGATGCTATCGATTGGCTTCTACATTTACAGAACGAAGATATTCCAGAAGCTGAGCCAATAGATGCTTACCAAAGTCGCATTCAAAAAAGTTTAAACCGGATCTTGAATGAAGGAGAAGGGGATGAGGTTTTGGTTTTTTGTCACGGTGGAGTAATACGGATGCTATTGTCTTTAATGTTGAAAGAGCCTTTCTGCAAAATGGATCGCTTTGAGGTGGATTATGCCAGTTTGTCAGTACTTGAAATCCGAGGTGAACGAGTTGAGTTGACATTGCATAACTTTGCTCCTTGGAAATGGTTGCCGTTTGATAGAGGGTAGATTCTTATTATTGTCGACTCCTGCCGTCATCTATAATTTTTTGAAGTTCCTTTTTCATTCGATCAAAAACTTGAGGGTGCTTTTTTGACACATCGTTTTTCTCTTCGATATCTTCGTTGAGGTTGAAGAGTGAAAACCGAGGTGCAGGTGAGTTGGCTAGCTTATTGGTTACGATAACATTACGCTTGCGTTTAGAATCGTGACGTTGAAGTTTCCATTTGCCGACTCTGTAGCCGAAATTTCCACCCTTTCCGTTGTCCTGTTGTACGAGGTGCTGACGTCCCTTAGCATCTTTTTTACCAAGCAATGAATTGATGATATTGAAACTATCTGGGCAGGCGTTATTGGAGAGTTTTACGCCTGTTAGTGCTGCAAAGCTTGCGGCAAAATCAATGGTGCAAACAATATTGTTAGAAATGCCTGGCTTGATTTTTCCTGGCCAGTAGGTAATGAAAGGAGTACGAGTTCCACCCTCTAGAATGCTGTATTTTCCACCGGTAAAAGGGCCATTTGGATCGTGGTCAGACATTTTTTCAAGCGCCTCATCTTTGTAACCATCATCACCTACAGGGCCATTATCAGAACAAAAAACTATCAGGGTTTTATCCGTTATCTTAAGTCTATCTAGTGTTTTTACTAGTTCGCCGACACACCAGTCGAGTTGAACTATGACATCGCCTCGATAGCTTAGCGCTGATGTTCCTCGAAATCGTTCGTGTGGAATGCGTGGTACATGTAGGTCGTGTGACGAGAAAAATAGAAAAAATGGATTATCTTTATTTGATTCAATCCATTTGTTTGATTGTTTTACCCATTCATCTGCCAAGTCTTCATCTCGAAAACGTGCCGAATGGCCACCTGTATAAAAACCGATACGGCTAATGCCATTATGGATAGTGGAGTTATGTCCATGACTCCAGTCCATCTTTAGTGTGTTTCGATGTGTTATTCCTGTTGGATGATTTGGATCGGGCTTTTTGCGGCCCACCCATAGAGGGTCGTCCGGATCGAGGTTCTTCACATGACTGTTTTCAACATAAACCTGTGGAACGCGGTCGTTGGTTGTTGGGAGAAGATAGCAATAATCAAATCCGATTTCACGTGGGCCAGGTTTTAGCTCACCGTTCCAATCTGGTCCGGCAGGTCCGCCTAATCCTAAATGCCATTTCCCTATTACTGCTGTGGCGTATCCGGCTTTTTTTAGAATTGAAGGAAGTGTTTCAGTGCCTGGTTTAATTATAGCAGGGCCATTTGGTGGGGCTATTCCCGTGTTTGCTTGGCGGAATGCATATTTACCTGTCAGAAATGAAAAACGGGTTGGAGTGCAGGTTGATGCAGAGCAATAGCCACTGGTAAAACGCAGTCCATTTGAGGCTAATTTATCAATGTTGGGAGTTTTTAAGTTTTTTGGTTTTGCTCCATAGCATCCAATATCACCATAGCCAAGATCATCAGCCATTATAACGATGATATTCGGTTTTTCTGCTGTTGCTGCTTGGTTAAATGCTATGAATAAAGCGAGAAACATTGTGAAAAGAAATCGCATGCATCTTGTTTACCGGTCAAGTGTATGGAAAGTCAAACTGTCATGTGTATAGAAGTGAATTAATGCTTATTATATGTGAAGGGTATTTTGTTTGTTTTAATTTCGCCCTTTCCGTAGTTTCTCCGCGCTTTTTATGTTGTTACTTGAAAAATTCACCATTGGCATGGGTGACCGATTTGCCCATCAGGCTAAGGCTCAGCTTCAAGCCTGTGTTCAACTTGCAAATGATGGTGTTGATGTGGTGCCTGTCTGGAATAAATCTAATCGTGAACACAGTTTTATTGGATCTACTCCACAAAGCGTGTTTGATGCTGCCAAATTAGCGGTTAATGAGATCGGTTGGAGCAAAGGATGGCATGTGGATGCTGATCATATCAATATGAGTACAGTTGATAGATACCTTGAGTGCTCTGATTTTTTTACGATAGATGTTGCCGACTTTATTGGTCAGGAGCCGGAACAAGGTGAGGTTAGGAGTTTTGTTGATAATCATCCGGAGTTAGTGGGGTCTCTTTCCATTGAAGGAATCGACCAGCCGTTTGATATTTCACGTGAATATGTTGAGGAGGTTTCTGGTAAGTATCTTTCCTCTGTTAAAGAAGCTGCGAAGATTTACCGCCATATTAAGTCAGTTAAAGGTGAGTTTATTGCTGAAGTCTCGATGGACGAGACTGATTTGCCGCAGACACCTCCAGAATTGCTTATAATTCTCGCTGCGTTAGCAGATGAGGATGTTAATTTGCAAACCATTGCTCCCAAATTCACCGGTCGATTTAATAAGGGGGTTGATTATGTTGGAGATCTTGTTCAATTCGAAAAAGAATTTAATGACGATCTTGCTGTGATCGCTCATTCAATTGATAAGTATGGTTTGCCTGAAAACTTGAAACTAAGTGTTCATAGTGGCAGTGATAAATTTTCTATATATCCAATAATAGGTGCTGCTTTGAGGCGTGCTGGTGCTGGAGTACATATTAAGACAGCTGGTACGACTTGGTTGGAAGAGCTTATTGGTTTAGCGGAGGCTGAGGGTGAGGGTTTAGTGTTAGCTAAGGAGCTTTATTCTAAAGCAGTTGAGAATGTTGATGAAATGTGTGCGCCATACGCCTCCGTGATAGATATAAATGTAGATAAGTTGCCAAGTGTGGAAATGGTAAATGGATGGAATGGTTATCAGTATGCTAATACGTTGCGGCATGTTCAGAGTCATTCAGGCTTTAATCAACATTTTCGTCAATTGCTTCACATTGCCTTTAAGCTTGCGGCAAAAGAGGGCGCCCGCTTTACCGATTTACTCAAGGCTAATGCCCTTATAGTTGGAAAGAATGTCACGGAGAATCTATATGATCGACATCTTAAGCGTATTTTTATCTCCTGATTCTGAAGAAAGAGGTGTCGTTGACATTGTGGCAATCACGTTCCATTCTCTTGTGACAACGTGACTTTTGTCACTTGGAGCTATTTTTCATGAGTCATAATACTTTTAATTCATTGCAGTCGTTTGACCTTGGTAATGGTCAAGAGGGGAAATTTTATTCTCTGCCGTCGTTAAGTGAGGCTGGTTTAGGTGATATCTCACGTTTACCTGTATGCATTCGCTTGGTTCTTGAATCGGTCTTGCGTAATTTTGATGGAAAAAAAGTTACAGAGGCCAATATTCGTCAATTAGCTAGTTGGGAACCAAATGCTACACGAGTAGAAGAAATTCCGTTCACAGTAGCTCGGATAGTGCTGCAGGACTTTACTGGGGTTCCATTGTTGGTGGATTTGGCTGCGATGCGTTCGGCTGTTGAACGATTAGGTAAAGATCCGAAAATTATAGAGCCCCTCGTACCTGTAGATCTTGTTGTTGATCATTCTGTACAGGTTGATTTTGCAGGTACTGATGATGCAATAGATAAGAATCTAGCTTTAGAGTTTAAGCGGAATCGAGAGCGTTACCAATTTCTAAAATGGGGAATGCAGGCATTTAATACATTTAAGGTTGTGCCACCCGGGATCGGAATTGTGCATCAAGTGAATTTGGAGTACCTCGCTCGAGGAGTGCTTACAGATGTTAATGGTATATATTATCCTGACACATTGGTTGGTACAGATTCACATACAACAATGATTAATGGTTTGGGTATTGTTGGATGGGGGGTAGGTGGTATTGAGGCTGAAGCGGGTATGCTTGGGCAACCGGTTTATTTTCTAACCCCGGATGTTGTAGGGGTTCATTTGACAGGTTCTTTGAGGGAAGGTGTAACGGCTACAGATCTAGCTTTGACTGTCACGGAGATGCTTCGTGAAGCGAAGGTAGTTGGCAAGTTTGTTGAATTTTTTGGACAAGGAGCGAAAGACCTTCCGCTTACTGATCGTGCCACCATTGCTAATATGGCTCCTGAATATGGTGCAACCATGGGTTTTTTTCCGATTGATGAAGAGACTGTAAATTACCTCCGATCTACAGGGCGTTCGGAAGAGCTATGTGATGCCTATACGAACTATTATAAAGCTCAGGGGTTATTTGGTATTCCTAGTGAAGGAGATATTGATTATTCAGTGAGTCTAAAGTTGGATCTAAATTCCATTCAGCCGAGTGTCGCTGGCCCGCGTAGACCGCAGGATCGTATTGAAGTGCCTGATCTTGGTAGGAAATTTGATGAGTTATTCTCCAAGCCAGTGGGTAATGGTGGTTTTGGCCGTGATGCGAGTGATCTCTCTTCAGTTCAAGCTGATGTTTCTATAGCAGGTGTGACTGAGTCGATTGGACATGGGGATATTGTTATTGCAGCAATCACCAGTTGTACAAACACGTCTAATCCAAGTGTTATGTTGGCTGCTGGTTTGCTTGCGAAAAAAGCTGTGGAAAAAGGACTAAGTGTCTCACCTCTTGTCAAGGCATCTCTCGGTCCTGGTTCTCGAGTCGTTAGTGATTATCTTGAGAAAACTGGTTTGCAGCCATACTTGGATCAACTTGGTTTTAATCTTGTTGGTTATGG
>JAYZHR010000135.1:0-6917 GCA_036166355.1 Verrucomicrobiota bacterium | reverse complement strand
GGCCGGTTGAGGCTGGCCACTTTACTCACAAAAGAAGTTTTGCTTTTAATTAAAAGGTTTAGTTAAAATTTTTTTCTTGGCTGAAATGGATGTAGATTATTTTAATAAAAATATTTTCAGGAATCTGAGGTTAAATTTGGATCGGCTTGGGTTTTGCATGTCGTCGCTCTGTGCCGTGCATTGTATATGTCTTCCCATACTTATTGTTTTAATGCCATTTCTTGCAGGTAGTTGGTTAGCAAACAGAGAATTGGAGATGGTATTTGCAATTTTCTCTGTTTTCTTCGCCCTTGGCTGCTCAATTTTTTCGACCCGTCTTCATAAGAAATATTGGTTGCCTGTAATCGCTTTTTTCGGAGGGATTATTTTACTTGGTGCACATTACTCTGCTCCTGCCATTTGCTGTTCGGAGGATTTGAGTTGGCCTCATTTTATGGGAACAGCGCTAGGTGGCAGTTTGCTTGCTAGTACTCACTTTATTAATCTTAGTATTTCGAAGTGCAAACAACAAGATTCATCTAAGTGCGATCTAGAAGATTCATCCAGCTGTAGCTGTGAAAAGAAATAATAGCTTGTTGCGAAGAATATTTCAGATGATTTCGTAATCGAACCTTTGATTTACTTCATAGCAAGAAACTATGAAGTGTTGTGAATGTATATTATTGATTCAAAAAATCGTCTAGATATATAGAGCTCAAAAATGAACTCAGATAATCAGACAGATTTGGGGCATGACCATTCATTTGGGCAAGACAAGAAGCGATCCGGGGAAACCCGGACGGTCATAGTTATTTTGCTTACCGCATCGATGATGGTAATCGAAATTGTTGCCGGCCTGGCATTTGGTTCGATGGCTTTATTAGCCGATGGCTTACATATGGCATCGCATGCAGCCGCACTTTCTATTTCTGCTTTTGCTTATTATTTCGCACGTAAGCGTGCTCATGATCGATCATTCAGTTTTGGGACAGGGAAAGTTAATTCTCTTGGAGGTTACACAGGTGCGATTTTGTTAGTGATATTTGCTCTATTGATGGTTTCTGAAAGCATTCATCGGCTTATTGCTCCAGTTGAGATATCGTTCAACCAAGCAATTGGGGTTGCAGTACTGGGTTTAATTGTTAACGGAGCTTCAGTATTTATTCTTGGACATGAAGAGCACCATCACCATGGGCACGATCATGGGCACGATCATGGGCACGATCATGGGCATCATGATCACAACCTTCGAGCAGCTTATCTTCATGTATTAGCTGATACTTTGACTTCGCTCCTTGCGATAGTTGCCCTTTTAGCTGCAAAATATTATGGATGGATATGGATGGACCCTGTCATGGGAATTGTTGGAGCTGTTCTTATTACAAAGTGGTCGATGGGCTTACTAAAGCAAACAAGTGCTGTTTTATTGGATCAGCAAGGCCCTGATCATCTTGTTGAGAGAGTAATTAGCAGGGTTAAGTCTTTGCCATGTAAGGCTGAAATTATCGATCTACACGTCTGGTCGATTGGCCCAAACATCTATTCGGCTGAAATCACAATAGTTGCTGATAACGAAAACAACGTAAGCGTGTTCAAATCAGAAATACATACTCTCACTGAGATAGTTCACTCAACAATTGAGGTTCACCAGCGCAGGAGTTAAACGGTCAATAATTTATAAACTTAAAAGTTTATTACTTCAGACACGCCGGTTCCTCCATCTATCAACTTGCGACCTTTATTAGGTTGTTTTCTGTTGGCACTAGAGTTGCCAGTTGCTTCCTCAAGTATTTTGGCTATTTCCTTGTTTCCTCGAGCTTTAGCGACATCTAATGGAGTATTGCCCTTGTAGTCCTTTATGGATACATCCGCTCCATTAGCCAGCATCCATTTGGCTAAGCGGATGTGGCTCGTCTGGCCATAGTAAGCGGCAATATGTAGTGCAGTGACATTTTTTTTATCTTTAAGGTTTATGTCTAAGCCGCTTGCTACCAGTCGCTTCACCATAGCCAAGTCAGCCTTTGTTGCTGCTTCGTGGATGCTTCCTTTTGACCCGCTGCATCCGGTCAATATTAATGCAGCAATAGCTACAAGTCTTAGAAAGTCTATCCTCATAATATTGACTAAATTCATACGTGAAAAACTAACTCTTTATTTAGCTAAGTACAAACTGCATTAACTTAAAATGCTCTTAACAACATGCCCGTGAACATCCGTCAGGCGGCGGTCTATACCGTTGTGTCTTACTGTCAGTTTTTCGTGATTAATACCAAGAAGATGAAGGATTGTTGCGTGCATATCGTGACTGGTTGTTCCTCTTTCACTTTTCCAACCCCAGCGGTCGCTTTGACCAAATGAGCTCCCTCCTTTAACTCCTCCGCCCGCAAACCAAGTAACAAATGTGCCGCCATTATGATCTCGGCCTGCTTGTCCTTGGCTAAATGGCATTCGACCAAACTCCGTGGTCCAGATGACCAGCGTATCTTCAAGCATTCCTCTCGCTTTAAGGTCCTTGATAAGTCCAGTGATTGGTTTGTCCACTTGTTGTGTCATATGAGGCAATTCACTATGTATATTTGCATGATTATCCCAGTTATTGGTGGGACCCCCAGCGCCACTCCATATTTGTACGAACCTTACACCACGTTCGAGCATTCGCCGACCTAGGATGCAGCGTTTGGCGAAGTTAGAGGTGTGTTTTTCATCCATTCCATATAGTTTTGTTATGGCTTTACTTTCGTTATTGAGATTAAACAACTCAGGGACACTCAGTTGCATTCTTGCGGCCATTTCAAGGCTTTGGATTCGAGCTTCCAGACGAGAGTCTCCAGGGGTTTGTTCTAAGTGCCGTTGGTTTAGTGCCTTCAATACTTCACGACTTGCTTTTTCACTTTCCGCATTGATGTGCTTGGCTTCCTTTGGAGGGAACAGGTAGGGAACAGGTTGAGTATTGCCAGCATTGATTACGGTACCTTGATATCGAGCTGGTAAAAATCCTGATGTGAAATTGCCAAGGTTGTTATATGGTAAACCATTGGGATCAGGTAAAACTACAAATTCTGGTAAGTTTTGGTTAATGCGTCCCAATGCATAACTAATCCATGCACCCATGCAGGGAAATCCTGGTAGAGTAAAACCTGTATTTTGCATATAGCTACCCAGTCCGTGAACATTCGTTGGAGAGTTCATCGACATCAGGAATGCAAGGTCATCTACCATTGAGGCCATATGAGGTAGAACATCACTAACCCAACGATCACATTGTCCGTGTTGCCGAAATTTAAATGGGCTCTTCAGGACTTTGAAACCAGGTGATTTTGTAACTGATTCAACAAGTCTTCCATCTCCCGGATCAAAGGTTTTTCCATTTAGATCTTCCAGTGAATTTTTGTAATCGAAAGTATCCATTTGGCTTACGCCACCATTCATAAAAAGTTGAATGACTCTTTTAGCTTTCGGCTTATGATGTAGTATCGATCCTTTTGGGCTTTCAGCGCTTAGGGTTTGGTGTAGTGCAAGGCTGGCAAATCCACCTAATGTAGTTTCAAAAAAATTCCGCCTGGAGGTATGTTTTTGCACCTTAGTTGACGAATAGAAATTCATTGCTATTTAGAATCACTCGACAAGCGTTTGCCAAACCATGTTCATGCGCCAGCTTTGCCAGTAGCTGATTTTCATCCAGACTAGGTTTACGGTGATAGGTTAGATTGAAGAGTTGAATTATTTGCTCTTCAAGAGTTGGAAACTCTTTTTTGAGTCGAATTGCTAACCGCTCACTTTGACGAACTAGGAAACGATTGTTTAACATCCCTAGTGCTTGTAGGGCTGTTACAGACGAGTCACGTTTTGGAGCGTGTTGTGATGCATCCGGGCAATCCATAAGTTGCATCAGTGGGTCCGGGATGGTTCGAAAGATAAAGCGGTATACACTGCGTCTATTGTTCGCTGGTGCATTTGGATCAAAGCCAAAATAGTCTAGATTTGGTGTAACATGAACACCTTTACTCATGTTGAATTGTTTGTCAGATGGACCACCCATTCTCCAATCCATGTTTCCTGCAATTTGCAGGACTGCATCCCGATAGGACTCTGCATCGAGACGTTTACGATTCATTTTCCAAAGCCATTTGTTTTCCGCATCTCGATGTGAAAAATCTAATCGTTGAGTTGATTGTTGCTGGTAGGTCGAACTAGTCATGATTATTTTGTGCAACCATTTTAGAGAACCGCCGTTGGCACGAAATTCGAAAGCTAACCAATCTAGCAGTTCTGGATGAGAGGGTAGATCTCCCATGCGCCCAAAATCATTTGGAGTTCCCACAATTCCCTGACCAAAATGGTAGTGCCATACCCGGTTAACTATTGATCTCCAAAGGAGGACATTTCGTTTGTCTGAGATCCAATTAGCCAGAGCGGCACGTCTTTGTCCCTCGATATCTGGTTGTTTGATGTTAAGTTGCCCACTTAACCCACTGATACACTTTAAAGCTCCTGGCTGAGCTTCTTTGATGGGAGAATGTATGCTCCCTCTATTAAGAACATGAACCAATCGGGGTTTTTGAGCCGGCTTGAAATTTCCATTAGCAGCAAAATGACTTGCCACGGCGTATACTTTTTTTTGTTTACCAAGCATGGTCAACTGTCGGTTGTTTTCATTGCTAGCGAGATACAATGCCAGAGTTTTGGATTCCTCCTTGGTTCTATCTGCCACTTTGATTTTCAATAATTGACTTATATGTAACGGCAAGATTTTTTCCAAAATCGGATTGGATAGGTTAGTCAAGGAAATGCGAGGTCGACCGATCACATGATTTCTTCCATGTAATTGATGTAACTCGATTTCAATCATTTTATCTTTTGATTCACGAATTGGTTCTTCAAAAATAAAGATGGCTCTATGAGCTTGATTTTCGAGTGGATGAATCCCCCATGCGGTTTCGGGATTTTGGTCTATAGCATGAGAAATCAACCAATCATCTTGGCTGAAATCAGCTATGGCTTTAGCAATCTTAATTGATTTTCCATTAATCCTGACTACAACTTCGGATAGATGAAGATTACCGTTGATCGCACGGCCTGGCCCATTCTTTGGTAGAGATTTATCAGTTAAAACATCCAATTGAATAGCTGTAACTTCTTCCAATTTTAGTCTGGATTTGAATATTACTATGTCTTTCTTTGGTGGTGGGCCGATTGCTAAAAAAGATCCATCTGATTTGGCTTCATATGTGATTCCACTACTTGATTGTACAGATGCTGAAGAGAGAATTTTCCAATTCCCTTCATTTCTACGAAGATTTGTTTCAATTTTGGTTAATTCATTGTTTGATGTTATGTCATTCGGAACCACTTTCTTATCTAGTTGTGTTTTTCTTGAAAGCAACAGTTTCCTTTTTTTTGCCAATTTGACATTGTCGTCATAGGGCCGATCCACTTTGTCTACTCCTGCGAATACAGCTTGTAGTGAGTAATAGTCTTCTATTGATATAGGATCAAATTTGTGATCATGGCATCTTGCGCAATGAACAGTTGTGCTGAGAAATGTAGACATCACTGTCGCTATCATGTCATCCCGATCAAGGTATTGGGCAATCTTCTTATCGATTGTTCCATCCGAGATGCCCATTTGAGAGCTTTCATCCCATGGGCCGGTTGCAAGAAATCCAATTGCAGTTATGGCGGCAGGGTTTTCAGGAAAAAGGATATCTCCTGCGATTTGTTCACGGACAAATTGATCATATGGCTTGTCTAAGTTGAATGATTTTATGAGATAGTCGCGATAAGGCCAGGCATTCTCCCTGATTGCATCTTCATCGTGTCCGTGTGTTTCTGCATAGTGAGCAACATCCATCCAGTGTCGTGCCCAGCGTTCACCATATTTGGGACTGGAAAGCAGTTGCTCAATGAGGTGCGCTGGTGCTTTGGGTGAGGTGTTAGCTAGATAAGTTTCAATTTCATCTGGAGTTGGAGGGAGCCCAATCAAATCAAAAGTTGCTCTCCGAATAAAAGTATGCGGATCAACTGCTGGGGCAGGTTTTAATTTTATTTCAGCATGCTTCGCTGCAATAAAGCGATCGATTGGATTTTTTTGCCAGTTGGAAGGTGCTGAAGTGACGACTGGTATATTGGGTTTTTTAAGTGGTTTTAGTGCCCACCAACTTGACATGTTTTCCTCCTTGGCAAGGCATAAACCCTTACATAAAAGAAGAAAAAGAAAGGATATAGTTAGACCTTGGGGCACTCCGAAATGGAGAATTAGAGTTGCTGTAATGACAAGAAAAAAGAAAATGGTCGGAGCGAGGCGATTTGAACACCCGACATCTGGTTCCCAAAACCAGCGCTCTACCAAGCTGAGCTACGCTCCGACCCGGGCGTTTTCTAGGCGAAAGTGCATTTTATCGCAAAACTCAATTTCAATTTCTTGTCGCTTTCTTAAGCTGATGGCATTCTCCATCCCTACAGATTAAACAAAATGAGTAGGTCATTTTTGCCCCATACCAGTTTAATATATGCTGTCAGATTGTTGTTGTTTTTAAACTTTTTTGTCTATTTGGGTAATGCTTCGACTCTCGGGAATAATTGGTGGCAATTTCGTGGTCCACAAGGAGACGGACACTCGGCATCGACCAATCGTCCTCTTCAATGGTCTGAGCAAAAGAATATCAGTTGGAAAACAGCAATTCATGATCGAGGTTGGTCTTCTCCAGTAATTTGGGGAAAGCAAATCTGGCTTACAACAGCTACTGTTGATGGAAGTAAGTTATTTGGTGTTTGTTTGGACAAGGATACTGGGAAGATTGTCTATGACTTGCATCTTTTTGATGTTGCCGAGCCTATGATGATTACGAAAGATAACACTTACGCCACGCCTACACCCGTAATCGATGAAGGTTTAGTTATACTTCATTTTGGTACGTATGGAACAGCATGTGTTAATA
>JAYZHR010000134.1:0-17391 GCA_036166355.1 Verrucomicrobiota bacterium | reverse complement strand
ATAGCCGCCCCATAACTCCACCTAATGTGCCCTCAGCCGCAACCATGTTTTTCATTGCGTCAGGGTTACCAGGATCAGCGCTAACTGCAGCATTTGCGTTAGCAGCCATATTACGAGCCTGAATAACTTCTTCCAAGGTCGCACGCTCATGCTTCATATATCCCTTTGCAATCTTAACAAGATTCGGAATCAATTCATATTTACGGGTTAATTGGATACCTATTTGAGAATAATTATTGTCCTTGGCATTACGCTTTCTAACCAATCCGTTGTACACTCCCATCATCCAGAGTCCAACGATGACTACGAGCCCAAATAAAATTCCAAATATTGTTATTATTGCTGTCATTTTAAGACCTTATTGTCAGTGATTTGATACTGAAGAATTCAATTCAAGAGGTCAATTATAATAATTAATTATAGTTATATCTTATCGGGTAAATGGTTTAAATTGTATTGAATAAAGATCCGCCATCTTAAGTTGAAACCTAAGCCTTACAACGGAATGTTTTTTTCGTAGATGACTAATATCGCCACCAGTAGACCATACTATTTTTTCTTCCAATGAATCACCTCTTAAAATCTTACAGCTAGGAATATCATACCCGACAATCATCTTGCCATCAGGCTCTTCAATCGCAACTTTAATATAACCGTCTTTCTTGGTTTGAAAATTCAAAGTTAGTTGTTCAGCCAAATCACCAAGAACAAAAGGCTTAGTGACCATTTCACCCACAAACTCTTCTGACCTAACCGAAACAAAACCATCCTTACGATACTCAAAACGCCTTAAACGACTATCAGGACCAGTATAATATGCCTCAGAAGCATACACTGAAAGATGTTTAGGTCTTCCGGGAACCTCCACTATCCCCCAAGCCATGTAATTGCTTCGATTACCACCTCTGTCCTTCGGAGCTGACTCTGGAATCACCGGATCTAACCACCTGTAAAAAGCCTTTCTGTCACGACTCATCATAAACGTTGGCTCAACACGTTGACTTTGTTCAGGAAGGTATCGGGTGGGAAATCCAATTAAAATATGTGGTGCCCGATTATATTTCTGAATGGCATTAGTATAAAGATGCTGTATCGGCAGTTCTTTCTGATAAGAAAGCAAAACCGGCTCACTCCAGTGAACAAAGTCATTGGAAGTTGCAGTCATTATAGCACGAATACCATCGACAAATGTTCTGTGATACTCCCTATATTGACCAGAATACGAATCCCAAAAAGCCAAATTTTGAGAATCAAAATAACCTTCTTCGATAATCGGATTCTCTCGAGTTAATTTCCAATTAATCCCGTTGTGCGATTCATAAATATAGAGCCCTTTTTTTCCAATTGGCCACCCACGAGAAATACCTTTATAGAGAGCACTGGGTAAAGCTTTTGGATTTTCATCCTTGAAGACTGCAAAACAATGCGTACCTAAACCATCCAAAACTATATTATTATCAGTTGACCCATTAAATTGAAAAAGACCAAGCTTAGGCTTCACCCAGTTTATGCCATCCTTGCTCTCTGCATAACATGTAACTTCACGATGTGTTTCCTTCTTTGCATCAGTATCCCAATGTGAGCCACGGTAATACATTCGAAATAACTCACCATCTTGAAAGATTGTATAATAGGCACTTGTATTCCCCTCCCAGGGAGCATCGGTAGTGAGAACAACTTCTTTAGGGATCGGCTTATGCAAGTACTGTTCAACCCCGCCAGACATTGTATCAATTAAATAATTGTCAGCAAACAACTCGCGCTGAACGCCATTTTTTCCGAGAGTTATAGGCTCATTGGAATAAACAAGTTGCACTGTCAATAAAACAGCGATTCGACAAGCCAGATAATATAAGGACCTGTAAACTAACATAACTTTATTAAGGTTGTTCATTATTTTGTTTTATCTATTTTATTAATGTTCTCAAAAAATCTGCAGTTCCACTCGCTGACTCTTCCGGCGTTTCACCTGCCTGAGCAGATTGATGTACCGTAATTGACCCGTCATAACCGATTGACTTCAACCCAGAAAAAACTTCCTCATAATCAACACCTCCTCTTGTATGAATTGAGATTAAGTCGAAAGAGACATCACCGTTACACCAAGTTGGCAAAGTTACTGTTCCTTCAGTATTCAGTATTTGATTCTGCAGATACACATTAAAAATCCATTTAGACAAACGTTTAATAGTAGATATTCCGTAATCCTGAGCACAAATCTCAAGATTCGCAGGCTCATAAACCAAACCAAAATTAGGGCGGTCTATAGCCTTTAAAGTTGATTCTATACTACCAACCGTCTCAAACAAACTAAGAGTGTGACATTGATGGACAAGCTGAATCCCCCTTTCAGCGGCTTCATCCGAAGCCAACCTGGCATCGACAATATCTGATTCTTTCTTCAACGCCACACGAATGCGCGGTGCACGCAATTGCTGAGCTAGATCAAGATAAGGAGTGATATTAGTAAGAGCTGATGGACCTTTGTCATTATTATAAACCGTATCGAAGTCCCCAGTAACCATGCTCACAGTCAAATCATTTTCATTCAAGCAGACCGAAGCAGCCTCAACCTCCTCAGGGGAAGATTGCACTCCCAATTGGGATGCCCGCATGCAGATTGAATCATAACCACAACGCTTAGCCAATGGAGCCAATTCAACAAGCGGAATCGAAGCCTTTTCTTTAGATAGAAATTCCTCAGCAATTCTTACAGAAAGTGAAAGTTGCATAACAAATTTTAGGCAAAATATAATGAGATAGTATTTAATTCAATAAGTAGTATGAAATACACTTCACATCATTTTAATTGCCTAATGCATACGGGCATGCAATAAAAGAGCCGTAATGAATAGTTTACAGAACAACTTGCCACTTTCGCATGGCCTGTTTGGCACAACAGAAATTGACGAAGCAAAGTCTGCAACAATAAAGAAAACATATTTATTACTTTCTTTAAGCGTTGCATCTGCAATCGCTGGCGGCTTCGCAGGTATTCAGTCTCAAGCAGTAGTTAACTTCTTTGGTTCAACAATTGGGTGGATAGTTGCTATGGTCGCCCTTAACGCTATTCCGTATGTAGCTTTAGCATGTAGAAATAATCCAGCATTAGGAACACTTGCCTTAATTGGGGACGGCTTCATTTCAGGGCTGGTTCTTGCCCCTGTCCTTTTCATGGCAAGAATTTATGCCCCAGATATTGTGCCAGCTGCATTAATACTAACAGCTATAGTTTTTGGCGGAGTAACCATCTCGGTAATGATCACCAAAGTTCAATTCTCAGCTCCCAGAGGCCTAATGACTGGCTTATTTTTTGCAATCTTGGGAATTATTGTTTTGAACATGTTCTTAAATATCGGCTTCCTTGGCATGCTGATATCAGGAGCAATTGGAATTTTCGGGGTTTTTGTGCTAGTCAACGCAACAAGCCAAGTACTAAATAACCGTGAGTTTAACGAACCTGTGGCTGGCGCATTAATGCTTTTCGCAGGACTCTTCAATGTGTTCGTCGCTATCCTGCATATACTATTAGCCCTTACAGGAAGAAACGACTAGTTGCCTTTGCAATACCCTAAAACACCAAGCAAAAGCTTGGTATTTCCAGTTTAATCGAAATCAAATTTTCTTTAATTGAATTTTTTTAAACCAAACAGGATGCCCATGATATTGAAGGCCTATACTTCCTGACCGAGGAAGATCCTTGAGCGCTGTACGAAATTTATTACGCGAACCATCTGGGTTCCAACGAGCCTTTGACCACTGATCTAAATTGGTATCTACAACAATTTTGCCATTTAAATAAACCTTCACAAACGAACCTTTAATAACCAGCTTTAAAGCATTCCACTCACCAACCGGTTTTACATAATTCCCACTTGGGGCCAACGCATCATAAAGCGCACCGCAATCATGCTTTCCAACATTAATCTTGCCATATGAATCGAGCAATTGAACCTCGAACCCACCTTGAACTGGATTTTTCGGATCAGTCCGAAAGAAAACTCCGCTATTGCAACGCTTGGATAATTTAAACTCCAATCGCAGTTCAAAATTATCATATTTACCTAGTGCCCAAATATAACCACCTGGCTTATCACTGGGACCAATCAGTCCATTCTTCACTAACCATCCTCCAGGCTTTTGCTGAATCCAATTATCTAAATTTTCCCCGTTAAAAAGATTAATTACCTCACTCTTTTCTTCTGCTTTAACAGAAGAAAAGAGAAAAATCACAACAAACACTGACAGCCGTAATATAATTTGTTTTTTCATATATTAAATAATGCTAGAACATAAAATTACAGTATCAAATAATTAATATTCAGCGCGCCGAAATCTCAAGCATACGCTCTATAGGCAGCCTCGCACGTTCTATCAATTCTGGTGAAAGAATTAATTCGGGTGATCGATTTGCCATGCAGTCATGTAATTTTTCAAGCGTGTTCATTTTCATAAAATGACATTCATTACATGCGCACTTGTCAGTCGGAGCAGGTATAAAAGTCTTTTCAGGGCATTCTTTTTTGAGCCTGTGTAACATCCCAGCCTCAGTGGCAATAATTATTGCATCAGACTCAACCTCTCGGCAGTAACTAACCATTTTTTCAGTTGAACAAACCTCATCCGCTAAAATTCTAACTGCTTTAGTACATTCTGGATGAGCAACAAGCGGAGCGTCGGGGTATTCATTTCTTATCCGAGTAATACTTTCATGCGTCCACTCAACGTGCACATAACAATTACCTTGCCAATAAGTCATTGGCCGGCCTGTTTGCTCAGTAACCCATGCGCCAAGATTCTCGTCAGGAACAAATAATAAATCTCTTTCAACAGGCGCAGCCTCTACAATTTTCTTAGCATTTCCGCTGGTACATATCACATCACTAAGAGCCTTAACTTCCGCGCTACAATTAACATAGGCTATAGTGTAAAAATTAGGATTTGTCTTCTGTAAATCACGCAACTTATCCGGAGGACAACTCTC
The DNA here is from genome assembly GCA_036166355.1 of Verrucomicrobiota bacterium. Taxonomy (GTDB): domain Bacteria; phylum Verrucomicrobiota; class Verrucomicrobiia; order Limisphaerales; family UBA1096; genus UBA1096. Next base: position 12,407 of record JAYZHR010000134.1, on the reverse strand, counting down.
CTCTAGCGAGCATCCAGCATCCTTATCCGGCAACAATACCATTTTATCAGGTGACAATATTTTTGCAGTTTCAGCCATAAAATGAACTCCACAAAACACGATAACGTCTGCATCTGTATCTGCAGCCTGACGTGACAGACCTAATGAGTCGCCTACATAATCTGCCAAATCCTGAATTTCTGGGAGCTGATAATTATGAACCAATATGACTGCATTTAACTCAGCTTTCAGACGAAGAATTTCACGAGACAACCGATCTAATCTCTCTGGCGGATTCCGAGGTTCAACAAGAAAACCCGCAGCAGAAGCTTGAACATCTGTCACATCAATCACGGAGAAAACATACTTCCAGCTATACGATGGGTCAACCGGAGCTTGTCACAAAACTGTAAATGTCTAAATTTCTTGTATATCCATGAAACATAAAAGATCGCGCCGCCAATTCATACAGCAAACAACATTCACAATTTTAGCAGCTGGAAGCGCACGAACATTTGCCGCTAATGAGAAACTTAATATCGGCATTATAGGCGTATTCAACAGAGGCAAAGCCAACTTGAATGCGGTCAAATCAGAAAACATTACAGCCCTATGTGATGTGGATAGTAATTTCCTCACTGCCGAATCTAATCATTTTCCGAAAGCAAACTTATATGAAGATTTTCGCCGAATGATTGATAAAGAAAAATTAGATGCAATCGTAGTCAGCACGCCTGATCATTCTCATGCTACAGCTACAGCTGCAGCTCTTCATAATAATTTACACACCTATTGCGAAAAGCCACTAACCCGCACTATCTCTGAGTGCAGAGCCATTACCGATTTAGCTAGACAGAAAAAGCTTGTTACCCAAATGGGGACTCAAATACACGCTGGAGAAAATTACCGCAGAGTTGTCGAACTGATACGCTCTAATGCAATTGGAAAAACCAATGAAGTTCACGTATGGGTAGGAGGAAACTTTGGAGGAAAATCAAGAGGAACCGGCAAATACAAAGCCCCCAATAATTTGAATTATAATCTTTGGCTAGGACCCACTTCAAAAAACATACCTTACCACCCAACACACCATCCATTTAATTGGAGACAATGGTGGGATTTTGCCGGAGGGACACTTGCAGATCTGGGGTGCCACCATATCGACTTAAGCCACTGGGCTCTTGGCCTCCAAAATCCAAGTCAAATTAAGGTGATTAACGGACCACAACCAGATTCCGAATCAACTCCCTATTCTCTTACTGTAGACTTTCACTATAAGGCTGAAGGTAAACAGCCTAAAACCAAGATTCGATGGTACCACGGCGACCATCGCCCTCCTCACTTCAAAGAGGGGATATTGCCAAAGTGGGGCAATGGAAGCTTATTCATCGGAGACAAAGGAATGCTTCTTACTGACTACAGCAAACACTTACTTTTACCTCAAAAAGACTTTATTGATTTCGAGAGACCCAAACCAAGCATTCCTCCATCAATAGGGCACCATAAAGAATGGATTAATGCTATTAAGACTGGAAGCAAGACTACATGTAATTTCGACTATGCTGGCCCCCTTACAGAGATTGTACTGCTAGGTAATATTGCACATCGCACAAACAGCACTATCGATTGGGATTACAAACAGATGAAAATTACAGGCCACCCAAAAGCAGCCGAGTTCATGAATCATCAATATCGATCAGGATGGGAACTATAGACCTTAGTTTTCAAAACCGATTTACAGATGAAAAACTAGGCAAAGATATTGTGTAATGCTAGGATCATACTCATGCCAATTGACCAAGTACTAAATGAAGCGGAAGATAAAATGGCAAAGTCTGAATCGGCAATGTTGCACGAATTTGAGGGAGTTCGCACCGGCAAAGCCAATCCTGCACTAGTAGAAAATATCATGGTGGAAGCCTACGGCTCCAGCATGCGGCTTAGAGATATGGCCGGAATTACAGCACCAGAAACAAGAATGATATTAATTCAGCCTTGGGATGCCAGTACAGTTGAACCTATAAATAAAGCAATTCAATCAGCAAATCTGGGCCTTAACCCTGCAATAGATGGTAAAATAATCAGAATAACATTGCCGGAACTTAGCCAAGAACGTCGCGAAGAGCTTGTGAAAGTAGCAAAAAAAATCACTGAAGACGGCAGAGTCGCTGTTCGCCATGTACGAAGAGACGCATTGGAAGGACTAAAAAAAAGCGGAAAGGAAGCAGGCGTGTCTGAAGACGAAATAAAAACCGCTGAGAAACAAGTGCAAAAAATGACCGACGATTTCATCAAGAAGCTAGATGACCACTTAAACAACAAAGAAAAAGAAATACTTACAGTATAGTCAATGCACTCAAGCAGTCAGCCGCTATCCAAAACCTAATCCAACTAATCTTTATTAACTAAATTCAGGGTATCAACTGAAGGTTCAAACTTGTACAAAAGCTTACCGCTGCTAACATCCCAAACTCGCAAAACTCCATCAAACCCCCCGGCTACAGCAAGCTTACCATCTGGAGTAACGTCACTGGAATGCATGAATGACGATGCCTGTGGAAATCTTTTAACTTCACCACCATCTTCTTTCACAACCCTAACGGAATTATCACCCGCCGATAAGAGAACTTGAGTACCAATACCAAGAAAGTGAACAGAAGTTACTTCCTTGTTGAAACCGCTAAATGATTTCTTTTGTTCTCCATTGATCAAATTCCATATTTTAACAGCCTTATCCGCGCCAACACTAGCCAACACTCGGCTATTTCTTTGCCAACTTATCCCCAACACATGACCAGTGTGCCCCTCTAAAGCATGAAGTTCTCTCCCTCTCTCTGTTTCAAAAATACGCGCAAAGCGGTCAGTCCCTCCAGAAGCAAGTTTACTTCCATCAGGAGAAAACCTCAAAGAACAAACGGTATCGCTATGCGCTTGAGGAATCCTTAATTCCTCAGATTTATCTTCTAGATTCCAAATATATATTTCTCCACCTCGAGATGGAAACCCTCCTCCAGTAGCTAATTTTTTCCCATCTGGACTAAAATCTAAGGCTAACACCCTGTCTTCAAACTGCGACTCTTCATCGCCTGTCCCTATTGTTCCAGCCAAAGACCAAACAGGGTAAGCATCTACAACTTCCATTTCAGATGAACCTCCAGCCAAAGCCAAACGCCCTCCATTTAACATTCCCATACACTTAACTAAACGTGTTCTCGAATCCAAAGAATGAACCCTTTGCCCGTTTATTGCAGACCATGCCTGAACACGCCCATTAACCCCCAATGTAAAAACCAAAGACTGATCATCGGAATAAACAGCATCAACCCAATCTTGAGAAAAAGCTTCGACCCTAGCTTTAATAGAATTAACCGCAGCCTCATGTTCTGGAGGCAACTTCAAAGCTCGTTCTTGGTCTTTTTTTGCATCAATTAAATTATTCTCTGCATTCTTTACGTTGGTAGCTGTAAAACCAACCTCAGCTTCTGAAAGTTCAATCTCACGCTCAGCATTTTCAATTGCTGCTGCTGCATCAGAAATTTTCTTTGAAATATTTTTCTTTTCATCCCCCGATTTCTTTTGCCTATCCTGTGCTGCAATAAGCTCCTTTGATACCTCTTCCAATTTACCCTTGGCTTCGTTGAATGGAATCTCATCCGTAACAATTGATTTATTAACTGCACCCCTATCTCTCTCTAGTGAAACCAATTTTTTATCTACAATAGAGAAACTACTCAACAAACCCTCAAACTCAACAAGTTTACGATCAGCCAGCGCTTTCGCAACAATTGCTTGAGATTTTAAATCTTTGTTTCCTTCTGTTTTTTCAGCTAGCGACAAAGTATCTTCTGCTAAGATTTTTGCATTATTGGCTATAGCTCCGAGTTTCATTAAATCTCCAACCAGCTTTGCCTTCTCAAGGGAGGCATCTTGAAGTTTCTTGTCTAATTGGATTAGCTCATTCTTAGACAAATTAATTCTTCCCTCGATTGCTTTAAATATTTTTTCAGCATTTGATTTTTCTTTACCTGCGACTTCAATTCGCTTGGGCAAATCTGCAATTTCTTTATTCAATTTATTTAAAGAAGACTCAGATTCGGATTTTTCTTTTCTTTTAGCTGCAGCTGTCTTTTTGTGTCCAACTAGAACATCTTTGGCCTTTTTATGAGCATCTTTGTCCTGCTTAAGCTGCTTCTCTTTGGATTCAATAGTATTTTTGTGATATACAATTTCTCCTTTAAAAAAAGCCAACTCTTGTTCTGCGTGAGCTAACTCTTCATTGATTATTGGCGCGCCCTTAAGCTCTCCAATTAATGACCATTTTTCAATATCCCAAAGCTTTGCCACTGGACCACCAAGAATTAAAAGCTGACTTTCATCCTTGTTAAGCCTCATAGCCGAAACTAATTCACCATGATCTATAACTTTAAACAATTTGCCATCTAAAGCATTAATGACCCGTATCTTGCCATCTTCCTGTCCAACGAAAACTGCCGGAAGATTCTTCGCAGCCAATAATGCACTGACCTTAACGTTTGTTTCCCATTGAGACAAAATACGGTCAGGATTATTTACACTCCATATCTTTATTCCCTCCTCACCATGGGCTGATACTATTCTATTGTTGTCAACCCAAGCGAACGAACCAACATTAAGTGGTGATGATTCTCGAGTCATTCGATCGCCATCTGCAATATTCCATGTTCGCACACGATCATCACTAAATAAAACAGCAACACAATTACCATCTGGAGAAATCTGTAAGTGTTTTGCAGATTGACCATTAACATGGTCATGCCAAATTGGCATCATACTTTCAGAATTAAAAACTCGAACAGTGCCTAAATCACCGATGACAACAATAAAATTTTTCTCTCTATCAACATCGATTCCAACTACTTTTTCACCACCTGACATAAAGTTAACAATTCTTAAGTTTTCATGGTATTGATTGGCCCACAATTTAACCAATCGAAATCCACCAGAAGCCAACGTCATACTGTCCGGGCTAAATGCTAGAGACTGAACGAGGTCACGATGAGCCACATCGTTCCCAATATTTGAATCATTCAAACGAGATACCAACCTTTGCGTAGGAAGATGGTAAATAAATATTTGATTCCCTCTCCCACAAGCAGCAAATTGTCCATCCGGAGAAATAGCCGTTGTATAAATAGGATTTATTGATAAAGGAATTGGGCGCCAATCTAATTCAGCAGTTACGTTCTTCACTTCACCTTTTGCACCTTGATTGATCCATAACTTTATTAGCCCCAGCTGATAAGGCGTAAGATTATTAGCGCCAACTTTATTACGACGGGGAGGCATGAAAGGTTTTTTACTTTGCCGAATATGCTCCATTAAAAGACTTTTGTTTGCATTTCCAGGGATGACCATTGGTCCGCTTTCCCCTCCCTCCCTGATGCTCTTCGGCGTTTCCAGATTTAAATCCCCATCAGCATCTTTTGCATTATGGCAAGCTAAACAGTTTTTTCGAAAAATAGGCAAAATCTCTGAAGCAAAATCAACATCCTCCTTTCGACTCAACTCAGCCACTTCTAATTCAGCCACAACTTCTATAACGGCGTTTGAATTAAAAGCAGTTATAACAATCAATAAAATATGAAAATATCGCGACATTTCTGTATACACAATTGTTTCCAATTAAATCCTGTTTGAACAGTACTTTTCATATCAATTTTTTTCTGTTCATAAAGACCAAGATAGGAGAGGATCACCCCACTTCCGCAGCGCCAAAGGTTCCTACGGAAGATATCAACTTTCACCAGAATATTATGACAAAAAAACCGAAGAGTACACTGTCACGCCGCAAGTTTATCTCTCATTCGTCTACTGCGGCACTGAGTGCTGCTGCTTTTGGCCCATTCATGCTTAGAGGCCAAAATCTTAACAGCAAGATAAACCTCGCCGCTATTGGAGCAGGAGGAAAAGGCTCAAGCGACACCGACAATTCCGCTCGATGCGGAGCTAATATCGTTGCGCTTTGCGATGTTGACACCAACACCCTTCGATCTCGTGGCCAAAAATACCCAGGTGCAGCAACCTTTCAGGACTTTCGAAAAATGTTTGATAAGATGGAGAAGTCCATCGATGCCTGTACCGTTTCAACACCAGACCACATGCATGCAATCGCCGGAGTTCAGGCCATGAAATTAGGCAAACATGTTTATGTACAGAAACCGCTTACCCAGTCCGTATATGAAGCTCGCTTGATGGCTAAAGTCGCCAAAGAACAAAAAGTGGCAACACAAATGGGTAACCAAGGAAGCGCCGGCAGTGGTCTAAGAAGAGCAGTCCAGGTTATTCAGTCTGGACTCATCGGAGACGTTACTGAACTGCATGTTTGGTCAAACCGGCCAGTTTGGCCACAAGGTATAGGACGCCCTAAGGGAGCCGATCCAGTTCCTGAACATTTGGACTGGGAACTATGGCAGGGACCAGTTAAACATCGACCATTTAAAAAGGGAGCATACCATACGTTCAACTGGCGTGGTTGGTTAGATTATGGAACAGGTGCTCTAGGAGACATGGCATGCCATACAGTAAACATGCCATTCAGAGCTCTTAAACTCGGTTATCCAACCGTGGTTGAGGCAGAAGCTCATTCAGGAATCAACAAGGAAACTTATCCACTAAATTCACGTATTCGTTTTGAATTCCCAAAACGGGATGGAATGGTTCCGCTTAAATTCTGGTGGTACGATGGGAAAATTGATGGAAATCAAAACCAACCTCACCCGGACGTCACTTCGAAGATCGTCAATACCATGGGGAAAATCCGCGGTAGTGGCTGCTTATTGATTGGCACCAAAGGCCAAATCTTCACTCCAGATGATTACGGCTCCAGATACTATGTATCACTCAACGATGAGAAAAAATTCAAAGGAAGTAAAAACCATGAAGCCGACAAGGTAATAGAGAATAACTTCTGGACATCACCAGGCCACACTCAGGAATGGTTTGATATGATGAAAGGCGGCCGCGCTGCATACTCTAACTTTGATAATGCAGCATACTTAACAGAAATAATCTTGCTTGGCTGTATTGCACTGCAGGTTGGTAAGAACAGGAAAATGGAATGGGATGGCCCCAACATGAAGTCTCCAAACATTCCAGAAGCAGCAAATTACGTTAAGCGTGAATACCTAAATGGGTATACCCTGTAATTGCATAATTTAATTAATTCATCGAACACCCGGCCAGCAGGACTGAGCCGGGTGTTTTTTTGCAAAGTAGCCTAATGGCGAAATCTGTCACTTTTATTTTAAAAAACACTTTGAGCCTAACAATACAAACACTTATAAGGCTTGTTTTTAGTAACTTTTATGTAATTTTTGCGTTTAGATATTTGAGGATAAATAATGAAGAAAAGAACAATAATAAAACTAGCTTTTAGCATTAGTGTTCTTTTTCTACAGACAAACATTATCGGACAAGTAGCAACCGAATCGCATCCTGATAAGGGAATAGAATTTTTTGAACGAAACATCCGTCCCGTTTTAGTTAATAATTGTTATAAATGCCATTCAGCTGAAGCTCGCAATCTTAAAGGAAATCTGTTTCTTGATTCAAGGCTTGGAATTTTAAATGGTGGCGATTCTGGCCCTGCAATAGTACCGGGGAAGCCAGAACAAAGCATACTCTTATCAGCATTACTTCACAAAGGAATGCTTAAGATGCCGCCAAAAGACAAGCTATCAGATCGAGTAACATCCAATTTTTCAAAATGGATCTTAATGGGCGCTCCTGATCCACGAAAACCAGACAAGCCAAATCTAGTAAACAATAAAATTGACTTGAAAGAAGGTCGGAAATTTTGGTCATTTATTCCTCCTGCAAATAACAAAGCATCTTTTATTAGTGAAGGTAATTGGACAAGAAGCGAAATTGACAAATATATTTTGGCAAAGCTCAAATCGAAAAATCTTTCCCCTGCTAGAGATGCAACAAAAAGAGAGTTAATTCGTAGAATATATTTTGACCTAATAGGATTACCTCCATCTCCAGATCAAATAAATGAATTCATAGAAGACGATTCAATAAATGCGTTCGAGAAAGTAGTCGACAAACTGTTACGATCCCGACATTTCGGAGAACACTGGGGGAGGCACTGGCTGGATGTTGCTCGTTATAGTGAATCCAATGGAATGGAAAGAAATTTCACCTACCCTCACGCATGGCGATATCGGGATTATGTTATTCGTTCATTTAATCAGGACAAGTCATTCAAAAAATTTATTCGTGAGCAAATAGCTGGAGATTTACTTGGGCGCAACAAGCGCAAATCCACCAATGACGAACTAATTGCTACTGGATTTCTCGCATTGGGACCTAAACCTCTGAATCAAAACAACAAGATGTTATTTAATCTTGATTTGATAGATGAACAAATTGATGCCACTACGCGAGCTTTTCTTGGCATAACTGTTTCATGCGCACGTTGTCACGACCATAAATTCGACCCAATCCCAACTGAAGATTACTACGCTATGGCTGGCATTTTCCGCAGTACAGAAACTAGATATGGCACAGTAAATGGCCAAGGAAACCGCCAGCCGTCTAAGCTTCTTACAATCTCCAGTAATAATGCAGATCAGAGTAAAAGAATCAGGGATTATGAAAAAAAATTAGACCAGGAGAATGCAAAGCTACTTTTAATGCAGGAAGAAAACCGCGAACTCCGAGCATTAAAAAAACAAGCTGACTCAAACCAAAAAGCCAGGATGCGCAGGTTAAATCGTGATATCAAAGACCTTAAAACAAATATCAGCAATATAGAGGCACAAGCACCCACCTCTGAATATACTATGGGTGTAAAGGATGGTCGCATTGCTGATGCTCGAGTCTTAATCAGAGGTGAGTTGCGGAATCAAGGACCAATGGTCAAACGAGGCTTTCTCCAAGTACTAAACCATGTAAAATCCTACCCTATCGGACGCGCCTCAAGTGGCCGTCTTCAACTTGCCTCTTGGATTAGCCAGCCGGACAACCCTTTAACATCTCGTGTAATGGTAAACCGAATTTGGCATCACTTGTTTGGCACTGGAATAGTAAAAACAGTTGATAATTTTGGAGCCACAGGAGACCGGCCATCTCATCCAGATCTACTTGACCATCTAGCCTTGGAATTCATTCAAGACAACTGGTCGATAAAATCACTGATTCGAAAAATCGTATTAAGCCGAACCTACCGACTTTCAAGTGAATTTAACGAAGCCAACGCAAAAACCGATCCCAATAATCGGTTGCTTTGGAGAATGAATCACAAACGACTAAATGCAGAAACATTCAGAGATGCAATTTTAGCAACCAGCGGACGTCTTAATCGTCAGCAAGGGAAAGGATCCGTCATCTCGCAACTCGGAGATGTAAATGTAAGTAGAGCAATACGGCAATTACGCCAAAAACAACGAGACACAGGACAAAGAAGCGTTTATCTACCGATACTCAGGAATTCCATGCCCGAAATGATGAGAATATTCGACGCTGCCGAACCAAGCTTAATTGTTGGAAAAAGAAACCAAACAACAGTTCCAACACAAGCTCTCTATTTAATGAACAGTCCTTTTATAAGCAATCAAGCCGCCAGCATGGGAAAACTTGTAATGGGTAAAACTAATAATAATGATGATAGAATACAATTTGCTTATGAGTTGGCCTTTTCGCGTCTAGCTACAAACAATGAAATATATAAAGCAAATGAATTTCTGAATAAAGTTTCAAATAATAGCCCAAATCAACAATGGTCAATTTTTTGCCAAGCACTGCTTGCCAGTGCGGAATTTCGATATGTTGACTAATCTTTTATATAGCAAATGAAAATAACGCAAAATAATCAGAGTAAATATGAAAAAACATATTTATCCCGCCGAGTAATACTAAAGGGACTATCTACTGGTTTTGGTTATATGGCATTTGCAGGAATGCATGCAAATGCAACAAATTCAGCTCCACTCACCCCAAAACAACCTCACTTCACACCGAAAGCCAAACGAGTAATTTTCTGCTGCATGCGAGGAGGTCCATCACATGTGGACACATTTGATTACAAACCAGCTTTAGTTAAGGATGAAGGCAAAGAACTAAAGAAATTCAAAAATCGGGAATTAATGCCATCTCCATGGACATTTAAAACCCATGGGCAAAGCGGCCTGCAAATATCCAGTTTATTTCCTAAGCTAGCACAACACGCCGACGAATTATGCATATTGAACGGCATGCACTCATCTGTGCCGGCTCACCCTCAAAGTTTTTTAGAGTTGCATACGGGCAGCTTTCAATTCGTACGACCTTCGATGGGCTCTTGGGTCCTTTATGGCTTAGGAACAGAAAATCAAAATCTACCAGGTTTCGTTTCATTATGTCCTCCTAACAATGTTGGAGGAGCACAAAATTACGGTAGCGCTTTCTTGCCTGCATTTTACCAGGGAACTAAAATAGGTGAATTCAACCAAAATATCCGCGCAGCATCACTACGAAATCTAGATAATCAAAATATATCCTTCAAGTCGCAACGCCAGCAAATAGATTACGTTCAATCATTGAATCGCGAACTACTCCAACGAAAAAAACAAAGCTCACAAATAGAAGGCATAATAGAATCGTACGAACTAGCTTTTAGAATGCAATCAGCTGTCCCAGAGTTCATGGACATCAGCAGCGAAAATAAAACAACATTAAAAGAATATGGAATCGGAAACCGCACAACCGAAAACTTTGGTCGCCAATGTTTAATGGCACGTCGTTTCGCAGAAGCTGGCGTTCGCTTCATCGAGATTACACATGGAAACTGGGATCAACATCGCAATCTAAATTCAGCTTTAACTCGAAACTGTGCAGCAACCGACCAACCCCTGTATGCATTACTCAAAGACTTGAAAAACCGAGGACTTCTTGAAGAAACATTAGTAGTCTGGGGTGGAGAATTCGGCAGAACACCTCATATTAAACAATCTGACGGGCGAGACCATAACTCAACGGGTTTTAGTTTTTGGCTTGCTGGTGGAGGTGTTAAAGGAGGAATAACCTATGGATCAACGGATGAACACGGGATAGCTGCTATAGAAGACCGCATGCACTTTCATGATTTACACGCAACGATTCTCCACCTTTTAGGAATCAATCATGAAAAATTAACCTATAAGTATGCAGGAAGAGATTTTCGACTGACTGACGTCCACGGTCAAATTGCACACAATATTATTGCTTAATATTAACTGGCAAATTGACACCGATAGACATTACACCAAAGTAATGACTAGCTTAGATTTATACAGCCAATTAGGGATATTTCATTAGACTCAGGCCAAGATTAAATATAAGTTTTACTTATTATATACGTATGGAAAATATCATACCTATTTAACTAAATTTTCGATATTAAATTCAGAAAACTAGTAGAAACTAATAAAAATAAAGACTAAAAGTATTGGGTATTTATTTAGCTTGATTAATAATTATAAAAATTAGCAATCACCAAAGGTTGACTTTTAGCTCATAAAAGTAAGAATTGCTCCAGTCCGTTGCCATATATTGTGGCTGCTGTACTTGCTTGGCACAATATGCAGATCCTCACCTACATAATTGAATAGCAAGAGAAAGCAATCGTCTATGGTTAACTGGTCACTTTAAATATATAACTGGTAACACTAATATTAAAAATGAAGGTAAAATCTCATAAAAAACGCAGGAGCGGTTTTACACTAATCGAAATTCTACTCGTACTTGTAATAATAGGATTGGTAGCAACAGCCTTGGTAGTGAATTTAATGCCACAACAAGAGGGAGCAGAAAGAAATGCAGCAGACTTATTAGTCAAATCGGTTAAAAATTCTCTTAATACATATCGACTAAATATTGGCCACTACCCCACCGAAGATGAAGGCGGACTTTTGGCACTAGTTCAAAAACCAACATTTGAAAATGAAAGACTAGGGGCTAAATGGAATGGTCCCTATGTTAAATCAGGAACTACTTTTGATGACCCTTGGGGAAATCCATTAGTATACGAACCTGCCGACCCTGAATTCAAACAACCGGAAGATCCCGATTATAGATTATACTCAAAGGGACCAAATGGGATCGAAGGTGATGATGATGATATCGGAGACAAGGAACAAGAAGAGGAAGTTGACAGCCTTGAAGAACTAGGCGAAGCAGGAGGAGGTTTAACACCCGGGAATGATTAACCGGCCGCATTTTGCCGGCAAATCCAACAAAGCTTTTTCTCTGTTGGAGCTTCTATTGGTGCTGGTGATTGTGATGATACTTTTTGGCGCCGCGGTTTTTGAGTTTAACTCTATAAACCGCGGCGCTTTAATTTTTGAGGGTTCTAAACAATTAAAATCATTATTTCGTTTTGCAAGTAATGAAGCGCAAAGAACTGGAAAAACAATTCGAATTCGCTTTGA
>JAYZHR010000133.1:0-32106 GCA_036166355.1 Verrucomicrobiota bacterium | reverse complement strand
TAACTGGTGATATTTCAACTGGAGCTGCTGGAGATATTCAGCAGGCTACTAATATGGCAAGGGCAATGGTTACCCAGTGGGGTATGAGTGAAAAGCTGGGCATGGTGCTATATGGAGAAGGGGATGAGTATGTCTTTCTCGGTAAAGAGCTTGCCCAAGGCAAAACCTATAGTGAACAAACAGCCCAAGAGATAGATGTAGAGGTTCGGCGACTTGTAGATGAAGGATATCAACGTGCGCGTCAGCTAATTGAGAAAAATCAAGATAAGTTGGAGCTAATTGCAAATGCACTTTTAGAATATGAGACTTTGGATGGGAAACAGGTCGAAGATATTGTGCGAACCGGAAAGTTCAACCCGCCGGAGTCACCCGAGGATCTCGATCCGCCTAAAGGTGCAGATGCTGCAACTCCCACGCCGGATTTACCCAACAACGATAAACCCAGATTAGATGATGGTTTAGGAGACCCAGCTCCAGCTGCGCCCTGACTGAACCATCTCTATAGAAAACAGAAACTCTTTGACTTGGAATAAGTTCGGAAGCTAGTTTGTCTCACCCGGAATGAGTAAATGCCTAAGCTAACCGTTTTAACAGAAGGAATTGAACCTACCTCCTTTGAGCTAGCAAAGGAGGTTACTTCTGTTGGTCGTGTTGAAGGAAACGATATAGTGTTAAATCATCAATCGGTTTCAGGTAGTCACGGTGAGTTGGTACTTAGAGGGGAGGAAGATGTTTATGTGCGAGATCTTGGCTCTACGAATGGCAGTTACATAGATGGAAACAAGGTAGCTGAATCTCCGGTACAACCAGGGGAGGTGGTTACTTTTGGGGAGGTGCAACTCCGGCTGGAAGGGGCTCGAAAGGTTCAGTCTCAGGCTAAGCATCTTGAACAGGGTTTAAAGTTGGGGGATCTGGATGCAGCTCCAAAAAGCCCTGCTAAGGGTTTCACTAAGAAATCGGACAAGACAGGGCGTTACTTCGTGATTGCAGGTGTCGTAGTAACTATAATCCTGATTGGTGTTATTGTGTTAGTGGTACTTAAGTTTAAAGGTGCTGGATGACCTCGAGGCTTTTCAGGGTTGGTTTTTTTAATCTTAAGAGTCTTTAAGCCAGTTAGCTGCCTTGGTGGCAGAATATGTTAGGATAATATCTGCACCTGCACGGCGCATTGCCAGCAAAGATTCCATAGTCAAACTTCTTTCATCTATCCACCCTAGCTTCGATGCTGCTTGGATCATTGCATATTCTCCACTCACGGCATAGGCAGCGGTAGGGTATCCAAATTTTTCTTTCACACGATGAAGGATATCGAGATATGCAAGTGCTGGCTTTACCATAACAATATCCGCTCCCTCTTGTATATCTAGTGCAACTTCCCGTAATGCTTCCTCGGCGTTTGCAGAATCCATTTGATAGCTTCTTCGATCACCAAATTGTGGAACTGACTCTGCAGCATCTCGGAAAGGGCCATAGTAAGAAGAGGCGAATTTAGCCGCGTAAGACATTATTGGTGTTTCCTGAAATCCATTGGCGTCCAGTGCATTTCGAATCGTTGCTACACGGCCATCCATCATATCACTTGGGGCTACCACATCGGAACCTGCTTCGGCATGGCTAACAGCTGTTCGTGCAAGAAGGTTAATGGATGAGTCGTTATCAATGACTTTTCTTCCTTTGCCATTCTTTACAATGCCGCAGTGTCCATGGCTCATATATTCGCAAAGGCAGACGTCGGTCATTACTAGTAATCCAGGCAAGTCTTTTTTCAACTGCCTCACAGCTTTTTGCACAATCCCATTTTTAGCGTAAGCGCCGCTTGCTCTAGCATCTTTTTTCGAGGGAATGCCGAATAGGATAACTGACAAAACACCTGCTTTTTGAGCTGCTGCGGCTTCACGTACTGCTTCGTCAATTGAGAGCTGAAAGACCCCTGGCATGGATGGTACCGCATGACGCACTTTTCGTCCTGTACGAACGAAAATTGGTAGCACGAGCTGATCACTGTGCAATCGTGTTTCACGAACCACGCGTCGAAGTACATCTGAACCACGAAGTCTCCGTGGTCGATAGCTGGGGAAATCTCCGATTAATGGAGAATGCATGCGCGACATAATAACCAATATAGCCCACAAGCCAAGCGCTTGGCTAAGCGGTTAGCTTCCAATTTGAGAAACCAGGATTGCGATACCAATGATTCCGAAGCAAATGATGAAACAACCAATAAAACCCCAAAAATCAAGACTTGTTGGTCGTTGGAATTCGAGATTGCTTCCAGGAAAAAGCTTACGATTGTCAAATCGGTCTGGCTGCGCGTAACTGCGCTCTAGTTGAGCCTTATCATTTTCAGGATTAGGGTCTACCGGCGTTTTCATTTTGACGTATAGTCGATCGAGCGAATCCTTGTTATTAGGTTTTGTTAACAAACTAGCTAAAATCATTACTAAAAACGGAGCGATGATCTTGAATGGGAATTCCATAGTCTTCAGGGCGGCATTTTGAAACTTGGTCATGTCCAATCCTAGTAACTTATCATAGATCATCATTTCAAATCGGAACGATCCTTTGCCAATTTTTTGACTGCTTTCTACTTTGCCAATACCTCCAGTCCAGTAAATGGCTTGCCCCCCCTTTGATTCTTCAGGTTGATTAACCTGAAGATAAGCCTCATTGGAACGAAGATCCGGATTTATTGTGGGTATTGCTCTTGGGAGAACGAAAAAACTTAGCAGGCAAAAAATAATTGTGATCCATGCTGCTTTGGTTGTAGCCCTCCGCCAATACATACCCAGCCAAAACAATGCAGCAAATGTCATAGGAACAATCCATGTAAGTTCCAATTGTTTAAACATATCCAGCATGGTTATTGACACAATAACAGCTCCCACGACGATAATGCCGCCAGTAATGCGGCCTATATTGAGGCATTTTTTTTCAGAGGCGTTTGGATTAAAATAAGGCACGTAAATATTCCGAACAACAAGTGCTGAACAAACCAGCATGTAGCAATCCACGCTACTCATTAAGGCAGCCAGCAAACAGGCCAACATTAAGCCCACAAGTCCGATGCCAAGTGGGCCCAATAATTCTTTTGTAGCTTTACCCCATGCCATGTCTGCATCTGCTAATAAAGCTGTATCATTTGTGTAAAGGGTAAGCACAATTAGTGCTGTAATTACCCATCCGATTGTGCAGAAACGTTTAATTAGATTTCCAGAAACCAAGCCTATACGAGCATCTGTTTCGTTTTTGGCAGAGCCTCCACCCGTGACAATAAAATGTGGGGTGAGAACAATGCCTATCATGTTCATGATGACAATGGTTACGATTGCATAAAGGGGGAATTCGCTCGCTGCAGTACCTCCTATTATTTCAAAAGTCTCGGCCGGTAATTGTTCATGCATAATGCGAAACCCATCAGTCCAAGTGTCTCCTTCGACGCCGAATTGTTTTACTACTTCACTTAGACCAAAGGGAATAAGCAGAACTGACAACAGGATTATACAAATACCTTGAATTACATCAGTCCAGTATGCTGCGGTTAACCCTCCGAGCATGCCGTAAATCATCACGATAATAGCAACCGTAGGTACCAGTACGTATTCCGTTTTGGTGCCCATTAGCTCTTCTCCCAAAAGGGGGACGCCCACTTTGCCGATTGCGGTGAATAGCATTGCTCCATAAACAATATAATAAAAGCAACCAAAGATTGCATAGGCAACGCCCATGGGTTTGGACTCATAACGTTCGGTGAACCAATCGCCTAGGGTAAGGCATCGCATGCGCCGATACCAAACGGCACTGATCCAGTAAATGGGTGTTACGAATAGCCAATACATAACCCCCCACATGCCACTCATTCCATTCGCGAAAGTTCCTCTGGCAGTATTCACTGGATCGGCGGAGCCTGTTCCAGCTCCGAAGGCAGCAAAGGTTTGCATTAGTTTTCCAAAATTTCTTCCACCCATAAAGTAATCCTCTTGTCTTTTCTGCTTTCGCATTAGTGCAAAGCCGATTCCAGCCATGATAGAGAAGTAGAGGAGGAGTACGATATAGTCGATAGTTTCCATAATTAACTATGATAGATGAGCTTTAATTGAACAGGTGTTAGTCGATGCTTAAATGAATGCTAATGCAAACAAAAATAGGGAAATTGACAATTAGAACTTTCAAGATACTTAGGATTGTTAGAAGAATTTGAATAATAATAAATTCTTGTAACTTTTTAACTCTATAATTTGTAATGACAGTTCGGAGGATGATTAGTAAACCATTTTTTAGTCTGTGGATACTTGTTGTTTGCAGCGTCTCAAATATTTTTTGTCAGGTGGAACTTCCCAAAGTCGTTATAAAAACTTCGTTATACGGAAATGCTCTTAACATTTATTCAGAGCCCTATTCAAAGGATGGCATAGCTATTCTCTACAGTGCTCCTAGCATCAATACTATTCATAAAGAGTGGCAACCAGTTCATGCTTATCCAATTGAAGAATCATATAGAGGTGGCTTCGAATTTAAACAGAATGAGAGGGCTCAGCGTTTTTTTCGATTGGAGTTTTGGGACATGGAAATCGATCCTAATATGATCTGGATTCCACCTGGGGATTATTTAATGGGTAGCCCTGAATCGGAGCTCCCACGATCTAAAGATGAGGGACCACAGCGTTTGAAGGCCGTTACACATGGCTTTTGGGTGAACAAATTTGAAGTTACCCAAGAGGAATATATTGAACTAATGGGAGATAATCCTAGTAAGGCATATAATGAATTAGCAGGGAGTTTAACGGTAAAATTGCCAGTTGAAAGCGTGACATGGGATGAGGCAAACGAGTACTGTCGTAGACTCAATGAACGTGAATTAAAAGCTAATCGATTGCCTTCAGGCTACGAATATCGTTTGCCTACGGAAGTAGAGTGGGAATATGTAGCCCGGGCTGGGACTAATCAGGCTTACAGTTATGGAAATCTTGTAGATCACCTAAGTGAATACGGATGGTGGCGAAAAAATGCGGGAGATGCTCCAATGCCTGTTGGCCAGCTGAAACCTAATCCATGGGGCTTGTATGACATTCACGGAAATGTATTTGAGTGGTGCCTAGATGACTATAAAGCTTACGAAGGAGGTGCTTCAATTCTGTCTGCCGATTTAGAAAGCTTGAACTATAAGGTTACACGTGGAGGAGCTTTTTATTGTCCATCATCTATATTGAGGTCCGCTTGTCGAAATCATCCGCAAATTGCAGATTACCGCAATTGGCTAACTGGGTTGAGGGTTTTTCTTGCTCCAAAGCGGCCGGCTAGAAGATGAGGTTTGTGTGAATGCAATAATTAAACCGGCTTGCATACGCTCTGTAGAAGGTTAGTCTCGACTCGTGAGATTTAATTACACTCTCATATTATTTGTTTTCTTCGCTATAGCCCAATGCTCATTTCTGTTTGCGCAGGAAGATCCTGAAATTTCCATATGGGAGGCTGCGGCTAAGGGTGATATTGATGTGATTGAGGCTCATATCGAGGTAGGAACTGATCTTAATGGCCTGAGTGAAGCTGGCGAAACTCCTCTCCACTATGCGGTAACAAAAAATCAGATTGAAGCAGTCAAGATCCTTCTTGATGCAGGGGTGGAAACTGATATTGAGAATTCCCTTGAAGAGACTCCTTTGGATATAGCGTTACAGGGATGGATACCAGGGGTGGAAAACGAACTTAAGGAAGATACCATTGATTTACTTTTGGAGGCGGGAGCTGGATTAGATGCTCCTGCTGAATCAGTTCATTTTTTGACTTGGTTAGGGGATCTGCTTGGAGTGAAACTGCATATATATGCTGGGACCAACATTGATCAAGAAGATGAATTTGGCAATTACCCACTTCTACTTGCTGTTGATCAGGGACATCTTGAGATTGTCGATTTATTAATTGAGCATGAAGTTGAATTAGAAACTGAAGATCAGCATGGGTTTACCGCTTTGATAGTAGCAGCCGAAAGGAATTATCCTGATATATTACAGCTTCTTTTGGATAATGGTTCCGATATTGAGGCGGAGGATAAGGCAGAAAGAACAGCCTTGGATTGGTCCATCATCATGGGATCTTCTGAGTCGGAGGACATTCTTCGTGAAAACGACGCTCCGTCTGGTGCTGAAAAATCGTTCATAGCTGCCATCCAAACAAATAATATTGATTCAGTTAATGCTCTGCTAGATCAGGGCGCAGATGTTAATGAGCCTGCTTATACTTCAAAAACCCCGATTCATTATGCATCGCATTCTCGTAATATAGAGATTTTAAAATTACTCATTGCAAAGGGCGCGAATTTGGAGGCCGAAACAGAATTAGGAGTAACCCCGCTTGGATATGCAGTAGGTTTAAATCAACCGGAAAATTGCCGTGTCCTTTTAGAAGCTGGAGCAAATGTTGACACAATTGATAATTACCAGCGTACAAATCTCAATATTGCGGCAACTCTCAAGCTTCAAGAAGTTACAGGAATTTTGTTAGAGTTTGATGCTGATCCTAATACACTTGATCAATGGCACTATTCATCACTTGATGTAGCAGAGGAGTTTGGTACGGAGGCAATAGCCGAGTTAATTCGCGAGGCGGGAGGCATCAATGGGCCTAAAATATCTATTCATGCTGCTGCCGGTTCAGGGGATAACGACAAGATCGCGCTACATCTTTTCTTTGGTACAGAAATTAATCTATTGGATGAAAATAATGAAACACCAATGGATGTGGCAGCCAATAATAATGTAACTGATACACTGATTTTTTTGAAAGGAATGACCAGGTTGGATTTTGTAAGTGATGATGGCAGTCAACTCATCCGTGTGCTTGGACCCTATGGCATGGGCGACCTGACACCTCAATTAGAATTTGTCATAGAGTCATCTGTTAATTTTATAGATTGGGATATTTTGGAAGCAGTTGATACAGAGGACGGTATAGGTGAAATTGAATTCCAGCCGCAGGAAGATATTCAATCGCGGTTCTATCGTGTATTGGTCAATGAGATTGAGGACTAATTGTCCTGACTAAATTAATTTATACTTTTTATTAATAATTAAAATGCTGCTTTTTATTGGCTGATTATTACTATTTGGCCATGGCTAGCATCACCCATAAGGACGAGGCCCCGTTTACTCGGGAGGATCCGTGGCGTATTTTTCGGATCATGGCGGAGTTTGTTGATTCCTTTGAGGAATTGTCTAGGTTGAAACCAAGCGTGACTATTTTTGGGTCTGCTCGAACCAAACCTCGGGATCAATACTACAAAGCTACGGTGGAAATGAGTAAAAAACTGGCAAAAGCTGGAGTGCCAGTGATAACAGGAGGAGGCCCAGGCATAATGGAGGCAGCAAACAAGGGGGCTGCGCAAGGCAAGGGAACTTCAGTGGGATTAAATATTGAGCTTCCGTTCGAGCAATGTGGAAATCCTTATGCCAACTTGCCAATTAATTTTCATTACTTTTTTTCCCGTAAGGTTTGTCTTGTGAAATACAGTTTGGGATTTGTTTATATGCCTGGAGGTTTTGGTACAATGGATGAGTTGTTTGAAGTGGTTACACTTGTTCAAACACACTGCATTGAAAAATTTCCACTCATACTTTTTGGCAAGAAACATTGGCGAGGCATGATTAATTGGGCACGCAATACACTTGAAAAAGGTGGGTTCATTAGCCCTGGTGATATTGAATTAATGACACTCACCGACGATATTGACGAGGCTGTCGAACTTCTCATTAAATATATTAATGAGAAAAACAACACCGACAGGATTAGTGTGGCCTTTAACTAGTAGTGTATGGGTATGGTAATCCTTGAAGCCACTTGATGATTGAAAGTTAGCTCTTGAATAGTTGGATTTCGATCGGGGTTACTTTCGCTTGGGTCTTTGCTTATTCTTTGGCTGTGTTTTCTTAGAAGCTGCTACCTTTGAGGCTACTTTGAGTCTTAGTCCGTTTAACCGGATAAACCCAGTTGCATCATCTTGATTATATGCATCTGTAGGATCAGCCTCCATGGTGGCTATGTCAGGATTATATAGACTGACAGGTGATTTAAGGCCTGCAGCAATAATATTACCTTTATATAGTTTTACTCGAACGGTGCCGCTGACGTTTTGTTGGCTTTCGGTAATTAGAGCCTGCAATGCCTCACGTTCTGGGGCATACCAAAATCCATTATAAACAAGTTTCGAGTATTCGGGGATTAATGAATCCCGCAAATGCATGACTTCACGGTCCATGGTGATGGATTCCATCATGCGATGTGTTGCATGTAGAATTGCTCCCCCTGGTGTTTCATATACTCCTCGTGATTTCATTCCTACGAATCGGTTTTCAACCATATCAACACGTCCGATACCATGTTTGCCCCCTAAGCGATTGAGAGTTTGCATTACTTTTAAGGGAGACATGGCTTTGCCATTAACAGACACACAGATACCCTTTTCAAAATCGACAGTGATATACTCCGGTTTATTCGGAGCATCTTCAGGCGAGACACTCAGCTTATACATGGATTTGTATTTGGGGGCAGAAGCGTCAAGCCAGGGATCTTCTAGCATGCCAGCTTCATAGGATATGTGTAGAAGGTTCCGATCCATTGAATACGGCTTTTTCATGCTTGCTTCAACCGGGATTTTCTTTTCGACACAGTAGTCTATCATTTCCTTTCTGCCAGGGAATTGGTTTCTAAACTCTTCGTTCCGCCAAGGAGCGATTACTTCCAAGTCTGGAGCAAGAGCAGCAGCGGCTAACTCGAAACGAACTTGGTCATTTCCTTTTCCTGTTGCTCCATGGGCTATTGCTTTGGCTCTATGCTTTCTAGCTATTTCTGCCATTCGTTTGGCAATCAATGGCCGAGCAATACTTGTTCCAAGAAAATATTGGCCTTCATAAATTGCTCCAGCTTGCATCATTGGGAATATAAAGTCATTGGCAAACTCCTCGCGCAGATCATCGATATAAACATTGGATGCACCGGTCTTACGTGCTTTTGATCTAAGGCCTTTTGTTTCTTCTTCCTGACCAACATCTGCACAGAAGGCGATAACTTCAGCTGAGTATTTTTCCTTTATCCAGGACAACAATACGGAGGTATCGAGTCCCCCAGAGTATGCGAGAACAATCTTCATTCTTAAAAACAGCTCGCGCATCATCCGCAAATAAACCAATGATGAAAGAAAAAACGCAGTTTGATTGGCTCAAACTTTGAATGCTAACTGCATCTATTTTCGTTGACTCATCAAATTTTTCAGGATTACGGTTGCCTATCTCATTATGTTGAAAATATCTAGAATCATATTGTGCCTATTGGTTGGCGTTCTGTCGGCCGGGTTGGATACAGTTTTGGCGGCAAAGAACGTAGATGCGGCTGATCCAAAGAAGGTTGATGCTGACTTTAAATTTCAAGGTGAATATGCAGGTTCGCTGGGTGGCCAATATGATGTAGGGGCACAGGTAATTGCCTTGGGAGGGGGTAAATATAAAATGGTACTCTTCCCTGGGGGATTGCCTGGCGCGGGATATGATGGTGCTGAGAAACGCGAATACATGGGGTCTCGCGATGGTAATACTGTTAATTTTGAGGGAGGGACAACTACCAAGAGTATTTCCGAAGGAAAACTTACTTTTGGGCGGGATGGTCAGTCATTTTCAATCGATAGAGTCATTCGAAAAAGTCCGACTATAGGGGCCAAACCGCCTGAGGGTGCTATAGTTTTGTTTGATGGCAAATCTGCAAAGAATTTTAAACCAGGTAAAATGACTGAGGGAGGGTTGCTGATGGAAGGAGCCAATAGCATAGAGAAATTTCAGAGTCATAGACTTCACTTGGAATTTCGATTGCCATATGAGCCGACTCGCCGAGGTCAGGGTCGTGCAAATAGTGGTTGTTACCTTCAGGCTCGATATGAGGTGCAGGTGCTTGATTCATTTGGACTTGCCGGTAAACACAACGAGTGTGGTGGTATTTATACAATCAAGGACCCCGATGTGAACATGTGTTTCCCCCCTCTTCAGTGGCAGACATATGACATTGATTTTACTGCAGCTAAATTTGATAAAGAAGGAAAGAAGACTGCCAATGCTCGGATCACAGTTCGTCATAACGGTGTTCTAATCCATGAAAATGTAGAACTGCCTAAACGTACTACCGCTAGCCCATTGGCAGAAGGGCCAACTCCCGGTTTCTTGCATTTGCAGGACCATAGTAATCCTGTTCGATATCGAAATATCTGGGCGGTAAAAAAGTAGGTTATTGAGTTCGATCTCCTTTAATCTGATTATTTTAATCTAACATAGGATTTGTCCTTAGTGCGCATACTAAGTCGTCAGGAAATTACTGAACCACGGTTCCTTTTTTGACATAAAGCACCATTCTTTTCTGCGCCATTCAAAGGTGAGTTCTTTAGCGTGCAAAGCATGGCAAGGTAGCATTAATTGTGTTTTTTGTTTTTTTGTTAGGCGCCTCTCGACTAATGCCAGATAAAAGTCTTCGTCTTTGCCGTAGAGTTTGTCTCCGACAATAGGATGACCAATGTGTGCTAGATGGATCCTGATTTGATGCTTACGGCCGGTCTGTGGTTGTACGTCCAGAAGTGAAAAAGAATCTTCTGATCGCAAGAATCGTTTTGTGACAGTGAATTGTGTCTGAGAGGGACTGCCGTCTGATCGAACACAGTCTTTTATCGCAACCTTGCTAGTTTCGTCTCGGCCAAGGGGAGCATGAATAGTATCCGAATCTGGTTTCACATGCCCGTGTACAATTGCGTCATATGACTTTCTTACATTACCGCTTTCCCAAAGCTTTCGTAGTTCTTTTGCCGATGTATCCTTCTTAGCCATCAAAACAATGCCGGATGTTTCTCGGTCGAGTCGATTAATCATGTGGACGGTATCAGTCTTTCCAAGATATAGGCGTGCTCTGCTTATAAGGCTGCTGTATGCATCTCCCTTGGTAGGATGGCAAACTAGGTCGGCGGGTTTGCCTACAACGAGTAAATCGCTGTCTTCATATATTAATTCAAATAGGTGATTCTTAAGTGATTCCATGCATTTTACTGATAGAGTGACCAGAATATTACGAATAAAAATTAAATTTCTTTTGTTGTGCCAATCATCAATGGATGAGCTATCAGGAAAGAACTATTCTGCAATATTTTCAGACCGATAAAAAATTTGGCATTCAGGAAGGTGCTTCTGTAGTTTCTGGATTCCATCAATAGATAGTTTTGATCTGTAAATATAGAGAGATCTAAGGTTCTTCAGATCTCTCAAACTAGTAACACTCTTATCCGTAATTTTGGTGTCGTGAAGCCACAGTTTCTTTAATTTTACTAGTTGTGAAAGCGCTTTGATTCCTTGGTCTGTAATGGAGGTTTCACCCAAGTGCAATTCGCTTAGTTTTGGGTGCTCACTAAGATGTTTTAATCCTTGGTCTGTGACTTTAGTGCCTCGCAAGCCAAGGTACTTTAGCGATTTGATTTTTTTTATGTGAATTAGCCCGGCATCGGTCACTTTCGTTTTTCCTATTGGAAGATATTGTAATGACTTCAGCTTGATTAGTTGAGCCATTCCGCCATCGCCCACCTGAGATTTGAATAGATTAAGCCACTCAAGTTTAGATAATTTGCTAAGATAGTGCAGGCCTTCATCGGATATTTGAGTTTGTTCAAGTGACAAATCTTTAAGATTATGGAAAGTCGTTAGCATCTTCAATTCTGCGTTGGTGATTTTGGATCGGTTGAGATTGATTTCACTGACGACTCCGTTAGTTGTGAAAATAGCCGCTCCTAGTTTGCGTAGTTTTTCTTCTTCTGTTGCCTTAGTTGGCAAAGTAGCGGTGATCCAAATCAATAAAATTGACCATAAGGAGTTCATGCATTGATTCCAACTGCGTCCTTAATATTAGTCAGCCCTTCTTTTGCCAAGTAATTGGTTAAGCCCTTGATGATGGTCCGGTTAATTTTAGGTCCCTCATAAACTAATCCAGAATATATCTGTAACAGTGATGCTCCGGCGGTAATTTTTTCCCAAGCATCTTCTACAGAAAAAATACCGCCTACTCCAATAAGCGGCAATGTTCCCCCCGTTTGGCGGTAAAGATGTCTGATTACTTCCGTGCTTCGAGTCGCAAGGGGCCGGCCGCTAAGTCCTCCTGTTTCTTTATATATTTCAGTTTGAGTAGTTTTGGTATTTTTTGGTCTTGAGATGGTGGTGTTGGTGGCAACTAGTCCATCCAGTTGGTGAGGTCCAACAAGCTCAAGAATTTCATCCAGTGCCCCAAACCCAAGGTCGGGAGCTACCTTTACAAGAATAGGACGATGATTGTCATTCGCAGATTGTAGGGCCGAAAGAATTTCATCCAGTGCGGCCTTGTCTTGCAGCTGTCGGAGGTTAGGCGTATTCGGCGAGCTAACATTGATTACAAAAAAATCAGCTACATCCTTAAGTTGTTTAAATGAGTATAGATAATCCTCTGCTGCTTTTTCTAAAGGAGTGGTCTTGGATTTTCCTAGGTTAATTCCGACTGGATGTGTTGGCCAGAGGTTTTCCTTGCGCAATTTGCTAAGGCGTTTGGCCATGAAATCGGCACCTGGGTTATTGAAGCCCATTCTGTTGATGAGAGCTTCGTCTTCCACCACCCTAAACATCCTTGGTTTTGGATTGCCTGTTTGTTCATATTGAGTAATGCCTCCAAGTTCGCTGAATCCAAAGCCTATGGCCTCCCACATCGGGACAGCTTCTCCTCCTTTATCCATACCTGCAGCAAGACCAACTGGATTAGGGAAACTCAAACCAAATAATTCGACCGGCAAACTAGGCCCTTTTAAGAAGCAACTCGATAGTTTGAGCGCCCAACGCCGTTGTGCAGCCCAATGAAGCTGGCGAATAACAATGTTGTGCGCCTCTTCGGATTCGCGTTTGAAAAAGTTCGGTCTAACGAACGCCTTGTATAGCCAAGACACGGAGGGATTGTCACGTTGAGTTGCCTAGCCGTCGAGCATGGACTTTGTATCAGGATTTAAAAGACCTGATAT
The DNA here is from genome assembly GCA_036166355.1 of Verrucomicrobiota bacterium. Lineage (GTDB taxonomy): Bacteria > Verrucomicrobiota > Verrucomicrobiia > Limisphaerales > UBA1096 > UBA1096. The sequence continues at coordinate 19,061 of JAYZHR010000133.1, read as the reverse complement.
TTTGCAGGAAATCTTCGTATTTGCCATGCTTCCTCGTGCCTCTTCCATTCGTTCCATTTTAATTCTCCTAGTAGGCGAATTCTCTTTTTATATAGTTTTTTATCATGGGGGGAACGTTTAATTTTTTCATTTAGCAATTTCAATGCAGTGGCAAGTCGGCCATGCATATTTTCTCGTCGTATATGTAGGAGTACGAATTTATCATCCTTGGTTTCAACCCATTTTTGTAACTCTGAAAAATTTGATTCAAATTTGTTTTTAACTTCTTCAAGTCTCATTTTTTTCTTCTCACTGTCTGCCTCATTGTCCTCGTGTAATTGTGTGTAAAGGTAGCCAAGTGCTCGCCCTTTACGATAGAGAGCATCGGTTAAAGTGTTTAATTTTTTATCAAGTTTCGTGCGTTCATCTTTGGCATTTTCATCATCAGGATTAAGTTTTATGCCATAATGTTTTGCCAACGCTTGTGTATCAATTTTATTGATAACCTCATCAGCGGCAGCAACGATTTTTTCCAAATGTTTCTTCCGGTTAGTTTCGCCATCGAGTCGCTTGAGTTGTTCGACTAGAACTGGGAGGTGCCCAGGATTAGTTTTCAGTATTTCTTCTGCTATTCTGTTAAAATCTTCTGATTTTTTTTCGCCATGAAGCTTGGCCAAACGGTTAACTTTTAAATTGAGAATGGCTTCAGCTAATTGTTCTGCTTCTGACTTATTATCCTTCTTATTGCTACTAACATTTGTTTTAGGCTTAACGGACTTAGAAGGTGGAATTCTCATTGAAACAGGAAATCCATCAGGTTTTTTACCGGAACCAAGCAAATTATTATTACTTTTACCATAGGAGATGTTGCCGATCAAAAGGTCCCCAGCTGCGGCCTCGCTTGGTTGTTTTGGCTGCTCGATGTATATGCGAGTTTGGTCCCCCTGGGACAAGGTGCCATTTCGAAATCCACTTCCGCCGGCAATGGCGTCATCAGGATCACTGTGAAACTTTAACGAAATTGGTTTGGCAAGCTTGAGATCAAGGTTAAGCGGCATGTCCTTAAGTTTTTTAAGATGCTTAAGTTCGTGGTTGCGTATATGGAATTTAAGTATGTAGTCGCCTTTAGAGAGTTTCTTTGAGCCCCTGCTACCACTTGATCCAGACGCTATGAATCTTTTGGATTTGTCATATAGCATCCAGATTAATGATTCCCATGATTCGTGAAATTGATCTTCTAATGCAAGGGCAGGCTGTGGTGTTACTGTAGTTTCTTTGTTGATGCTGAAAGCATAGCTTAGTTCGGCCTCATATATCCGACGGTTGTTGGGGAGGGTGTCACGAGGGTCGGTTAGAGGTCTTGTTACAAAATTATTAGGAGCGATGGCTTTGCGAACCGTATCGAAGTTTCCACTGGGTGCAACTGACTCATTTCCCAGTGGTGCGGTTATATCAACCTTAGTAACAAGTTGAGAAGCGTCGAGGTGAAGGGAGGAATTATTTGGTTTAATGCCGTGAAAAGTTAAGTCAACTGTTAGCTCGGTTTTTCCGAGGCTTGACCAGTACTGGGCGATGGCCAACTCGATCATTCGTCCTCCGACAACTGAAAAACTTTGAACCTGTGTGTCTTTATCGCGCATCGTGATATATTGTCGCGTGCCACTTTCGCTAAATGATTGTCCGGGTATTTCCTGCACGGTATGCATTACGATACGCCGTGTGCCATCAATACCGCTTGTATGGAATGCCGCATTGGCCCATGTGGCACCGATAGGAACCTGAAGAAAATTACGATCGATATAACCGGGGTTTAGGGTAATTTTTTTTGACCAATGCACGGCCTCCGAAGTGTCTATTGGTTCGCCTTTTAGCACAGTAATTGGAACCCGAAAAACCGGGCCGCGTTCGGGGTGGTCGGCATCATAGCCGATTACCTCTGTAAAATGCATGCCATGGGTAAGTGATTGTGGATTTGTTTCGATACTGAAATTACGACCGCCATGCATTAGGACAACGTGCTTTGGGTGATCTACCCATGGCTTCTCGCACTCAAGGTTGATTCGCATTTGGAAGGCAACTTTTTCAGTGTTATCATCATCTTCATGGAATGTAGGGGTGACTACGATAGTGGAAGCCACCGCCTTGTCGGTGTTAAATGTTTCACGGAGATAAACCCCACGGCCTCCTTGACTACGATTGGTTACTACGAAGCGCAAGTCATGATCTTTAGATTTTTTGTTGGCTTCTAGATAATCGAAAGCACTATCAATCTGCAGTACACCATGCCCTTGTGCGAACCTCTCTACGTTAGGGATTTGTTTCGCAGTATTAACAATTGCTCTTCTTATTCGTTGTGGAGACCATTTTTGTTTTTGCTGTTTCAGTCCGGATAACATTAAAGCTATACCCCCACAGGCACTTGGTGATGACATTGATGTTCCGTTCATCATCATATTGCCCTGTAAAGTCCAGTTGGAAACCGGTGCGATTGCACCACCTGGTGCAGTGAAGTCTACTCCAAGATTGCCATCAAAAGTTGGACCACGGGATGACCATGTATATTGGATTGCAGGCATTGTTTCACGAAGTGAATATTGTGCTTCCATCATAGTTGGAGACACGTATGCCCCAATTCCAAAAATTGCTGAGGTTGTGCCGCCAGGAGACCCAACAGTCGAGAGTGCCGGGCCACTGTTGCCCGCGCTAGCCACAAAAATGACGCCGTGTTTGTTGACAATTTCAGAGTATAGTCCCGCAAGTCGGCCGTCGTTTGGATCTTGAGTTGGGCCGCCATAACTCATGTTGATTAATTGGCATTGGTTTTCCATTACAGCAATTAAGCCACGAACTTCACCAGTTCCCATTGAAGAACTTCCCATGCGGCGGTCTCCGATTTTCACCGAGACGATCTGGGCTCCGGGGGCGAGTCCATTTAATTCTGGTTTATCAGGATAATTAGCTGCGACTATCCCGGCGACATGTGTTCCATGTGCTCCCACATCTGTAACTATTGAAAGCGTGTCTCCATCATCATAAATATTTAGCGCAAAGTTCATCATTGCTTGTTTGCCAAATGTTGACCATTGACGTTCAGTGCGGAAGTTAGTCATTAGTTTTTCATTGTTAAAATCGCCATCTTCATCGGTATCCACTGCAGCTCGCCAGAACTTGCCATCATGAAATGCTATACAGTCATAAATTGGGCCTGGATCTTTGAAACTAGTGTTTAATGAACCGAGCAAATCAATTTTTGCCTGAATCTCTTGCTTTTCTTTCTTTTTTACACCTTTTGGAGAGGGGTTGGCTTTATCAAATTCAGCAAGTTGTGCTTGTAAAGACGCAGCTCGTTCATGCTGTTTTTTGTCCCACTCCTTTTTTCGCTCTTTATTTAAGCGTGAAACTAAATCACTAGGAAATAGTTCATAAGCTGATTTAATTCCGATTCGCCATTTTCCGCTTGGATTATTCCACTTACTTCCGGGTACTATTTTTCGTCCAGTAAGTCCGATCAATGAGTTATCGTTGGAATCGAGTGTTGTGGTCATATCTACGTCTCCACTGCCTGAGCCGTCTACAACATCAACGATTTTGGGTTGGCCGGTGCTGGTTATTTGTAGCCCCGGTGCTCCCGGGTCGACGCCTGTGTCAAATATTGCGACCGTGATTCCACGCCCGTCATAGTTTGGATGTTCTTCTAGAAAGCGAATGGCCCCAGTTTCTGCCTTGGGGAGAATTCCCTGCAGTGGAAATGTTCCTGAATTTGGTTGAGCTGCTATGGTCAGTATTTGGCTAACTGCCAAACCAGCCAATAAATATCGGTTCATCATAAAGCTCAGCAACTTTGGCTAATACTGTGAGAGTCGCCAAGGCCAAAACTAACTGATTCAACAGATCGATTCAGTTTGTCAGTGAACATTCCTGAAGGCAGGGTCTTGGAGTTCATGGATGATCCGGAAGTTATTATTGGGTTGTTAATTGGGGCGGTACTTGGTGGCGTTATTGGTTGGTTGCTAGGCTCTCGCAAGGGGGCTCGTGCCGAGGCTGAGCGAAAATCGACTGAGATTCGTATTGAGGAGCAGAGAAAGGCGTCACAGGAGCAATTGGAAATGATTAGAAAGGCAAATGATCAATCGATCACACAGCTCAAAGAATCATTCAAAGCTTTAAGTGTCGACGCCTTAAAAGAGGCTCAGCCGGCCTTAGTGCAAAGACTAGAAAAATTTCAAGAGATTACAAAGGGTGACTTGAATACCAGCAAGGAAGCAGTGGCAAAGTTGGTTGCTCCACTGAAGGAACAATTGGAGGCTTATCAAAAGCGGCTGGCACAAAATAGTAACAACCAGACGCAACAACTTTCTAAGGTTGCTCAGCAGCTGGAATCGCTTGGACAGCAAAGCCAGTTGCTATCCAAAGAAACAGAGCAGCTGCGCCAAATATTAAATTCCAGTCAACAACGTGGGCGATGGGGGGAGGAAACTTTACGTCGTGTGGTCGAGGCAGCAGGACTTAGTGCGCATTGTGATTTTACGGAGCAAGAGCAGTCAGCTGAAGGTCGCCCTGACTTGGTGGTGCACCTGCCCGGTAACCGTCATATTGTGATTGATTCTAAGGTCCCAGACTTATCTTTTCTTAACGAGTTGGATACAAGTGGGCCTGCTGAACGTAAGATTGCAATAGAGCAACATGCTAAAAAAATGCGTGATACAATCAAGGCTTTAGCCGATAGAAATTATCCGAAGCACATTGATGGAGCTTTGGATTGTGTTGTTATGTTTGTTCCTGCCGAATCATTATTTAGTGCGGCTCTTGAAGGTGATCCTGACCTTATTATATGGGCTGCAGACCGTCGCATAACTCTAGCAACGCCGACTTCATTGATTGCCTTGTTAAGTTCCGTGAAGGTAAGCTGGCAGTACCACACTCAGTCTGAAAATGCACGGAACATTGCTGAGGCTTCTCAGGAGCTATATAGTCGATTAGGAGTTTTTATTGGTCATTTTGAGAAGATACGAAAAGGCCTAGAACAGGCTGGCAAGGCATACAATGCTGCGCTTGGTAGTTATGAGAGATCTGTTAAACCAAGTGGTGAAAGGGTCAATAAATTGCAGGTTGGCGAGACTGAAGGGAAGGAATTGCCAAATTTTGAGCCGGTGACCGAGGTATTGCGAGAGCCCCCTATTGCTTTGCCGGAGAGCTCTGAGAGAGACTAACTAATCGCTTCCAGATTTACTCTTCAGCAGGTTTTTCTTCTTGTTCAGGCTCAGGTGCGGGAGGCAGGCCGAGAGCCATCAGGAATGGCGCTATAAGGAATGTGGCTCCAACCCAGTAGGGAATTGTACTTCCAAATTTCCAGTACAACACCCCGCCGATTATGGGGCCAATAGCCCGACTGAGTGAGCCAAGGGATCGAAATATTCCTAAGGAGAGTCCTTGTCGATCTGCTGGGGTATACCGCGAGACCAGAGAGTTAAGTGAGGGCATTGCCATGCCACTGCCGGCGGCCATAAGAAAAAGGCCGCCGTAAAGAATATCAATGTTAGGAGCATTTCCTATAGTGATGAATCCCGGAAGTGTACAAGATACCCCTGCAAGTGCGGTGTATTTTTCGCCCAATCGTTTAATCAATTGTCGTGCCACTCCTCCCTGAAATAGGATCAGTGTGACCCCAATGAATACGAACATCCAGGCGATATCGATTGGTTTAAACTCATGCCTCTCCATTGCATAAAATGTAATGGTAAATTCAACCGAGGAAAATGCAGTCCAGTATGCAAAATAAATTAAATTTGTTCGTGCTACTCCCGGCAGGTTGATTCTTTTGAGTTGAGCAAACGGATTAAAGCTGTGCTTGCTAGTCTTACCACGTTTTTCTTTGGGAAGGCTTTCTGATAATTTAAAAATAACTAGAAGCCAGTTTAGTGTGGATATGGCCAGTGCTATTACGGCGGGTCCAGAAAAAGGATGCAAAGCAAACCCAGCCACTGCTTTATCTGATTCTACCATTTGCCATTGATAGGCTAAGCCGCCAATGGCGGGTCCAAGGATAAAGCCTAGCCCAAGTGCCACTCCGATTATTATCATTCCAGATGCGCGATTTTTACCTGAAGTGATGTCAGCTGCTACAGCTGAAGCTGTAGAGATATTTCCAGCCATAATTCCTGCTAGGATTCGACCAAGAATCAGCAGGGAAAAGCTACCTGCAAACATCCATATAAAATTCGCAAAAACAATACCACCAAGTGTAAAAATAAGTGTTGGTCTGCGTCCATTCTTGTCTGAGTATGCTCCCCATATTGGCGCGAATACAAACTGCAAGATCCCGTATATGGATCCTAGTATTCCACCGAATAGAGTGGCTACGGCGTTCTTGTCTCCGCCGGCAAATTGCTCAAGCCAGGTAATTATCGAGCCGATAAGGCTTTCTCTGCCGTCCAGCTCGAGATAGTAATCTAGCATGGCAGGAAATAATGGAAAAATAATAGAGAAACCAACCACGTCGATGAACACAGTAAGGAAAACAATCAACAGGGTAGGTTTCTTCATCTCTCAAAAATAACGACACTAGGCTTTAGCGTCGCGGGGCGCGCAGTCTAGAGAAGCCAGTTAATATTAAAAAGACTTTCCTCGAGAAAGTCTGTGCTAGGGAAAGTAAACGCGATAACTGCCAAACAACTACACTTCATCCAGTGGTTTAGTTGCATCACCAAACGTTTTTGGATGGATATCCATTTTGTCCATCATACTTAGGAAGAGGCGGCACATTTGCCGGTTTGGTTTTCCAAGGTAGTTTAGATTCCTGCCTCCTTTTATTCGTCCCCCTCCTCCCCCAATCATGACTACTGGTAATTGTGTTGCCTCATGATGCCCAGTGAGCATGCTTGAACATAGCATCAGCATGGAGTTGTCAAGAGCAGTACGATCTCCTTCCTGAATACTGTCGAGACGACTTGCGATGTAAGCCATTTGCTCTAGGAAAAATTGGTTTACTTTCAGCCAGTCATCCGTGTCACTGTGTGAGAGTAAATGATGTATCATGTAATCTACTCCAAGATGTGGAAAGCGTAGTGTGCCATGGTCATTGTTCAATTTTAGAGTACAGATACGGGTGGTATCCGTCTGAAATGCAAGCACGAGTAGGTCACTCATAATCCGCATGTGTTCAACTATATCCTGTGGATATCCATCCTTTGGGCGTGGCATATCAGGTGTGGTCATCGTAGGGCGCCAGCCTTGCAGTTCCCCGCGTTTGCCGGCGCTTTCTATTCGTTTTTCCACCTCTCGAACAGAGTTTAGATACTCGTCTAGTTTTTGTTGGTCTAGGCGGCTTATATTACGTCGCAAATCTTTTGCGTCTGAAAGTATTGCATCGAGCACGCTTTTGTCGCCAGCTTGAGTCTTATTTTTAAACATCTGATCAAAAGCCAGTGCAGGATAGACTTCTAACGGGGTTGGAGTGGTCGGGCTGGTCCAAGAAATATGTGAGCTGTAAAGCATTGAGTAATCCTTATGCACGGATGGATTTGCTTTTTCGCAGCCGAGTACGAGACTCGGAAGCTTTGTTCGATGGCCAATACGATGTGCAACGTATTGGTCCACACTGGTGCCGGACTGGATTCTTCCTCCTGAGGCTAATGGAGCACCTGAGAGTAGGTTTCCTGTTTGTGAACTGTGAATGTTTCCTTTCAGTGCTTCAGCGTTGTAGAGGCCGCGAATGAAAACCATTTTCTTCTTAAAATCATTCAGTGGATGGAGGACTTTTCCTAGTTCCATGTTTGTGCCTTCTCCTTTGGCCCACCATTCCTGCTTATGAAAACCGCAGCCGGTAAAAAGGATTGCCATTCGGGTCGGAGCATCACTTGCCTGTTGGCTCTTACGGTTAGTGTCTCCCCACACACGAAGCGATTCCATCCATGGTAGAGCCATTGATACACCAAGGCCGCGTAACATAGTGCGGCGTGAAAATTGTTGGGATGATGCCTTCATTGGTTCGGATTTCGGCTTATGCTGAATTGTTGACTGCTCTAGTCAATACTGATTTATAGTCTGGCGACCCCGAATTTTTCGGAATTGTGGACTGAGTATGATTACTTCGATTGCCTTGCTGAATCGATAATTGTTTTTCTCCAGATGATTTTTCATCTTTTCGATTAACAGCAAATCTGAAAGTGCGACTTCGCGGCCCAGGGCATAGCCAAGAAGTTTGCGGCAGAATTGATTCATTACATCATCAAGCCGGTTGGTCGCTAAGTGCTCTCGAAGCCCGATCAAGCCCTTAATTTGTGTGCCATCCATTAGTTTTGTTTCGCTATTAAAATTGGTTAGGCGTTGCCTCCCGATTGCATCAAATTCTTCAAGAGCAAAACCGTAAGGATCAATTCGTTCATGGCACTTCGCGCATTCTGGCACTTCGCTGTGTTTTTCGATCAGTTGTCGTGCGGTTAGTCCGCTAGGCACACTTTCAGGTAATTGTGGAACATCCGCCGGAGGGCGAGGAAGTTTTTCGCCTAGCAAAGTTTCATATACCCAATTACCCCGCAGGATTGGACTGGTACGAGATGCACCAGAGTTTATTGCAAGCACGGTAGCCAAACCTAACACACCACCTCGGCCTTTAGCCTGCATTCCATCAATGCGTTGCCATTCTTCACCGATAATATTATTTATTCCGTAATGCTTAGCCAAACGCTCATTCAAAAATGTATGGTCTGCTGTTAACAGGTCTAAGACTGAGCCATCATTGCGAAACATATCCTCGAAGAATCGAATAGATTCTTCGTACATGTCTTTCCTTAATGTGGCGAATTCTGGGAAACGTTGTTCATTTTTATCATCATTTTGGTCAAAATCTCGTATATGAAGCCATTGGCAGGCAAATTGTTCAGCTAAGCGGCGTATCCGTGAGTTTTTCAACATACGATTTGCTTCGCTAAGTAACACATCGTCATTCATCAATTTACCGTTATCTGCCAACTCCCTCAAAGTTGTATCTGGGATGGATGACCAGAGGAAGTAGCTGAGACGTTTAGCTAGTTCTATGGCGCTAACGGTGACGGGCTTAGTCCCTTCACCAGCTTTCTCGCGTCTATACAAAAAAGTAGGAGATGTGAGCACCCTTGCGAGGGTTAACTTTATGGCCTTTTCGTGGTCAATTTCTCGATTGCGGAGAGTTTTGTAGAGTGTTCGAAGGCTATTCTTTTCTTCTTTATTGAGTGGGCGGCTCCATGCGCGTTCGGCGAAGTCGATAACCGCATCTAGGTGAATTGGTTCATCTGCAAGAAGTCTTGCTCGAAAAGCTGCTACTTCGTCCATCAATATTGGCTTATAAGGTTTCCATGCAATAACCAAATCGGGACGGTCTTGTGTTGAAAACTCAACGATTTGTTCATAGGCAACTTCCTTTTTAAAGGGCTCTTTCGTAATATAAAGCAGCTCATCCCAAAGTTGGTTCAACTTTCTTTTTTGTTCGTCATCGAGCATAAGACGTTGCAGTGCTTCGTCTTCCCGAAAATAAAGTGACATTGTAACTACCTCATCGACAGGCACAATTTTCGGATAACAAATTGATGCAGGGAATAGGTCTCGAAAATCATCTAGACTAGCATTTATACTCTTTTCAGTGCCGCTATTAGCGGTCGTGATTATTGGTTTTGAAGGCGAAAGCACATCAAGATTTGGTTTATCCAGCCCTACAGATAATTGCACACTACCGGAGTGGCCATGCTCAGGTTCTAGATCTCCTGAGACAACCAGTGTGCGCCCTTCTGCTATTTTTGATGGAATACGTAATTCTATTACATGTGGTGCCTTTGAGATTAAGTCCGCTGAAACCACCTCGTGTCCAAGAGGATGCTTGCCGAATCGTGGATCTGGCTTGACGGATTTTAGGATGGATTTGAATTGGTTAGGAACAGCTATTTTTTGTATGTGTTCTAATAGTATTGTGTCGGGCGAATTTGGTTTAGGTTTAAATTTGCCGGTTGCCAGAGATTGGATGCTTGCAGCAAGGCTATTGCGTTTTGTTATATCCTTTTCATCAAGCCATTTTGTAATTAGTGACCCCTCTGGTACTTGTAATACTTTATGAGGAACTTTCGCCACATCCTCTATATTGCCACTATAAAAGTGCCAAACTGCATTGTTGCCGTACCGGTCTTTCAGTGGGTTTCCATCAAGTATCCTGCCAGATATATCTTTAGATATGTCCCAAGTGTTTTTGGTCCCACCGGTTTCAGTAAGGGTCATGTCAACGTGAGTTAGATCGCAGGCGTGACTCCCATCCCTAGGGCCGATTGCCAGTCTAATCACATCGCCGACATTTACATTTAATTTAAAAGGGTTTAGTTCTCCTGAGCCGCCTGTATTGTATTCACCATATCCAATATTTACTAATTTACGGCTGGTATGATGTTGAACCCACCATTCACCTCCATTACCACAGTTCACATGTGCATCCGCTATTTTTGCTGAGATAACAAGTTCCCCACTAGTTGGGCTTTTCCATCCTACTGCAACAAAGAGATTAGGTGAGGGGTGTAATTCAACTCCGTGAGGTCTAGCAATGCCGGGTATGCGATACTCAGAGTCAGAGGAATTAGCTACAACACTCGGCGTTTCTGGTAGTCCCCAGCCGTTGACATAGTCCGTACCACCCAATCGCTGAAGTTTATTGGTAAATAATCCTTCGATCTCTACCGGGCGTGCCGGGCTGACTGCTAAGTAATCCAGCCAAGAGTAGAGTATATCTGGTTCTAATTTGTATTGATTGGCCAACTTGTCTACGTCCGGCTGTCCCTCAATTGCCTCCACAGCAGCATTTAGATACCGGGAAGTTAATGCTAATGATTCGTTGCGTAATCTCGTTAACCGTTTAGCTAATCCTGAGACATCGCGTATTGATAAATCGGATTTATTGTTGCCAGTCAGGCGAGGGTTTCTCCAGCGTACAAAATCATTTGTTTCACCATCTCCAGCATTCGTTGCTGAGAGATAAATTACCAAGTCTTCACCATTTTTTTTGGGAGTAAGTTTTAAGCTAAAATCAACAGAAGACTGGGTGATTGATTTGGGATTCATCCAAGCAGTTGGTCCATCCTTGCGGCCAATATGGCCAATTGGATCAAACTTCCAAAGTGCTTGTTGCCATTGGTGGATCGAGTTGATTAATGGTTTAGGATTTGTGTCTTTAATCGCCTGCCACTGTTTTCGTAATTGATTGAGCAGCAAGGAACCTTCTGGATCAATATCTAGGCTTAGTGTTTTCCATAGTGACTTTAAATATTTTTCATTTAATTCATGTTTTTCAGCAAGTTCTCTGAAACTTTTATTGTTTTTTTCGAGCGCCTCCCGTTCTTTTAGTAAAAGCGAAAAATAAGCCTCCAATGGGATACTCCCGTTACGTTCAATAACATTTGCTTTGGCTTTGTCAGAATCATTCCAAGTATCACCGGACTGCCTATTGACATTCGCGAACTGAGCATAAAATTGACGGATGCTTGCTATTAGCTCATCAGCTCTATCCCGTTCACTGGTGTATTTTGAGAATCTTATACCGTCTGGAAGTAGCACAGCGTAATCAGCGACTTCTTTGCCGGCATCTAGAAATTTGTTGATTAATGCGGGAGACATCCCTAGTGCATCTCCAGTGTTAGTAAACCCTTCGCCGGCCGCCCCATCTACCGGAAACTCGCGAGTGGGATTAAGTGACATTATGCCGGTTAAATCGCGTATGGACTGATTGTATTCGTAGTTGTTTAACCTGCGCAAAACTACGCGTCCGGGGTCTCCAGCTAGTTTTTTAGCTTCTTCAATTAGGAAACTTTTTACCCATAACTGAAGTTTTTCCTTTTGTTCATCTGTAGGCTGATCTGATTTTTTCGGAGGCATTTGCCGGCTAGAAAGCATTTCTTCCACTTTAATCCATGTTTTGGGATCTTGGCGAAGATCGGTAATAGTTTTGAAAGAGCTTAAGTCTACTTCTGCTTCTGCCTCTTCCCCCATATGGCAATCGAAACAGAATTCACTCAGCAAAGGCCGGATTTTTTTTGTGTAATCTGCCTCTATTCCTAAAGCCGTGACCTGTTCAATGCCAACCCGAAAAATCAAACAGAACACTATAGCCAGTAGAAAAGTCCGGTGAATTTTATACTTCAGTTTCTTTAGGTATAGCATAATAGCTAAAATTTTGGTGACTACATTTTTGTTGGGTTTAATTGAAACAGGATAATTATTTCTTGTTTTTTTGTGCAGATTGAAATCTATCAAGTGATTTTTGTAATTGCACTTTTTCTTGCTGGTCACCAGCAAGACTAACCGCTTTCTTTTGAAGCTGAATTGCTTTGTTGACGTTGCCGCTTTCAAATAATGCTAGTGCGTAGGTATCAATAATCTGAGGATGATTTCCGCCAGAGACTTCAAACGCAGCTTTTGCTGCAGCTCGAGCAAATTCCAAATCGCGATATTTAATCGATTCATCTGTAAGTACCGCCCAAGCTATATTGCATGAAACTTCTGCATTATCCTTTACTAGGGAAAGCAACTCATTACCGATTTTTTTTGTCTCATCGTTTTTTTCTCCTTGAACCAAGCGTTCCCAGTACTGCATCGAAAGTTGTTGCAGACGAATTTGCGCTTTTTCCTTGGCGATTTCTGCTTCGAGGTCAAAGTTACCGTTCACTAAGCGATCGATAACGTCGTCGAGACCGTTCATTGGGTGGCCTACCCAGACAATTCGATCCTTTTGATCCACCACAAATGCCGCTGGGATACCGGTTTGTCCGAAGGCACGCATATAGGATTGGGACATGCTATCACCTTTTTCAATTGCTACGGTATATTCCATTTGTTTTCCCTGGCGACGAACAAACCGTTCGACTGTAGATTTCTTTTCATCAGTGACTCCTATAATTGTGACGCCTTTGTCCTTAAATTTTTTTTGTAGTTCAGTAAGGTGTGGGATACTGGTGCGACATGGGCCACACCATGTGGCCCAGAATTCAATTACATGGATTTTCTTTGCGTCTGCCTTATTAAGATCGACTGGTTTGCCTTTTATCCAGTGTTCAATATTTAACTTGGGAGCTTGAGAGCCTATGTTTGTTGCGTTGGCATAAAAAAAAGCTCCTGCATAATTGATGGCAAGAAATACTAAAAAAAATGGTTTCATGTTGGCTTGAGATGATTTTAGCCAAGGGGCTTCGCGTGGCGAACCCATTTTTAAGAATTAATAAAAAAATTATGTATCCGGATTGTTTTCTATTAGTTTGTTAGGAGCTCCCCAGTCGTTAAGTAAACGCTCTGATTTGATAGCTTTTGGAAGTAAATTCAGGTGCTCTAATGCCTCCCCAACGAGGTAAAATGAACCTGTGATAATCACGAAAGGTTCTTCAACACATTGCTCTAGTGCTTGTTTAAGAGATGAGGTCACACATATTTTGGCTTCTGGATTGGCTGCTTGGCAAGTTGGGCTAAAGGTTGCCGGCTTTGCTGAGCGTCCGCTTTTTACTGGTGACAAAATTAAACGATCTGCAAGAGGGGCAATTTTTTGGCAGAAGCCTTTGCCGTCTTTTTCATCAACCATACCCAGAATAAACACCAGCGATTCTTCTAGGAAATGATCTTTTATAGCCTGATTCAGAATTGAGGCTCCCTCGGTGTTGTGTGCCCCATCCAATAAAAATTTCTTTAAACCAACATTTAAAATTTGCAAACGCCCTGGCCAATTTACTTTGGTTAAGCCGCATTTAATATGTTCGGTTTTTACCGGCAGGATTGTTTGCATTCTGGAGATTACGCTACTGGCTAGACTTGCATTTGTTTGTTGATGTTGGCCAATCAAAGAGAGTTTGAATTTTGTATTTAACCCATCAGGTTCAATCAGTTCTGAATTATTATTTTTAGCTGTAGAACGAATTATGGACAGGCCTTCTTCTTCTTTGGCAGTGGTAAATACAGGGATATTTTTTTTGATTATTCCTGATTTTTCCCGAGCTATCTCATTATGACTATTCCCAAGCCATCGTGTATGATCCAGTCCTATGTTTGTTATAACACTGGCTACAGGGGTAACGATATTTGTGGCATCAAGTCGGCCTCCCATTCCGGTCTCCCACAGTACTATATCGCATTTCTGTTCGTTGAAGTGACATAGCGCCATAACTACCACCATTTCGAAAAATGTAGGTGCTTGGCCTTTCGGGAATGTAGCCATTAATTCTAGTAGATGAAGTGTTAATTTTGCTACGGTCTCCTCCGGAATTAAGTCGCGGTTCACCTGTATTCGCTCTCTAAATGAAACCAAATGAGGTGATGTAAATAGACCAGTCCGATAACCAGCTTCTCTGTAAACTGATTCAAGCATTGCACAAACAGATCCCTTTCCATTTGTGCCGGCAACATGAATAAAGCGGAGATTATTGTGAGGAGAACCCGCCAATAAAGCTAATCGATGCGGATTCTCTAGTCCCAGTTTTGTTCCGAACATCCGCAGATCTTGTAAGTGTTGAATGGCTTCGGAGTAAGTCACATTAATTAAGATTGTACGAGCATCGGCGCCAGAATGGCTATTTTTATTACTTGGAGCAAGCGAAGTGAGAAATCTCGAGTGAGATTGAATTGAACCTACTCGCTTCTAAGAGGATACTTTGTGCAAGTGAGATTGCTTAGAAATATAGTCGTATTATCGGAATTATTAGCAGTCGTAATCGGACCTCTGGCAGAAGGCAAGAATCCTGATATTCAGGCATTAGTTGTTGAGCGAGAGTTTCGTAGCCTTCTCGCCTTTGATGATAAGATTCATGAGGAGGTTGATCAATGGATCCGTGATAATGCCAAATTGGCAGAGAAAAAATCTGGGGTTCCAGTTGATTCGTTAGGGGAGCAAGTACGAATTAGATTGGGTAAAGTTGAGGAAAAGTACGTTGAGTTCTTATCGAAGCATCCAAAACACATTCAGGCAAGATTGGCTTTTGGAAGTTTTTATAGTGGGATTAGTAAAACTGATGAAGCTATGGGACAATGGAATGAGGCTCGTGATTTAGATATCAATAATCCAGTACCATGGAACAATCTAGGTAAGGTTTACGGGCAAAAGGGAAAGATTTCGGAAGCTATTCGGCATTTCACTAAGGCGTCCGAGTTGGCTCCAAAACAGCCACTGTATTATCGCAACTTGGCTGCAATGCTTTTCGCTTATCCTGATCATGCTGCTCGTTACTATCTTATAGACCGTGCTGAGGTCGTTCCCAAGGTGTTGAAGCTATTCAATAAGGCATTAATGTTGGATCCTAAGAATTTCACTTTAGCAACTGATGCTGCTATGGCTTATTTGGCAACCAGCCCTTTTCAAGCCAAGGATGCTATCAGTGCTTGGAACAAAGCTTTAGATTTGGCTAGTGACACACGCTCAAAGGAGGGGGTTCGAATACATCTTGCCCGTATTCATGCTAATATTGGAGAGATCAAAATAGCACATGAGCTACTTGATAATGTGAAGGATCCAAAATTTAGTGAACTTAAGGAGGAGATTCGCAGAAAGTTAAATGCTTTGCCTGAGGTCAATTCTCCTGAGTCATGAGTCTGTCTGGATAATTAGATCAAGCTTCAAATAACGGTAGATAAAATAAATGAAAATTGTTTAACTTATTGGTTGTTAAAACTCTTGAGTTCTTCCTTGCTTACTTTTCCGTCCTTGTTTGTGTCAATGAATCGGATATAGCGGCTTGAGCGTTCGTCGACTTCGTTGGCCTCGATTTCTCCGTTATTATTTTTATCTAATTCCTTGAGCCTTGAACCTAATCTACTACGCCAGTCTCCCCCCAATTGGTTTCTGTTGCCATTGCGGCTAGTAGTGCTTCCACCACGATTTCGAAGTCGATCTCGGAGCCGATCTGAAATTTCACCTTCGCGAAAACGGCTTCCATTTCTGCTACTGAATCGTCGGTTGGCCATATTACGGGCTTCATCTACAAATTGATCTCGAACACTATCCTTGAACCGTTCCAAATCCCCCTCACTTACTGGTACTGCAGTAAAATTGACGCTTCCCATTTCGTCTGAGGATTCAAGTCCCCACTTGATGCGGCGTGGTGGATTGTTTGGGTTGTTTGGGTTGTTTTCTGAATTGTCGAATGTGACGACGCCATCGATCTTGGTGCCTGCCGGGAGAAGTAATGGCTTTTGATAGAAATAATTATTTTGCCAATTAAAATCCCAATCGTCTATGTAGAACAGAGGCTTGGTTGTTCCATCCGGTAAAATGGCAGTCGCTTTGGCGGTGTGTCCCAGATAATGCATGTGAGCTCCAACACCGATCAGTTCAATGTCTACCGGTGTAGTAAAACTGCTTGTTAGTTGGTAGTTCTTTTCACCCGCAGGAATGTCGAGGCCTGAGATGCTCCCGAACAGGGGTGGTACTTGGAAACCAATCAATGTTCGTTCCGGTTTTTTCTTAGCAAAGTAAAAGCCGATAGTGGTTTTTTCGGACTCTTCCTTTCCAGATGGGTGGAAGTGCGAGTTAAGAACAAGGTCGGATCCAGCAGGAAGCCGTCTTGCTAGGCCAAGTGGTAGAATTCTTGGTGTTCCTCCTACAGCCCAACCGCCTAAACCACCGAGGCTGCCTGAGAAAAGATCCCGACTTCTGCCGCTTCCTCCTCTGCCAATTCCTCGCATGCCACTGAATCCTGGTACACCTCGTGCCCCATCTGCCTTTCTTGCTTCTCCGGTTTCATCCAAACGAATTAGTACATGATGTAAAACTGATCGTGCGCCTGGTCGCACTTCAAAACCGGCTATCCATTTGTCTTCCTTGAGATCAAGAGGGATAACAAAGCTACGGTAGATATCAGGGCCGTCAGCACGAACAGTATAAGCCTTCGGCATTGTTACAATTAGATCGGGTTTGCCAAGTAACCAGTCGCTTTCAAATTTGGGTGGCTCCGGCAATTTTTCAGCAGGGCCTTCAGCCATTCCAGTTTTGTACCAATTCGTTAATGTTGCTAGTTCGTCTTCTGTTAGGCGCCTTTCATCAAGAAACTTTCCATGGCCTTCCACCGGATGCCAAGGAGGCATGTAGCGGCTTTCGGTTACTTCAGCGATAAGCTTGGCACGTTTTTTTACGTTATTATAGTTGCTAAGTTCGAATGGAGCTGCTTGTCCGGCCCGATGGCATTCTGTGCAATTATTGAAAATAATTTTTGCTACATCCTCAGTAAAATTTGGTTTTTCCTTGGCTTTAGCAAGTCCAGTTGCCTGCGAGATGCTTAGCCCGGTCAAAACTAGCCCGGAGAAAAATGTTCTATTGATCTTTTTTAACATCATTTGAAAAATCGATATAACAGCCAATTGCTTTGGTGGTGCGCTTGGCTAGATACTTGCCACTTAATAGGTCGTTAAGTGTGTTGCGAAGGTCGCGCTCGGTTGGCTTGAATCGTTTCTTACCGAAATCAGCATATAAATTGTCGATGCGCCCGCGGTAGACTAGGCGACCCTTACCATCAAACACTGCTGCTTCGGGTGTTACCTCGGCTTCGGCTAAACGAGTTAGTTTGTGTTTATGATCCAGTATCACCGGTGGACTTAATTTGTACTCGGCGGCGTGAGTTTTTGCGGACTTGATATCAGTATCCTTGTCGGGATGAACCAAATAAAATGCAACGCCTTTATCTGAGTACTCTTTGTGGATGCGGGTTAATTCTGGTGCGTAGACGTTAGAGACAGGGCAATCACGTAGCAGAAAAACGAAAACGACCGCCTTGTTCTTTTTTGTATTAAATGGGGTATGCTTTTTTCCTTTTACATCAGTTATGACTAGATCTGATTCCCGTTCCGCCTTTGGCAAATTGGAAAACACAGCCAATAAAGTTAATACTAACAGTATTTTTGATCTCAAGATCATATTATAAAAAGCCTACTGTTTATACGGACAAGCCAAGACCTAGGTTACATTAAGTGATATAGTTCAAACAAGCTACTATTGAGGTTTAGATTTTTTTCGACGCTGTTCTGCAACGTAGTCTGCAACGAGAGACGGGTCATATTCTCCACCATATTTATCGCGCAACGAATTACAACGCTTACGCATACGCTTGAGTACCTTTGCGTACTCCTGATCCTTGGCCAGATTTTTTAACTGATCCGGGTCTTTCTTCAGGTCGTGTAGATACTCGTATTGAGGTTTTTGTTGAAAATACCGGGCGTAGACATAGCGGTGGCTTCGGACGCCTTCCCACTTGGGAATGGTGTTGTTTTCCATAAGATGTTCGCAAAAGGTATCCTTCCGCCAGTCTTTTGGTATTTCACCACTCATGATTGGGCGTAGGCTTCGGCCCTGATAGTGGTCCGGCATTTTTACGCCTGCATAACCCAAAATGGTCGGGGCGATGTCGGTGTTGAGTGCCATCGGCTTGGCTACCTTTCCGCGACGCTTTTTGTCGACACGGGGATCGTAGATGATCAGCGGTACACGTAGCGATTCCTCGAAGTGTGACCACTTGCCAGCGAAGCCGCGCTGACCCTCGTAGTAGCCGTTGTCGCCAGAGAAGATAATGATGGTGTTGTCTGCCATGCCTGCTTTTTCTAGGTGTTTTACGACGCGGCCGATAACTCCGTCGATACCTGTGATCATGCGGTAGTAGGCGCGTAGGTTAGTGGCATATTTTTCCGGTGTGTCCCATCGCCAAAAAAAGCGAATGCGATTCATGGATTTTTTCATGAACTCGGGATGGTTATCAAAAATCTTCGGATCGGACAGGCGTGGCGCCTGGATCTGGACGTCTTCGTAAAGTCCGTCAACTGCCTTAGGCCAAGGGAAGTGGCCGATACCGGGGCGCTTATCACCGTCCTCGGCATGAGCGGCGTTAAAACTAACCGAGAGACAAAACGGGCCACTCCCCTTTTGTTGGTCGATAAACGCGATCGCACTGTCGCCGGCGAGTTCACTTTCGTGACGAAGCGAGCCATCTGGTTGCGGTTTGAAAAATGGCGCACGGCCGATCGGATGAAAGAAGTCGAACATTGCCTTGCGATCCGTTTGTTGTACGTTAACGCCAAACTTACCGATAAAGCCAGTCTTATAGCCGGCCTTTCGT
>JAYZHR010000132.1:0-3062 GCA_036166355.1 Verrucomicrobiota bacterium | reverse complement strand
TGACCTACAAGGCCAGAACACAGCACACAGGCTCCAACATTACTAAACCCCGCAACCTTTCCATTATATCCAACAGCACCAACAGTCACAACTCTTGGATCATTAGAATAACCATCATCATGGGCACTCCAGTCGCTACTTCGCTCGTTTCCAGCAACCCTAATCATTAGCACCCCCTTGCCATTCCTTCCATTTTCAATAGCACTATTAATTGCCTCCAACTGAATTTCAGGAACATCCAACTGTTCAATGGAGCTTGACCCCCAACTATGATTCTGAATCTGAATATCATTGTTGCGAAATCGAAACATATTCGCCACTTGAATCTCGTTTCCAAAATTATCGTCAATATCCCAGACAATATGACTCGCAAATTTGGCATCAGGAGATACTCCTGCAATGCCCTTTTTATTATTCAACTTTGCAACGGCAATCCCCGAAACAATAGTGCCATGAGACTGGAGAATATTTTCAGATTCACCTTCGGGCTGCATAGTAGTGAAATTATAATGAAACTTTTCTACTCCTTGGCTATGAAGCTCCGTATGCGTCAAATCAATTCCATCATCGACAATACCAATTATAATCCCTTTACCTGTAGCAGAAGCCCATGCTTCTCGAATATTAAAATCGGGGCCAATAATAGCGCTAGTCTCAGCATCTCGATTCTCTAGTGTCCACTGCAAAGGGTATAACGGATCGTTTGGAAACCTTGCTAAAATAGATTTTTTATCCATCGACTGACGACGGACAGGATGACTTAATTCAACCCCATCACGATTAGCAATTATATGAGCAGACATCAATGCATGCTCAATCGATCTAGTATTTAGAATGAAAAAATTTGAGGCAAACTCCTGAACCAAATCAAGACTGAAACCCTCTTGAACTTGTTCTAAATCATACCCTTTACTCAGACGAAGAAGAATCTGA
Source organism: Verrucomicrobiota bacterium (assembly GCA_036166355.1). Taxonomy (GTDB): domain Bacteria; phylum Verrucomicrobiota; class Verrucomicrobiia; order Limisphaerales; family UBA1096; genus UBA1096. The sequence goes on along the minus strand of JAYZHR010000132.1, from coordinate 2,129 downwards.
GCACCAAATTGTACGCGAACATCAGGTCGATCTACCTCACACGCAGAAATCCATTCCCCTTCTACTAAAGGCTCAACCTGATAAGTTACTGACCTAGGCGTTTTAAATGTAAATACGGACGAACTCAAGACCTCTGCCGCCCTCGATTCAACCATGAGAATCAGCAAAGGAATTAACCCACTAAGAATGGCACGGATAAACTCGTGCATGCGAGAACTATAACAAAGCCCCAACCGTAATCCCACACCAAGCTTGGCTTACGCAAAACTAACAGGCAAAATTGCCACATGACAACAGAAGCTGAACTACTAGAAGCATTACGAGATTTTGAAGGAGCCGTAATCAAGGTCAACGAAGACCCAAAACCTGACTTAATGGCGCATTTTAATCGAATAGACGAATTAGTAACCCAATTACCAAATACAACTGATGGAGAACTACTTCATTACCTCCAAAAAAGAAGCTATGAAAAAGCTCGCCTGTTCCTAGAAAGGCATCACGCTGAAATTCAAAAAGGCGGATGCCTCCGATAAGAACCAGCATGGTTGAAGATACCATCGCAGCTATTGCAACGCCACTTGGCCAAGGAGGAATTGCGATCATAAGGATCTCCGGCGAAAACGCCGTGAGTATCGGGGATAATGTTTTCCGATCATTATCCAAAGCAACTAAACATCTTTCTAGTGCCAAATCCCATACAATCCATTACGGCCATATAGTTCACAATGACCAACTTATCGATGAAGTAATGGTATCTATCATGCGGAGCCCCGCCACTTTCACTAGGGAAGATATAATTGAAATCAACTGCCATGGCGGCATGCAAACAACTAAATCAGTGCTCGATGCAGTGCTCGATGCAGGCGCAAGACTTGCTACCCCAGGAGAGTTTACGAAGCGTGCCTTTATTCACGGAAGAATTGATCTCACCCAAGCTGAAGCAGTATCTGACCTTATCAATGCACGAACCAATCTAGCTCTAAATGCTGCCAATGAACAGTTAGCTGGAAAACTGTCAAAGCGAATAGATCAACTGCGTGACGACACAATGCAAGTTCTTGCGCATATCGAAGCACATATAGACTTTCCCGATGAAGACATTGAACCCGACACAATGGATGGTTTGGTTCAACGCCTTAAAACTGCTAAATTATTAATAGACCAACTACTTGCAACAGCTAACGACGGCCAACTCATTAGAAAAGGTATTCGAGTTGCTATTATCGGTCGGCCAAATGCTGGAAAATCTAGCCTCTTAAACCAACTACTAGGTCACGACCGTGCAATTGTATCTAATATTGCCGGTACAACACGTGACACCATATCTGAAGAGGCACAAATCCGCGGAATACCAGTCGTTTTTATAGACACAGCAGGATTACAGGAAACAGATGACAAAGTAGAACAGGAAGGAGTAAATCGAAGTCGTGCCTCACTTAATCAGGCAGATCTTATTCTGCATGTGATTGATGCTTCAGAGCCTTTAACCAGTGATTCAAAGTTAACCTTGACTGAATTAGCGGACCGAAACTGCATTGTAGTATTGAATAAAAACGATCTCTCTCCAGAACTTGATCATTCGAATATAAATTCGTGTCATACTATTTCAGTTAGCTCGATTACTGGCAACGGGATAGAATCTTTAAAAGACGCTATTCGAGTATCAGTTTGGGATGGTGAAGTCACATCTGAAATGCTTGAAGTAATGATCAACTCCCGACACCAGGAAGCACTTAATCGAGCTAAAACTTCACTAGAAGCTGCACTCTCTCAACTCCAATCCGGCCTGACTCTAGACCTAATAGCAGTCGATTTGAGAATATCCACAAACGCAATCGGGGAAATCGTTGGCAAAACAACTACTGAAGATTTACTCGATTCGATCTTTAGCACCTTTTGTATAGGCAAATAACGGCAAAATCCTTGAAGTGATCATATATGATGCGTAATTTCCCCGCGCATAAATCAAGCTCTTATGCTTATTTTTTGAAATAAAGATGAAGTTTACCAGCACTTTCACTATTTTATTTCTGCCTTGGCTAGTACTTTCAGGGAAGTATGACCTAATGCATGTCGGCATGGGCTTACTATGCTCGGCTTTAGTAGCATTTTGGTGCAAAGATCTACTG
>JAYZHR010000131.1:0-5475 GCA_036166355.1 Verrucomicrobiota bacterium | reverse complement strand
AGGGCAATTCAAAAAATTGAGGATAGTGCAAAAGAAGGAGAGTCGCGATTAGCTAAGAGATGATAGATTCAGTTTTAACCCATATTCGTAAATTACGAGTTGATTTATTATTGGGATTTAGCCTCTTAGGACTAATGGTGTATGGGGCTGCTTTCATTTTAAGTGCTTCAATTGAGCAATATGAGATTAATTCATTACTAAATACCTATTTTTTCAGGCAGGTGTGTTATTATTTTATAGGCATTATGTTCGCTGTGTTTTTTATTGTTATTGATTATCATCGATTATCAGGGTGGGCCCAAACAGCATACTGGATTACTATTTTGCTGCTAGTTTTGGTTCTCATTCCTGGTATAGGCGAAGTTCGCTACGGGGCAAGGCGTTGGTTTGATCTTGGGATAACGCTTATACAACCATCAGAGTTTGCTAAGTTGGCATTTATTTTTGCATTAGCTGATTTTTTAACACGGCCTAATGAGGAGATGTTGATGCCTGGTGTTTTTCTTAAGGCTATTGGAATGACTGCGTTGCCCTTTTTATTAATATTAAAAGAGCCAGATCTGGGTTCCTCTTTAGTATTCTTTCCGATTGCCACTGCCATGATGTTTATCGCAGGTGTGCCTTTTCGTTTTCTTGGCAAATTTCTTAGTGTTTCTGCAATATTGGTTTTGTTTGTGGTATTAAATGCTCTTTATGCCCCTTCTGATTGGCGTATACCTCTTAATGAATATCAGCGCCATCGATTGCTGGTTTATTTTAATCAGGATTTTGCTTCTCCAGATGCAACACCCGCTGAGAGGAAAAACGCTCGAGAGCTTCAACGGAGTCGGACTCATAATATACGACAGGCAGAGATTTCTGTAGGATCAGGTGGTTTGATGGGTAAAGGCTGGGGGCAGGGACCACAAACTCGATTGGGATACCTCCCTAAAGGGGTAGCTCATAATGACTTTATTTTTTCGGTGATATCAGAAGAAACAGGTTTTTTGGGTAGCATGGGCGTGTTAATGCTTTACGCTATCCTTCTATTGAAGGGGATGCAGATTGCAGATCAAGCTAGGGACCGGCTTGGAAAGCTTTTAGCAATAGGTGTAGTGGCTATGATTTTTTGCCACGTATTTGTAAATATTGGCATGCATCTTAGATTGATGCCAGTTACTGGTATTCCGTTACCTTTGCTTAGCTATGGTGGGTCGTCGGTTCTTAGTTCATTAATTGCTATTGCTGTTCTCCAAAATATAAAATTACATAAAAATTCATATTAAAATATTATGTCAGATAATAATTCATTTAAGCGTGGAAAAAAACGAGGAATGAGATTTAAGCCTTCTGGTGGATTTAATCGTCGCTCTAATCGTACTGGTGTTAAGGCCCGTGCAGATGTTGATACTGTTAAAACTACCCAAGATGAAATTTACAATACTCGAGAACATGAAAGCGAAATTGTGCGCTCTGAAAACAAGGCGCACGGGTTGCCTCCTAATGCTGATTTAGAATCAGCCAAAGCACAGCGGCAGATGATCAATGAAGAGGGTATTAGTCTTTATGAAAGACAGAATGGAAAGAAAGCCAAAAGGAAAAATATATCTGATAAAGATTCATTTGAGCCGGTAAAGCTTCCGGAAGAGCCTGTAAAATCTGTTACGGATAAAATCCAGAGAGTTGCAAAAAAAATCTATGGTAAAGTAAAAGGTGTCTTTCGCCCAATTCAGCATTCTCACAAAGAAGTCCTGATTAATGCTGAGTCATTGGAAACCCGCGTTGCAATTACTGTTAAAGGTCAACTTGAAAATCTCACTATTGAGAGGGTTGATGATTTGCGTATGGTTGGTAGTATTTACAAAGGAAAGATTCGCAATTTAGAAGATGGCCTTAAGGCTGCTTTTGTTGATGTTGGATATGAGAAAAATGCGTTTCTTCATTATTGGGATATTGTTCCTAGTCCTTTGGATTCTACTTATGATGTAGTAGATAGAGGAAAAAAGAAGAAGAGTAAGCCGAAGATTACCAACAAAGATATTCCTAAAAAATATCCGGCTGGTAGTGAGTTAATTGTCCAGGTAACTAAAGGTCCAATTGGCACTAAAGGTCCGCGCGTTACTACAAACGTTCTTCTTCCTGGAAGATATTTGGTTTTATTGCCTAATTCAGAGCAGTCCGGAGTATCTCGGAAAATCGAAAATAAGGATGAACGCTCTCGTTTGAAGAAGATCGTTCGAGAACTTAATATACCGGAAGGGATGGGTGTGATTATTCGAACTGCTGGTGAGGGGCAGCGTAAAGCCTATTTTATTAGAGATTTAGCAATTTTAATTAAGTCTTGGAATAATATTAAAGATCGTGTCCAAAGTCAGGATGCCGGCACTTGCGTTTTTGAAGAGCCGGACTTGATAGAAAGGACTGTTAGAGATTTTTTGACTGAGGATATAGAGCGAATAGTAATTGATAACGCAAGTGAAGCTGATCGCGTAAGGGATCTAATAGGCCGGATTTCAAAGCGATCTATTGAAAAAGTTCATCGCTATACTTTCTCGGAGCCAATTTTTGATAGATTTGGTGTTACTAGGCAGTTAGAGACCGCTTATTTAAGGCAGGTATCACTTCCTAGTGGTGGATATATTATTATTGATGAGACTGAGGCATTGGTTGCAATTGATGTTAACACGGGTAGTCATCGTAATAAGCGTAACAATAAGAAAGAGCAGGATAAGACATTGCTGAGAGTAAATCTTGAAGCGGCTGATGAAATTTGTCGTCAGTTAAGATTGCGTAATATTGGCGGTCTTATTGTTTTAGATTTTATAGATATGAAGGCGCCGAGAGATAGGCGAGATGTTTTTCAAAGAATGCGAGATGGTCTTCGGAAGGATAAGGCGAAGACGCATGTGCTGCCTATATCTGATCTTGGTTTGATGGAGATGACAAGGCAACGTCAGTCAGAGAGTGTCAGGGAAACAGCTTATTCGAATTGTGATCATTGTAGCGGTCGAGGAAAATTAAAAAGCGCTTTGACCATGAGTGTTGATATTCAAAGAAAGCTCGGTGAAATAATTAAAAAACGTGATAAATTCGAGCGGCGTCGTGAAGAGGAATCTGATTTCAATATTCGGGTTAACGTTCACCCATCAGTATTAGACAGATTGAGGAATGAAGATGAGGATATTTTTATTGATATGGAAAAGCGATATCTGGTTAAGATCTCATTTCGAGCTGAGGATGGAATGCATCAAGAGGAATTTGAAGTTTATGATGCTGATTCAAATGAAAGCCTAGCGAAAATAGACAGATAAAATTTAATAGCATTTTAATCTGTAATTATTATTACATCTGATCTACGGCGATAGTTCTAATTACTTCAGACATGCTGGTGTTTCCGTTTTTTACTTTTGCTAAAGCATTTTGCCAAAGAGTAGTCATGCCTTGTTCGGTGGCTATATCCCTAAGTTTACGTGTCCTTGTTTTTTGTATGACTCCATCTCTAATTAACTCATCTGATATTAGAAGTTCAGTGACAACAGAGCGACCATTATAGCCTGTGTCAGCACATTCTTTACATCCTACGCCTGTATAAAATGTGGTTGAGTTTAAATAATCTTCTGAAAGTAAGGCTGCTTGCTCGTTATTTGGCTTAGTCTCTATTTTGCAGTTTGGGCATATTTTTCTCAATAGGCGTAAGCCAAGTATTCCGGTAATACTAGATGCCAGCAAGAATGGCTCAATATCCATGTTAATTAATCGTGCGTATACTCCGGCAGTGTTATCACTGTGAATCGTGCTTATTACCATATGTCCTGTTAACCCGGCTTGAACAGCTATAGAGGCTGTTTCTGGATCTCGGATTTCTCCAATCATTATTGCTTCAGGATCTTGTCTCATAAGCGATCGAAGTGCTTTTGGATATGTGAAGCCGCGGGTATTGCTGATCTGAGATTGACTGATCATTGGAAGATTAAATTCAACCGGGTCTTCTACAGTGCTAATGCTAATGGCGGGGCCAAGGGTATTAACAATGTGGCAAAGGGCAGAGTAAATGACTGTAGTTTTACCAGAGCCAGTCGGTCCGTTAAGAAGAATTAATCCACTAGGTCTTTGAATTAGTTTTTTAAATTTAATTAACGTGTTGGGTTCAAGGCCTAGTGTTTCCAGATCAAAACTCCTGTTGCGTGGATCAAACAGGCGAATAACAATCTTTTCGCCACGGACAGTAGGGAAAACCGATACGCGTAGTTCCACATTGCCAAACTCTGAACTTGCTGGAGCGCGGCCTTCCTGTGGGAGATCCGATTCATAAGTAACCAAATCAGCCATAACTTTGATTCGGCCTGTAATGCGATCTAACAGTTCTAGTGGTAAATGAGTTAACTCTTGTAAAATCCCTGATATTCGAAGCCTAATTACAATAGTGTTTTCCCATGGCTCGATATGAATATCACTAGCTTGCTGACCAACGGCATCTAGAATAATATTGTTAACTAGAATAGCTATATCAATATTATCAAATGAATTAACATTTCGTATATAGCTTGGAGTTAATTCCATGATGATTTAATGCTAAAATCCCCGTTTTTATTTATAGTTTAATATTTAACCTCCAATACAGCTCATTGACCTTTCTGGTTGAGTGAATTCGGGTTTGCCAATTTTATGTCCGGGCTCTTTTTTTAAGATAATTTTACTGATTGCAGATGCTAGTTGATGATCACTTGACCCATCTCGAAGTCGTGTTTTTAAATCATGTTCCTTTATGCTGAAAAGGCATGTGCGAACTTTTCCGTCTGCTGTTATTCGGATCCTATTGCAATTTCCGCAGAATGGTTGTGTTACAGGCGCAATAATCCCGATTTCTGTATCGTGTTTCCCGATAGACCAGCGATTTGCTGTGGCTGATATGTTTAGCTTTGATAAGGGCTCTATCGAGAATTTTTTCTTTATTTGACTTAGAATCTCTGCTCCAGAAACAACATGGTCTCGTTGCCAGGTGCGACCGGAGTCAAGTGGCATAAATTCAATCATTCTCATGATAATTTTTTCTTGTATGGCAAATTGTATAAGAGATTCAATTTCGTGATCGTTTATTCCTCTGATGATAACTGCGTTAACTTTTATTGGATTTAATCCAAGAATTTTTGCTAACCGTATTGATTTGACTACATTGTCTAACCCGTCGAATCCAGTTATTCTTTTGAAGTTTTGCCTGTCTAGTGAATCAAGACTGAAAGTGACTCTTGTTAATCCGGAATCCTTGAGTTTATCTGCCAATTGAGGAAAGTTTGTTCCATTGCTTGTTAGTGAAAGATCGTTAATAGTGCCCAGTTTGGAAATTGAAGAGATGAGAGATTCAACTCCTCGGCGTAAGAGTGGTTCGCCTCCGGTGATTCTAATTTTGTTAATCCCTAACTTAGAAGATATTCTTACAATGCGAGTAATTTCTTCAAAGTTTAAGATTTGAGATTTGGGTTTCCATGGGTGAGTCAG
>JAYZHR010000130.1:0-4589 GCA_036166355.1 Verrucomicrobiota bacterium | reverse complement strand
CGTTAAATGAAAAGCTAGTTAAGTCGGATCATGTAATATGGACCGATGGTTCTATTGATATCCAGGCTAAACAGTGGAGTGAGTTGCTATCCTATTTATTTAGAGGTTCAGAATCAGATGGTTGAACCTCAATAATAGATTCGTTTTGAGTTTTTTTCTCTTGTTTAACACCTGCCATGGCTAGAACCCACCCCCCATAAATAGTTCCGGCAATACTAATTGGTATTCCTGATAGTATTCCGGCAATTAATCCTCGTAACAAAGCTTGGCCAAAAGAGTTTTTGTTAATTGTTTTTTCAATCACAAAAACACCCAAGCCTCCTGTTATAAAGGCAAGTGCGCAGGAGAGGGGTAGCGCTAAGCCTGCAGTAAAAGTAGTTCCCACAAAGAAAAGGTTGTCTATTAGTAATATCCAAGCCCCACTTAACCGGTGGATTCTAATATTTTTAACGTGACGGAGCTCTGCTGGAGGTTGCTGTTCTTGATTCATTTTTGCCTTAACTATAATAGTAGGCCGGGCTCATAGCCAGTATCAAGTTTATACTTGTGTGTAGTATTTGCTGAATTGATTTAGCAACTAGTTGTCTGATTTAACAGCATCTAATTTCTTTCTGAGAGATTCAATGGGTGTAATCTCATAGGAGCGTTTCCAGGCAGCCTTAGCTTCACTTAATTGGCCCAGCTTATTGTATATATTTCCAATTTGTTCAAAAAGATAGGCGTCTGGGGCTTTGGACTTTTCTTTTTGTTTGTTAAGTAAATCTATAGCTTTTTTCCAGGCTGTTTTGGCTTTTTGTATTTTCCCAAGTTTCTGCTGAGTATCACCAATATGCTCGAAAATCGTTGAATCAGGTTCGTTTTTTGTTAGTTCTGCTGCTCGAAGCAGTTGGGATAGTGCCATTTCAAACTTTCCTTGCCTGTAGTATAGCCAGCCGAGACTGTCTATGTAGGCCGCGTTATCTGGTTCAAGTTCGTTCGCTTTGATAATCAGTTCAGCTGCTTTGTCTATATTACGATTAATATCTGTCAACATGTAGCCTAGATAATTCATTGCATTATGATAATCTGGTTCAAGTTCGATCGCTTTATTAAATATTTTTGAGGCAGTATTATATTGACGATTACGTTCGTATGCGGCTCCAAGTTGAAAGTAGAAAAAATGAGTTAAACGATTTTGTTCTCCAGCTTGAGCGAGTTCCTCGGCTTCTAGAAGGTTTTCAATAGATTTTGAAAATTGATGTAATGTGCTAAATGCTAGTCCGGCATAAAACTTACTAATGAACTTTGGTTTAAAGTGCTTATATGCTTTTTCCAGTGTCTCTAGTGTTCTTTTTGGTCTGTCTTGAAAAAGATGTATGCTGGCCAGTTCGTAATACGCTGGTTCAAACTTTGAATTGATTTTTATAATGGTTTCAAAGTGCGCAGCAGCTTGTTCCGGCTTATTGAGGTCTCTTTTAATTCCTCCTAGTATAAATAGGGCTCTTTCATTAGTCGGCCGGGATCGAAGTATGGCTTCAAGTTGTTTTGTTGCATCTTCGGTTTTTTCTTCGCGAAGGTATAGTTCTGCAAGCTGTTCTCGAACTCCAATTAGGCTTGGGCTAAGTTCAATGAGGGATACAAACAGTCTGATGGCTTTTTTGTTTTCACCCCATAATTTGTAGTAATCAGCAAGACGATGTATAGTTAAAGGGTTGTCAGGGTTTAATGATTCTGCCTTATCGAGTGACGCGAGAATTCCAGCTTTAATTTTATTTATTTCTGCTTTTGCAGATAGGCCTGTATCTCTGTATAGATCTGCAATCCCAATCCAAAACTCAGGTTCATTTTTTTCTTTTGTTAAAGTTTTTTCAAGCACCTTAAAGGCTTGGTCATGTCGTTTGGCTGAAGAATGAATTTTGGTTAGTCCTCGTATTGATATAAGCGAAGGATTGGCTTTGCCCACAGCTATTTCAAATTCAGAGATTGCTTCTTCGAGTTGGTTTGCTTGCTGGTAGGCTAGTCCTAGCCACTCGTGTATGGAGACTGTTTCTTTTCCGACTGATTGAGCCAGTCGAAGAATCTCTATTGCTTTGTCAGTTTTCTTTTTTTGTAGATATCGACGTGCTGTGAGTATGACTACTGATTCTTGATTAGGGTCTGCTTTTGCAGACGCTTCTAAATGTTTTAGGGAGTCATTCGGTTTGCCACGGAAATCATAACTCCTACTAGTCAGATAATGGGTCAGGCCTTCTACTTTACTGCGAAATTCTTTATCTTCAGGCTGAGATAAAATTTCTAGATTTTGCCCAATGATTCCTGATGAGACGCCCGGATTTTGTCTAGCTTCAGGCGTAGTGCTGCAACCTGTGCCTGCCCAAATAAGGGCAAGTGCCAAGGTAACTTTTGTATGTAAACCGCTTTTCACTAGAAAGAGGCAACTCAAAGTTCTCCACTTATGTTAAGATCGACCTGTATGTTGACCCAAGCCAATATTTCACGCTAGGGCAGCTGAGGCGCGCTATGCAAACAGATTACTTCTGCCAAGTACGCTTCTTATGGCGGTTTGCACGTGATTTTTTCTTGCGCTTATGTTTGTTGATCTTCGCTTTACGACGTTTCTTCAGTGAGCCCATATAAGTTTATTGCTTTGTTTTATTCTGGTTAAAAATTAGTGAACCACTTTATTTAGAGGATATTCGATTATACCCTCTGCCCCAGTGGTCTTTAGTACTGGTATGATTTCACGAGCCACAGATTCCTCAATGACGGTTTCCACGGCAACCCAGCCGCTTCCGCTCAAGCCAGAAACGGTTGGATTACGCAAAGCTGGAAGTTTTTTCAACACCTTTGATAGGTTTTTTTCTTCTATATTGAATTTCATACCCACTTTGGTTTCGGCATCTAATGCTCCACGAAGTAGCATTGCTACGGTCTCGATCTTATTTCGTTTCCAGCTGTTTTTCCAACTTTCTTTGTTTGAAATGAGTCTTGGAGTAGAGGATAGCAACTCGTCAATGATGCGAAGTTTGTTTGCGGCTAGACTTGATCCAGTTTCGGTGACTTCGACGATGGCATCGACTAATTCGCGAGCTTTTACTTCTGTTGCTCCCCATGAAAATTCTATTTTAGCTTTTACGCCATGTTTACGAAGATACTTCTTGGTAAGATTAACTACTTCTGTGGCGATTCTTTTTCCTTGTAGTTGCTTGACAGTTTTAATTTTAGATTCGTCTGGAACACACAGTACCCATCGTGCTGGGCGGCGGGTTGCTCTGGAGAATATCAGCTCAGTCACTTCGTGCACTTTAGAGCCATTTTCCATAATCCAGTCAAGACCAGTTATTCCGCAATCAAGGTATCCTAGTTCGACGTAACGGCTAATTTCTTGTGCCCTGATAAGTCTCATTTCAATTTCGCTGTCATCAACATATGGTACATATGATCTACTACTTAAACGAATATTGAAACCTGCTTTAGCCATTTTTTGAATGGCAGCGTCTTGGAGGCTTCCTTTTGGTAAACCGAATCGTATAACTTTTTTCTTGTTCATTAATTTACTGCGATGCTTCTTGTTTAGATCTAATATCTTATTATTGCTTGGCTAATGACTTAATCCGAATAGTCGAAATGAATCGCCAGTTTCTGCGAGGCAGTATTAGTATTAAATTTCATTAATATCGATCGGGCAGTTAGCAAATTTTATTATTCAGCAACTGCTCGAGTGTCTTTGGGTAAAGCCTGTGTTCCTCTTCCTGTATGCGTTGGTGCAGTGTTGCAGAGGTGTCGTCCTTAAGAACAGGAACCACGCCTTGAGCCAGAATCCGGCCAGTGTCGATCCCTTGGTCAACTAGATGAACGGTGCATCCAGTAACTTTAACCCCGTAATCATACGCCTGCTTCCAAGCCTCCAGTCCTGGGAATGCCGGCAGCAAAGAGGGGTGTATATTAATAACTTTTTGTTCAAATGCACGTAGAAAATCACCTTTTAGTATGCGCATAAATCCAGCTAGAGCTACCCATTTTGCGCCAGACTTATTTATAGCTTCGATGTATGTGGCTTCGGCGGCATCATCAAGCTTCGTTCGAAACTTTCCAGGATTTATATGCATATTTGGTATTCCAAACTCTTCGGCGCGTTCTAAAATGCTAGCCTGTTCTACGTCGCTTATTACCAAAGTGATTTCTGCTTGTAAAATGTCGTTCTCACAGGCTTTAGCAAGCGATACAAAATTTGATCCTTTGCCAGATCCCAGTATGGCAATTTTTGTTTTGGAACTCATTATATCCTGCCCAATAGTGGCTTGGGGCAAATTAAACCAAGTATTCGTTTAAGGGTAGTTTGAAATTTTTTTGTAACTTCATTCTCCTCGTTGTTGAGTTAGACTGCTACTATTTTCTAAGTAAATGAAGTTCTCCCTTGATTTAACAGTATCGACCAGACCTGATTGGGTGGATGCTGTAATGGCTAATATTCCGTTGTTCTTGCAGGATCATGCAGATTGTGAACGCAAAGCATCTGCTATGGCTATGAGTTTAGTCGCTAAATATCCAGATAGGCATGAGATAATACCAGAACTTATAGCTACGGGCATTGAAGAGCTTCAACATTT
>JAYZHR010000129.1:0-6908 GCA_036166355.1 Verrucomicrobiota bacterium | reverse complement strand
AGACTGACTCAAGCAATCATGATTAAAGCAATTAAGATAGCAGTTTTCGCATCCTTTATGGGAGGTGTCTTGTCGCCGATGGTGCAGGCGCAATCCTCTGCTGCCGCTGATTTGGCGGCGCGAGAAGCGGTGCGGCGCCAGGGAGAAATTCAACAGTTGGGTAAACTGTTACAACAGGCCGAGACTGTTGAAGCTTCAGGCAATCTACTGGATGCTTCCAAGTTATATGAAGCAGCACAGGGCAAAGTTGAATCCGTAGGGATTAACGCCAAGGGCATTGAAGTTGAACGTGCTGCTGCAATCGAGGGATTGACTCGAGTTCGTCTAGGCTTGGCTGATAAGTATGCTAAGAGCGGACAGATGACTGAGGCACGTAAAGAAGTCAAAAGGGTTCTGGTTGTAGCCCCTAACAACCTTACTGCGCGTGAGAGATTGCAAGAGATTGATGCTGGGTTGGCTAAGATGAGAGGCCGTATGCCAACTGAGCAGGCGCTTGAGGATGTTAAAGGCGTGGTGGATGAGAAAATACAGGCAGCTACATTGGTGCAGGATGGGAAGTTATTCTATGAAATGGCTAGATATGATCAATCTGAGGCTAAGCTTCGACAAGCCTTGAAGATTGATCCATCCAATCGAGGTGCAAGTTATTATCTGGTGCTTGTTCAGGAGGCTAAGAATAAACTGCAGGTGAAGGCTCGCGACGTTACCTCGAGGGATGCCATTAAGGATGTAACTAAAGATTGGGTGGCCCCTACCGCTCACCTAGATTTAACAGTGCCAAATCCGCTGGCTAATATTTCCCCGACAAATACATATCCTGATCGTATCTATACAGGCCCCGGCCGGATTCGTATTCATCGTCTTATGCATAACCTTAAGTTCGATAGATTTCCTATAACAGGAAGTGCGGAAGGCATATCGCTTCGCGAACTTGTTAACGAACTTCATGGTGCAGTTGTTGAATTAGATGAGTCAGTTAACTTCATAATTGATTCTAATACCGGTGTTTTAAGTCAGCCTTTGTTACAGGATCCATCGCTTGGTATGGATCCTAATGATCCGTTTGCTGGTGGTGGGCTTCAACCTCAAGAACCGGAGGAAGTGGATATTGGATTAGAAGTACAAATTACCATCGATCCGCCATTGCGTAATGTGAGCCTTCATCAGGTTTTGGAGATAATGAAAGAGCTCTCCAATATTCCAATTGGTTATTCTATAAAGGATTATGGAATAATGTTCTCTCATCAACCTATCGAAGGACCTCGTCTTGAGAATAGAACATATCGTGTCGACCCCGATACCTTTATGCAAGGTTTGCAGTCTGTCGGAGTCAATTATGTTAGCGCTGATGCAGGCATGGGCGGCGGCATGGGCGGCATGGGCGGCGGCGGCATGGGCGGCATGGGCGGCGGCGGCATGGGCGGCGGCGGCATGGGTGGCATGGGTGGCGGTGGAACAGGCATTGGAGGTACTGCTGCACAATCTTTTGACCAAGGTGGTTTGGCTGGTGTGACAAGAACAACCTCTGCTGCTGAAATTCAGGTTTTGGTTCGAGAATTTTTTGTGGCTTGCGGTTTAGTGGAATTAGGAATGAGTCCGCTTGGTGGAGGAACAGGCCAAGGTGGAGGGCTCGGCGGTGCTGGTGCTGATCCTCTTGGAGGAGGAATTGCTACAGGCCCGAATAATAAGGCGCTTTTCTTTAATGATCGTCTTGGTTTGTTGTTTGTCCGGGCGACTCGTCCTGAACTGGATTTGGTTGAGGATGCAATCAAGGTATTGAATGCCAAGACGCCTCAGGTCCAAATTGAGGCCAAGTTTACAGAGTTTTCACAAAACGATTCGAAAGCGATTGGATTTGACTGGATCTTGGGCAACTGGGTGCTCGGTGGTGGTAAGGTTGGGGTATCGGCTGGTTCTGCTCCGTCCTACAATGACGGCAAAGGTGGAATTTTTCCAGGTGTTGGACCTGAGGGCGGTGCTACTGATCCTTCTGCGGCAGGAGGAGCAGGATCGACAGTGGGAGCAGGAGGAGCAGGTGGTTTAGGAGGAGCAGGAGGAGCAGCGGGTGGCCAAGGTAATGCTACTTATGGATATGCGCCTACCGTTATGTTGCCATCAGAAACCGACGGTCTTTTGACGGGAGGTCTTCGTCAGCAAGTTGGAAAAAATCCAAGTATTCCTACTCTGGGTACTGTAACCGGTATTTTGACTGACCCACAGTTTCGCATGATCATTCGTGCAATTGAGCAGAGAGATGGTGTAGATCTTTTGTCAGCTCCAAGAGCAGTGACATTAAGCGGTCGTCAGACCCAGATTACTGTTACAGACCTTAAGTCAATAGCCAGTAGTGGTACTGGATCTGGAGGAACTCCTATTGAGGTGCCTCAAATTTCGGTCGTTAGCTCGATGGGTGGTGGTAGTTTTGGCGGCGGCGGCATGGGCGGCGGCGGCATGGGCGGCATGGGCGGCGGCATGGGCGGCATGGGCGGCGGCATGGGCGGCGGCGGCTTTGGCGGTGGTCAAGGTGGTGGTGCCAGCTTAGGCGGTTTGCTTGGTGGTGCTGGTTTCGGTTCTGCAGCACAGAATTATCAAACTTCAACAATGCCTTTTGGTACAACGCTTGATGTTATTCCTTATGTGGCTTCTGATGGGTATACCGTTCATCTTACCGTTATTCCCAAGATCACTGAGTTTCTTGGTTATGAGGAAGCTCCTTTCCAAAACCAAGTCATTGCTGGTGTAGGCAATACTGTTTCACAGGCATTACAACAGCCGTTGGCTTTGCCAAGTATTCGTGTTCGTTATATTACCTCTTCTGTGCATGTTTGGGATGGCCAAACATTGGTATTGGGTGGGCTAATAGCTGAGAATGTGGTTAAGGTAAAAGATAAGGTGCCTATGCTTGGTGATCTTCCTTTCGTGGGAAGACTATTCAGGAGTGAACGATCTAATACTGAAAAGAAAAATCTGATGATTTTTGTTAGCCCGCGGATTATCGATCCGGCGGGTAATCCGATACATACTGAGGAAAACTGGCCTTACGATCCAAATACAAGTCCTTCACAGGATCCGGTCTTGGGTAATACGGCACGTAATTGATGAGTTAGGAAACCATTGGCTGCGCTAGATAAGCAGATGCGACTTTTAATTATAGATGGGCATGCGTTTGCCTACCGTGCTTTTTTCGCCATTCGCGATTTGTCATCGCCGTCTGGTCAGCCGACCAATGCTATCTATGGTTTTATAAACATGTTTGAAAAATTTGAGGCACTAGTTTTGCCCAGCCATACGGTAGTGGTTTGGGACGGTGGCCTTGATGAAGAGCGAGTTGAAGAATTAAGCGATTATAAGGATCAACGTGATCCTATGCCGGATGATATGGAGGTGCAGCTTGACGAGATTGAAGCGTACCTTGAAGCGAGTGGAATTTATTCATTGTGTCATGAAGGTGTAGAGGCTGACGATAGAATTGGTCAGTTGACCAAGAGCGCAGAGGCAGAGGGATTTGAAGTGGCGATTGCTAGTTCGGATAAAGATTTTTTTCAGTTAGTTAATGATCGAGTAAAGATATGGAATCCGTCTGATAAAACGGGTGAGCCGATGGATCAAAGCGCTGTTAAAACTAAAACTGGTGTCAGTCCGAATCAGATTGTGGATTGGTTGAGTCTGGTAGGAGATGCGGCAGATAATATTCCTGGGGTTCCAGGAATTGGTGTTAAAACGGCAGCAGCTCTACTTAATAAGTTTGGGAGCGTAGATGCAATTTACGAACGTTTAGAGGAAGTTGAGCGAGATAAGCAGCGACAGGCACTTGCTGATTCCGAGGCAGATGTTCGTCGCAACCAAGAACTTGTTTCACTTAAAATGAATTTGGAAGGAGAGCCGGAACTTGATTCCTTGAGGAAAGGTTTTGAGGATACTGCTCAACTGGAGAAGCTCTATGAGAAATGGGGTTTTAAAGCCAAGTTGGCTAATTTGCGTGAGGCACGTCAAAGTGTCTTATTTGACGAATGATGAATGTAGATCAACTATTATTTAAAAATTTAATGGTGAATTTTGGAACGATTCATCTGGTTAAGAATCGTGCAATTGGGGCGGCATTTGCATTAGTTGCGCTTAGCTTTGTCGTATCTGATTTACATGCAGATGTTAGGTTTAAGCCAAAAGGTCATGAATTTGAACTAACAGGTAAGCTCGTAGGTGATCAATTGGCAACTAGCTTGTCTCTGGGGCCAAATGGAGGATTTGCAGTTTGGCAGGATAATTCCACGGACCCTTTTGGCTATGGAATAGCCGCACAGAGAATTGATACTGTCGGAAATCCTGTTGGTTCTCCAATCAGAGTTAATAGTCAGCTTAAGGGCGATCAGGAAAGGCCTTCTGTGGGGATAATTCCTGAAGGTGGCGCCTATTTTGTTTGGGAAGGCGGAGCTAGTGGGTTTCATCGGGTGCAATATCGAGTTGCAAATTCATTAGGTGTTTTCATTTCAGAGGATAATTTTGTTACAACACCAGATTCAGGAGAACAGACTGAGCCTAGTCTAGTAGTTTTGAATGATGGTTCTGCGGTTTTATCTTGGACAGATTATTTAGCTGACGGGAGTCATAAGGGAGTTTCTGCCAGAGTTATTGGTAAGGATGGGAATCCGCTCACAGAGTCTTTTCGTTTGAATCAGTTTAATGTCGGAAATCAACACAAGTCAAAGGTGTTAGCATTGCCTGAAGGTGGTTTTGCTGCTGTGTGGGTTTCAGATCAGCAGTTGAACCAAAAGTCATTAGATGTAGTTGGTAGAATATTTTCAGCTGCAGGAAAACCGTTAACTGATGAAGTCGTTCTATCTCCAGAAGGTATTAACGCGAATCCAGTTATTGGAGTTGCTGGTGACAGTTTAGTGGTTGCTTGGGAGCAATTAAATTTAAAGAAAAAACAAGATCGATGGGATATAGCGATACGCAGTTTTGATTTTAATCTAAAACCATTATCCGATTATTCTCTGGCGAATGTTCAACTAAAGGGAGATCAATATGCACCGCAAATTAAGGGTGGTTCTTCTGGCGCAATGCTGGTTTGGAGCAGTCTTGGGCAGGATAAATCTAGGGAAGCGGTGATAGGCAGGTTTATAGATCCAACAGGGCGTTTATCTGAGAGTGAGATTATAGTGAACACTTATCAGGATCATTCGCAAATAAACCCTGCTTTAACGATTTCTGATGGTGAATATATAGTTGCTTGGTCCACTCCAAGATTAGGAGATAGCGGTTTTGATATAGTTGGACAACGTTATGTTGCTCAAGAGGCAAAGCCTCTGCTTCCTGCGATTGTAGATTTGTTTGTTAACCCTGTAAGTGAAACTGAGATGTTTGTTTCTTGGCCCAAGGTAAGTGGCATGGATATCAAGCACTATGAGCTTTATTTTAATGATCAAGTTAATCCGAAAACTTTTGTTAATAACTATGTTTTATGGCCTGGTTTAAGGCCTGGTAGTGAATATGCATATCGAGTTGCTTACGTTACTGAAGATGGTCGTAGATCAAAGATCTCTTCGTTTGGAGTCAATAAGACTTGGGGCAGAGATTACAATGGGGATGGATTGCCTGATGATTTGCAGAATCGATATTTTGGGAATGAGGTGAGTAATTGGTCGGGTGCTCTAGAAGATAGTGATGGAGATGGTGCAACTAACCAACAAGAGTTTGCAGCAGGAACGGACCCTTCAGACCCTAAAGATTTATTAATTTTGGATTTATCCAAAATGGAAGAAGGGCAGAGATTGCAATGGAATGCGCAACCGGGTGCGGTTTATCAACTTCAGCAGTCGAGTGAGATAAGCGGAGAATGGTTAAACATTGGGGAGCCTGTTTTGGCTTCGGAAAGAGAAGCGGGGATTTCGTTAAAATCTGTTGAGGATATGAGTTTTTACAGGATCAAAAAGATTCGTTAGTCCTATGTTGAATTTTTTATTTAGAACAAACTTGTTGTTATCTGCTGGCGCTTTTTTTATGGGCGTAGTTGGGACGAGTGCGTTCACTTTGGCCAACGGCACTAATCGGGTTGTTGTAAACAATTTAGGGGAAGAATATCGTTGGAATTCTCCAATCGTAACTTACACCTATGATGAGTCATTTTTGAGTTACTTTGGTTCTAATGGGGTTGTGGCAGTTGAGAAAGCGATGGAGATGCTTAATTCTATTCCACCTGCATCTAGTATCAAAACGAACTATCCACCCGCAAATGCAGATGAAAATAACTTATGGAATTATCCGGTGCGACCGGATCGATTTCATGCACGCGCATACAATGATCGAATTTTAGATATTAAGTCCTACGCGTTGGCGGAGTTGTTTGGATTCATGGGGCTTGGTAACGCTGAAGATAATGCTTTTCAGCTTGAGTTTGGATCTGTGGTTTTGCGCAACTGGGATCCAATAAGTTATGGGCCAAGTAAGTATTTAAATGGAAATTTAATATCTTGGGCTGTTCTTGGAGGTACAAATGCCCAACCGTTTCCGATAGATGTAACAAAATCTCTAATGACCTTATCAGGTACTGCTGACAATAGAGCGCCACGTTTGGATGAGGGTAAATATCTAGTTGCTCCGACTCGTGATGACATAGGGGGTTATCGTTATCTTTATAGAAAAGATAATTTTAATGTAGAAAATTTGCCTCCAAGTACCTACCAGATGGTTACTAATCAGCCAAATCTTACCAACCCTGCTATATTCAGTATTGATCTTCGTTGGTTCTCAAAGGAGTCCCAAACAAACACACCGACAGCTTTTCAGCAGTTTCTTTTAACCAATCAATGGTGGGGTTCTGCTTATACTAATATAGCAGTACCACCTCTAACGATTCTTAAAACTAATATTAGTTGGAATCTGGGTTGGACAACAAATGTTACTCCTTA
>JAYZHR010000128.1:0-8100 GCA_036166355.1 Verrucomicrobiota bacterium | reverse complement strand
TGCATCCAGTAGAAAATATTCGACCGGATCCGAATCGTGATGGCATTAGTTACCATGGGCCTGCTGGCTGGGCTAATGACTGGATTGATAATTGGACAAGTACAAGTGCATATCCGTATTGGAATTTGAATATAATACGTGAAGGCGAATATGATGTATCACTCAAATATTCTTGTGAAAAGTCAGATATTGGCTGCAAGTTTCAGCTTGAAGTTTGCAATTCCTCTATTGCAATAGATGTAGATAAGTCTTTTGAAGGAGTCATGTGGCCAAGTGCTGATCGTATTCACAGGAAAGAAGTTTTCGAACGGCAATGGGGGACAATTCGTGTTGGAACTGTAAAACTTGAAAAAGGTTTCACTAAACTAAAGTTAAGAGCCACTGAGATTCCAGGAGACGAAGCGATCGAATTAAAAGCAGTGCAATTAATTCGAAAACGTTGATTCATTTTTTGTTTTTTGATAAGAAAGGCGCCCCTCTTTTGGTGGAGAGGTGCAATCCTTGTGAAAACACCTGAAAATTTTTCTGTTAAGCAGTTAAAACCCGTTAACCCTAAAAGTTATATTCAAAGAAATACATTTCTTGGCATATGGGCTATCATTCGAGACTGGCTTTTCATTTCTTTTGCTATCGCGGCATCTATCATATTAGATCATTGGCTGGTGTGGATAGCTTCTGTTTTACTGATTGGGATAATGCAATTTGCATTAGCCGAAGCTATTTTACACGAGGCTTCACATTACAACCTCTTTCGATCTAGGCGGCTTCACCATTATTTGCAATTTCTATATGCATGGCCATTCATGCAAACCATGCTCGATTATCAGGAAGAACATTTAAGCCATCATAAATTCTTAATGAGTGATAAAGATCAAACTTCGAATGATTATAAAATGTACGGACTTACAAAGCGAAAGCCAAATACTTTCTATATATGGTTTTTGAAGCCATTTACATTTTTTCCAACATTGCATTATTTGCGTCATGGTAATGCCGCATTGGATAGGAAAAATTGGCTGCAGTTGGGCTTGTTTTGGGGAGTGGTATTTATGATTTGTTTTATCTTCGGCCAATTACATAATTTATTTCTATATTGGATTATTCCTCTGCTGTGGATTTATCCAATTCTTAATTATTGGTCAGAAATTGAAGAGCACTACAACACCCGTAATGGTTCTAGATCAAACACAGGAAAGATATTGAATTTCTTCACTCACAACGAAGGGTACCACTCAATTCATCATCGTTATCCAACTATACCGTTCTATAATTTACCTGAAGCACACAAAGCCTTTATTTTGCCTAATGATGACATTAGTAGTGGGTTTATTGATACTTACAGGCAAATACGCTCAAAAATCTAGTGCACTTAAAAAGAGCGTAAGGGCTTGAGCTTCGCTGATGATTCAAGCGATATTGGGACGTGCTCAAAAGCCTTAATTTGAAAACAGAAACTTCAAAGATTATTTTCTCTGCTGTTTTATCTTTTCTGTTTTTTTTCCAGACAGTCAAGGGTGAGGACTGGATGTCTGGTGAAGGTTATCGTTTCCGCAAGCTTGATGTGCCGCAAAATGGACGGGCTGGATTTACACAGGTTTCAACCAACCAAACATCGGTTGCATTCATAAATCATTTATCTAAAGAACGCTATACTACCAATCAAATCTATCTAAACGGATCTGGGGTGGCAGCTGGCGATTTTGATGGGGATGGATGGTGTGACCTTTTTTTCTGTGGTCTTGATTCAGAAAATAAACTTTACCGGAATTTAGGCAATTGGAAGTTTGAGGATGTGACTGCTAAGGCAAAAGTAAGAGGCAGTAATATTGCATCAACTGGTGCCGTGTTTGCTGATGTGAATGGAAATGGACTCCTTGATTTGGTTGTTAATTCAGTTGGGCAGGGGACTTGGGTATTGCTCAATACCGGCCAGAAAACATTCCGTGCTATTAGGCCTTTAAATTTAAGAATGGGAGGAATGTCAATGGCACTATCAGATATAGACGGTGATTCAGATTTAGACTTGTATGTCACTAATTATCGCACTTCAACCATACGTGACGAACCGGAAACAAAACTAAAAGGCCGAACAGTTAACGGGAAACCAGTTGTCGCTTCTATTAACGGAAAATCACTCCGGGAAGCTAATTCAGTTGGGCGTTTTACGTTAGAGGAAAATGGTAAAATTATTGAGAATGGACAGCCGGACAACTTGTATTTAAACGACGGTAAAGGACGGTTTTCTCCGGTGTCTTTTACAGGAGGAATGTTTTTGAACGAAGAAGGTGCACCGATAAAAAAGCCGCTTTATGAGTGGGGCCTGTCAGTAATGTTTAGAGACATTAATCAGGATGGAATGCCAGATATTTACGTTTGTAACGATTTTGAATCACCAGATAGAGTTTGGATTAACCAAGGGAACAGTGTTTTCCGGGCAATTGATAAATTGGCAATTCGTAAGAGTAGCCATTTTTCCATGGGTGTTGACTTTGCTGATATTAATCGTGATGGACTAGACGATTTTATTGTAGCGGATATGTTAAGCCGACAACATAAGCTTAGACACACTCAACTTAGCAACAGAAAACCTCCTGAACTATATTTGGGGAGATATGATGATAGACCGCAATATAGTTATAATACGGTTTTTATGAATCAAGGGAAGGGGGCTTATGCTGAAGTTGCTTATTATACAGGCTTAGCAGCGACAGAATGGTCCTGGACGCCGGTTTTTATTGATGTCGATTTGGATGGGTATGAGGATTTTCTGGTTACAACTGGTCACCCATTGGATATGCAGGATATCGATGTAACCAATCAAGCTGACGAATTACGTAAAATTAAAAAAAGATCAGCTAGAGAGCTTCTTGAATTCAGGTTTTTATTTAAGCCGCTTCTTCTGAAAAATTTGGCGTTTAAGAATAATCG
The DNA here is from genome assembly GCA_036166355.1 of Verrucomicrobiota bacterium. Taxonomy (GTDB): domain Bacteria; phylum Verrucomicrobiota; class Verrucomicrobiia; order Limisphaerales; family UBA1096; genus UBA1096. The sequence continues at coordinate 5,172 of JAYZHR010000128.1, read as the reverse complement.
TGAAATGAAATTTGACGAAGTTAGTGACCAGTGGGGTTATAATAATAATGGAATTTCACATGGGATGGCTCTTGTCGATTTAGACAATGATGGAGACCTGGACATTGCTGTTAATAATTTTAACCAAGCCGCAAGCCTTTATCGGAATAATTCTTCAGCCCCTCGTGTTTCTGTGACGCTAAAAGGACTTAATCCTAACTCGCAGGGCATAGGATCTAGAATTATTGTTAAATCTAAATCACTTCATCAATCACAAGAAGTGATGAGTGGAGGACGTTACCTGTCCGGTGATGAAACTAAAAAAGCATTCGCTGCAAGTGAGGATATTGAGGCGATAACAGTATTATGGAGAAGTGGCAGAAGAAGTACTCTCAGTAAAATTGAACAGAATAGTCATTATGAAATTTCTGAATCTAAATCAATTGAAGTCGATGCAATTAATGAATCTAATCCGATGGCTATATTCAATGATATCAGTCATCAGATTGACCACTTTCATGTAGATAAAGAATATGATGATTTTTCACGACAACTTTTATTGCCAAAAAAGCTAAGCCAAGAAGGTCCGGGTATATCTTGGTTAGATTGGAATAATGATGGTTATAGTGATTTTGCAATTTCATCAGGGAGAGGCGGTAGTTTGGCTCTCTATATTAATGATAAAAACGGGGGATTTGATAAGCTAAAGTCTAAATCTTTGAACAAAATCAGTTCTAGAGATCAGTTATCTGTATTGGAAATGATTTCCGGGAATGACGGGCTTTTAGTTCTTCATTCAAATTATGAAGATGGATTGGTTATTGGCTCTGCAATAACAAAACACACTTTAAATTTAGATAATCCGGTCGATATTCTCGGCGCTGGAGAGACTGCTTTTTCTACTTTTTGTAGCGCAGATTATGATGGTGATGGTGATTTGGATTTGTTTGTCGGGGGAAGATGTAAATCTGGAGCTTACCCGTTGCCTGTAAGTTCCTTATTGCTTAAAAATGAGGATGGAAAATTTTCAGTAGACAATGCACATCTTAATACTTTCAAAAATCTTGGTTCTGGTAGCGGTGCTGTATGGACTGATATTTTGGGCGATTATTTACCGGACTTAGTTGTGTCTTGTGATCCAGGGCCAATCTTAATTTTTCAAAATCAAGGAGGTCGGTTAACCGATACAACGTTAAATGTGGGCCTTGATAAGGCTTTTGGTTTTTGGAACAGTGTTAACAGTGGTGACTTTAATGGAGATGGAAAATTAGACTTAATTTGTGGAAATCTTGGAGTTAATTCAAAATATGAATTATATGGAAATAATGGATTAGTCTGGCATGTGGGGGATCTAAGCGGGGCAGGGGTTCAAGATGTGTTCGAATCTTACTATCCTATAGGATCTGGGAAATTGTTCCCTATTAGGAACTATGGTGAAGTGTTGGCTGCGATTCCATTTATTCAAGAATTGTATGAGGGTTATTCAGACTACGCTTCAACAACGACAGATAAATTTCTGGGGGAGCAGTTAGATCAATTAAATAAAATGCACATTACTAAGTTCGAATCAGTGATTTATTTAAATAAAGGAGGAACATTTGAAATGATTGATTTGCCTGTTGATGCACAGCTTTCACCCGTCTTTGGTATATCTGTTGCAGATTTTGACGGAGATGGTTACGAGGATGCCTTTCTCGCACAAAATTTCTTCCCAACCAGATCAGGATTTCCGAGGCTTGATTCAGGTAAAGGCTTATTATTAAAAGGCAACGGGGATGGGAGCTTTCTTTCATTGGGGCCAACTGAAAGCGGAATAAAAATTACTGGAGATCAGCGCGGTGCTGCTGCTTCAGATTTTAATAATGATGGTAAGGTTGATTTGCTAGTAGGGCAAAACAATGGGCAAAGTAAGTTATATAAAAACATTAACGCCAAAAAAGGACTGATAGTACGCCTGAAAGGACAGGGAGAAAACCCAAAGTCCATTGGTGCTAAAATTCAATTGCTATCTTTAACAGGGCAAGGGGCAGTTCGGGAAATTAAAGCAGGTGGTGGCTATCGCTCTCAGAATTCAGCGACTCAAGTTCTAACTCTAAACCAAGATGTTGCGAGTAAGTTAAAAGTAATTTGGCCTAATGGTAATATTACTGAAAAGAGCATAAGCCGCGATTCAGCAACGATAGAAATTGAGGAACCCTTGAAATGAATAGGGAAATATTGAGATTCTATTCTATATTATTGGCCATCATAATTACTGAGGGCATTTCATATTCCGATTTATATGGGCAAGATAAATTCTTGAGCTCCGTTAAACTTCATTTCAATCAAGATAAAACATCTGGATTTAAGCGAGTTGAATCAAGCATAACTTCAATCGATTTCTATAATGAATTGGATAATGAGAGATCCATGAGAAATCGAAACCTGTTAAGCGGTTCTGGGGTGGCTGCGGGTGATATCGACAATGATGGCTTATGCGATCTTTATTTTTGTGGCCTGGATAATGGGAATAAACTTTATCGTAATCTTGGTGATTGGAATTTTGAAGATATAACCGATAGTGCAAAAGTATCATGCGCAGGCCAGGACTCCACGGCTTCAGCATTTGCTGATGTGGATGGAGATGGGGATATGGACTTGTTAGTAAATGCGTTAGGCGGAGGAACTAGGCTTTTTCGTAATGATGGTAACTTAACGTTTACAGAAACAACAAAAGATGCTGGTTTGGCTTCAAATGCAGGAAGCATGTCATTGACTCTAGCTGATATTGAAAATGATGGTGATCTGGACATATATGTTTCAAATTTTCATCCAACAACCATTAAGGATCGTCCCAATACAAAAATAAGAGTTAGAATGGTTAATGGGCTGCCAACTGTGGCTTCAGTGAATGGGGTTGGCATGGATAATCCAAAATTAAAAGGGCGCTTCGAAATATCTAAAAATCGTAATGTTTTAGAGTATGGTGAATCTGATTTTCTTTTCATAAATAATGGCGATGGTGTTTTTAGTAAGGCAAACTATTTAGACTATTTCCTCAGTGAAACAGGCGAAAAACTTGACAAAATCCCGATGGATTGGGGACTGGCAGCAAGGTTCTCTGATTTTAATCAGGATGGTTATCAGGATTTATATGTGTGCAATGACTTATTCACTCCAGATCGTATTTGGATTAACGATAAAAAAGGCCGTTTTGTTGCGCTTCCAAAGTTAGCTCTAAGAAATACTTCAACATTTTCTATGGGGGTTGATTTTGCGGATTTTGATCGTGATGGTGATTTCGATTTTTTTGTTGTGGATATGCTGAGTCGATCTCATGCAATGAGGCATTTTCAAGTTTCTGAATTAGTTTCAAATAATGAAGATCAGTCTGTTTTATATAGCAGACCACAATTTTCTAGAAACACACTTCAGATGAATCGCGGGGATAATACATTCGCAGAGGTGGCTCGTTATTCTAACGTGGAAGCTTCAGAATGGTCATGGGGGCCTATTTTTATCGATGTCGATTTTGATGGATACGAGGACATACTAGTAACTAATGGCCAATTAAGGGATTTTCAAAATGCCGACATGGCAAACCTTATTGAACGAGAAAAGAATGAAAAAGGACTATCTCAAAATAAAGTATTGGCCTTAATGTCTAAATTTCCGGATTTGAGAACTTCTAATGTTGCTTTTAGAAACAATAAAGACGGAACATTTTCGGATTATTCTCAAAAATGGAGATTTGATCAGACTGGCATTTCTCAAGGCATGGCTTTGGCTGATCTTGATAATGACGGTGATATGGATGTAGTGATAAATAATTTACTTGAAAATGCAGGCATATATGAAAATGAAGCATCCAGCCACCGAGTAAGAGTTCAGCTAAGAGGTATTAAAAATAAGTATGGAATTGGTGCAAAAGTTTCACTTGCTCAAAACGGGCTCATACAAAAGCAAGAGATAATATGTGCTGGAAGGTATTTGTCTTCCGACCATACAGTTCGTTCATTTGGTGTTTTAGATGGAATGTCTAAAATTACTATTACATGGCCAAGCGGAATTGTTCAACTAGTTGAAAATATTAAGCCGAATCATTCTTATACTTTTCAAGAGCCATTAAGATTTAATGAACAAAAACCTGTCAAAGAAAACAAAGTTGCTTTGTTTAAGGATGCTTCAAGTTTACTTAGCCATAAGCACAAAGATAGACCTTATGAAGATTTTCGCAGGCAATTATTAATGCCAATAAAGTATAGCCAACCAGGTCCGTCGATTAGTTGGTTAGATATGAATTCTGACGGGATAGACGATATAGTAATTGGAAATGGAGCCGGAGGCAGCTTGTCCGTCTTCCATGGCAAGGCTGGAGGTATTTTTGAACCGTCAAAATCAAAACTGCTTCTTAAAACCAATTGGGATCAAACAATGATTGCCCCCATATATTCCAATAATAAATTAAACTCTTTAATTGTTGGAGTCTCGAATTATGAATCAGGATCCCCCCAGCTTCCTTCAGCCGCTCTGTATGATTTTTCTAATCAAAAAACGGCCGCAATTCGTACCGGAATGAATGGAAGTACTGGTGCTATTTGCCAGACTGATCTTAATGGCGATGATGAACTTGAGTTCTTTTTAGCGGGGCAAATTGTCCCCGGGCATTACCCATCGCCTGCTGATTCTGTATTAATGAGAATTATTAACGGTAAGTCTGAAATTTTACATAAATGGGATAAGCTTGGGATGGTTCAAGGTGCTGTTTTTAGTGATATATATGGGGATGGAAAACCTGAATTAATTATCTCTCAACATTGGGGCTCGTTACGTGTGTTTACTTGGAAAAACAAAGACTGGACACCCTTAGAAATTACTGAACAACTAGGCTTAAGTAAATACAAGGGTTGGTGGAACGGTGTAGCCACGGGTGATTTTAATAATGATGGGCTAATTGATTTAATTGCAACAAATTGGGGCCTGAACTGGAGAAATAAACCTTCTGTGACAACTCCTAAAAGAATTTACTTTGGTGATCTATACGAAGATGGAACAACTGCAGCAATTGAAGCTTCTTTTGTTGATAATGAATGGAGGCCAGATCGCAGGTTGAATATTTTAAGAGCTGCATTGCCTCCAATTAGAGAAAATATTGCAACATATGAGTCACTAGGTAAGAGCAATGTGCTCGGAGCATTCGGTCCCTCTATTAAT
>JAYZHR010000127.1:0-2549 GCA_036166355.1 Verrucomicrobiota bacterium | reverse complement strand
ATGCCCCGTCAAATTTTTTCAATAGTTCTTCACGGTTACCTCCCTGAATGATGTAATTACAGATATAGTCGGTTTCCTCTAAGTTGAATACGATTAGGTAGTGACCATCATCAAATGCTTTTGCCTGCGAACTAGTAGCTAAGGTTTCTTCATGCCAAGCCTTTCCATGGATTATACTAGTGACTTTTTCACGAGCATTTTGGCGTACGCGTTTCCATACACTCATTACGTCACCGCATGTAGCATCAATTATTGTGCATCCCTTTTCAGTCAGTTTATTGCGTATATCGACTTCGGTGCCGAATGCGGGAATTACTACTGGATCGTTTTCTTGAAGATCGCTGAAGTCGGCTCCCTTATGTTTGCCAGTAAGAAAGGTTACACCCATGTCACGGATTTGTTCGTTTACATGGGGGTTATGAATGATCTCTCCGAGGATGTAGACTGGTTTACTATCTTCAAAGAGTCGACGTGCAGCGTATGCAAGATCGATTGCTCGTTCCACGCCGTAGCAAAAACCAAATTCTTTAGCTAAGCGAATGCTTGTATTTTTATAGGCAAACTTTAAACCGTTGGAACGGATATATTCGACAAGTTCACTTCGGTAGTGAGTCAAGACTTGAGCCTCGACTTTTTCCATAATATCTGGCCTTCGGACGTTTATTCGCTTTTGCTTACCAGCGCTTGGCATCCGGTCCATACTCTCATTAGCAGGGTAACTTTGGCAATGGATATTAGTTGGTGAGCCAAGTTAGGATTGCTTTTTGTGTATGCAGGCGGTTTTCGGCTTGAGTGAAAATGGTTTCTGCATTTGCTTCAAAAGTATCCTGATCGATTTCTTTGCCGCGGTATGCTGGGAGACAATGCATGACAAGAGCGTCTGGCTTTGCATAACTCATTAAGTCATCATTAATTTGGTAATTAGCTAGTTTATTCAATCGTTTCTCTTCCTCTGATTCCATGCCCATTGAGACCCAGACATCGGTGTAAACCATGTCAGTGTTCTTAACAGCATCTCTAATATCTTCAGTACAGGATATATTTCCTTTTGCTTTAGTTAAGATATCTTTATTTGGCTGAAATTCTACTGGGGCTGCTATGCGTAATTCAAAATCCAGAGCAGCAGCAGCGTGAATCCAAGAAAGAGGAACATTGCAGGCCCCATCACCAACGTATGTTACGACTTTACCTTGAATAGGGCCGCGAGCTTCTTCGAAAGTAAAAATGTCTGTTAAAATTTGACATGGATGTTCGTCATCCGTAAGCGCGTTGATAGTCGGAATATTTGAAAGGCTTGCAAACTCCTCTACATCTGACTGTGCGTAGGTGCGGATAACTGCGCCGTGCACCATGCGTCCAAGAACACGTGCAGTGTCCTTGATGGGCTCGCCTCTCCCAAGTTGCATATCATTCGAATTGAGAAACATTACTGATCCGCCAAGTTCTCTAATACCGACTTCAAATGATACTCTAGTTCTAGTGGAAGATTTTGTGAAAATCATTGCCCATGTCTGGCCGTCAAGCGTTTTGATTTCGTTGGTTCCTCGACCAGCTTTGATCGTCTTTACAGAGTCAAGGATATCAAGCATGTCTTTTTTTGACATCCCCTCAAGTTTTAGAAGATGTTTCACGATATTAAATTATTGATGGTTTGTTCAAACATATCTAGGCCAGCTTGTGCTTCATTTTTTTCTAGATTCAAAGCTGGTAAAAAACGAACTATCGATTCTCCTGCAGGTATGGTTAGTAGTCCAGTTTCATGCAAGGCTGAAATCCATTGGACAGATGCTGGTTTTCCTTCATCAAAAGATTTAATTTGACTGCTCATTTCAATGCCAATCATTAGGCCGACACCTCGTATTGTTTTGATTATATGTTGGTGTTTTTTCTGGATTTGTTTAAGGCCTTTAACGAAGAATTGCCCCATTTCTCTAGCGTTTTGCTCTAGATTATCACGGTCAATTATCTCAAGTATTTTGTTGCCTACTGCACAAGCAAGTGGATTGCCCCCAAAAGTTGAACCGTGTGTTCCGGGCCCAAGTATATCAGCATGTTTTTCTGAGATCCAAACTGCACCTATTGGAAATCCGCCTCCCAGTGATTTTGCCATTCCGACAGCATCTGGTAAAAAATCCCCAATACTTGCACCAAGTATGGTTTGAAAACTTTGGAAAGATCCGGTACGGAAATGACCACACTGCACACCATCCCAAAGAAGCAACAAATTATGTTGGTCGCAAATTTCACGTAATCCCAGTAGGTATTCGGCGGACGCTGGTTGAACGCCGCTTTCTCCCTGAACGCCTTCAATCATTACAGCTATAGTTGATGGAGAGATGGCGGAACGGATTGCATCCAAATTATTGAAAGGAACATGAGAAAATCCTTGGAGCAGGGGGTAAAAGCCACTTTTCACTTTCGTTTGGCCAGTTGCTGAGATACCAGCCATTGTTCTTCCGTGAAAAGAGTTTTCAGCAGTAATTATCTCAAATTGTCCCCTCGCTTGGCCATAACGGCGAGAGAGCTTAATCATTACCTCTGATGATTCT
>JAYZHR010000126.1:0-12171 GCA_036166355.1 Verrucomicrobiota bacterium | reverse complement strand
GATCATCATAGATCAGTTTGCCTTTGGAATGGTGCATGAAGAAATGGTGGGCCCAGAGGGATTTGAACCCCCGACCAAACGATTATGAGTCGTCTGCTCTAACCACTGAGCTATGGGCCCTGCTTGTTGTTAAGCGCGCGCATTGTGCTTGAGGATTGGCGGGGGCGCAAAGAAAATCAGATGGGCATTACGGCGCCGACGTTTATTTTATGCTCCATGCAAAAGGCAGCATTGGCAACATACTTATCAGCCCAGTCTTTAAGGGAGCCGCGTTCTTCTTCCGAAAGAGAACGAACAATTTTTGCCGGACTTCCAAGAACTAACGATCCATCGGGGATTTGATGGCCCTGTTTTACAAGTGCGTTAGCACCAATGATGCACTGATTTCCCACAGTTGCTCCGTCAAGGATGGTCGATCCCATGCCCACCAATGTTTCATCCCCAACACGGCAAGCATGGACAACGGCGGAATGGCCAATCGTTACATATTTGCCCACATGGCAGCCAAAATCATCAGCGATATGCAACACGGCATTGTCCTGAACATTGGTGCCTTCTCCTACCGTAATTTCATTTATATCTCCACGAAGTACGGCATTGTACCAAATACTAGCTCGGTCTCCGATAGTAACAGCGCCAAACACGACGGCAGATTTTGAGATATACACATCCTTTCCAATCTTAGGAGATTGAGAGAGATAGTCCTCAAGCCGTTCAATTACCGGATGGTCAACATTCATGAAGCGCCAAATTAAGCCCGAAGTGATAAAGGGTCAATCGCAGTGGGAGCATGAAACACGAGTAGAAATAGCCTGAGAAAGGTTCAGATTTTCAAGGCGAATTTTGCGGGGGGAAAAACAAGATTTGCATTGTGAAAACCGGGCCAAATCCCATAAGTCGGCGAAAACGCGATGAACATGATTGCCAACAACCTCATCCATGACATCTTCGAGTTGGGAAATGGTAGGTTCATAAAATTGTCCGGAGCGGGCCAAAAGATCGGTTGCGCCGTTGCCCGTCCGAGTGGGGATGACACATGTAACCGCAGCGCCGCAGAGGAAGGAAAAATCGACGGATTTTTTAGCCCATATGACTGCCTCTTGGCGAGGCATGAAAGGAGGCTGCAATAAGACAAAAGACCGAAGGGAGATTTGGTTTTTAAGCAAAATAGAAGCTGCAGACTGAAAGTCTTCAAGGGTCATGCGTTTGTTGAGTTTAGCCAGAATCTCGGGATGAACGGTCTCTAATCCAATAGCAACCTCTAGTTTTCCATTTATGGAGTCGTTAAACCGAAGGCACCTGTCTCCAACAAGCGAGGGATGGCATTCCACAATTACCCTCTCAAACATGTCTAATCTTTTGGCTATGCGTGTATCTTCAGATATAGGAATAGCATTCGGATCGAAGAAGCTCCCCGCATTATAGAGTTTGATTTGATGCAGATTTTCAAGATTCCCAAGTTTGCGTTGAGCGTAATCTAGTGCAAAATTAATTTGTTCCAGAATGGCGCCGGAAGGGACGGGTGAATCTAGTGTGTTTTGCCAAAGATCACACATCAAACAAGTCCATGAACATTCCTTATTGGTAAGAAATATTGTCAGCCCATCAACGATTAACCCCTCGGCGGACCGCTCTTTTTCCAGAAGCACAGAATAGGGGCGATTTGGGGACAGCTTATTCTTCGGGCTACGGAGTTGGCGAACCCACGAACTCCGGGACGAGGAGGAGGCCGGGAAATTTTCAGAAAAGCTGGAGAGAGAATTAGGAATAAAGCTCCAAGAATTTTTTACGCAGCTTACCTTCCTGGGCAGGAATATTTTCACGAAGCGAACTTACCGAGGTGGCTCCATGTTGGAATCTGCGTTTTTCGAAAACAGGCATGTCAAAGCCCAAAACAGACTTAATCCCTCTGGCAACAATATCTCCTTTTAGAGCGTAAAGCTTATCGATGTCAAAGTTAGTTAATTCAATAAATGGAATTCCTTCTGCAACCTCAACCACATTCGGCCGGGTAAAAGGACTAAAGCCTTTAAAGCCAAAGTGGAGTGCAGGGGCATAGGTTCTTACGTATGATCTACTTAAGCCGCCGGAGTAAGTAAGGGAGTGTTTGATTGTGCCAACTCCCCAGCCTTCTTGGTAAAGCATTTGATTATTGACGACACTCCGGATTGTAAGCTCAGGGTTTTCTTCGATTGGGTAGTCTTTTAGGTTTTCATCTCCGCCATCTCCATCGATGAGATATTTCCAGTCGGGATATTTTTTTCGAATGGCACGGCATAAAGCAACAGCCATGGAGGCGGATTCGATATCTAAAATCTTGTAGTCTTCAACGATTTGAATTGTTTCTGCAACATCGATGTCTCCGAGGTTGGCATCAATAGGCTCCAGGAACATTTCCATATTTAGTTTGGATAAGAACTCCTTGCACTGTTCCAGATCGGGGCCGTCCCCAAAGGAGAGAGTAAAGGCTTTAAGGCGGCCGAGGTCATAGTCGAGCTCCTTCATGGCCGAATAAATAGCGAGAAAAACTGCTCCGCTGTCTATGCCGCCAGAAAAACAGCATCCAATAGGTTCGTTTTCGGGAATACGTTTTATCCATTTGAGCACTTCAGATTTAAGTGCTGCTATATAGTCATGCCCGATTGGATCAAGATCCGTTGTATACTTGTTGCGAACCGGATTAAAAAATCGTTCATAGATAGGATCGGGATCTGGGCAGCCAACAAGTTGAATGGAAACAAGATAATGTGCGGGAACCATCCGAGTGTAATATGGATGAAACTGATCTCCGAAACCTTGCTCTTCAAGCCACTGCCGAATGCTATCAATGCGATGAGCGACAATTAACGCGGGTCCCTCAATTTGTTTGGCTAAAAAATAGCGTAAGGGGCGGTCCAAAGAACGGGCGAGTTTTACCGATTTGCCATCTTTTGCAACAAGAGCGAATGAGCCATCAAAGTCACGGATGGATTCCGGGCTGCCTGTGAGCATACGATTCCGGGCGTCATCCAATGATAAATTAAGGAGCTCCGTTTCGTTCGGGTCAGTGAGGTCGACTACGCGTTCTATATATTCTTGCATGTTAAGAGATGTTAAAGATTTTTATTCGTCCAAATTTCGGGGAGTCTTTTTTCTTAATATCATTGCTTTGACGGACAGCGCCAGCAATGAACAATTTGTTTCCAGCGGCATTAAATCGGGCCTTGATGCAACGCATGCCGCAGTCCAGAGAGTGTAAGAGCTTGCCCGTGGATGTGTCAAAGAAAGCGACGTTCCAATTTCCCTTAAATAATCTTCCAGCCATTGCGAAATATTTGCCGGAGGGATGTTGAGCAAGGGATTCCATAAGGCCCGAGCCGTGTTCGCCGGAGTGAGTTTCATCAAGTTTTTTTGCTGGAGAAGCCTGCCAGTCAAACTTTTGCCAAAGCTGTTTTCCGTTTCCTGCGGCAGGGTCCCTAGTTGAGCCCATGCCGCAGACAGTAATCTCTTTGCTGTCTTTCGAGAAGAACATGTCAAAGATACCGCCCGTATAGTAATGCCCCTTGATGATTCCCCAGCCGGTAAAAGCTCCCGTTGTCCAATTAGCAACCTGCTGGGATTCCATCAAGTCCCAGATTCGAATTTCTCCCATAAGATTTGCAGCTGCTAAAAATCGGTTGTTAGGGCTGAAAGCCAACGATTGGACTGGGGGAACATGAGGGAATTTAATCAAAGATTTGCCGGACCTTGTATCGTATACACATACGGAAGGTTCGACTTCGGGAGCTGGTTCGTATTTATAACCTCCGCAGGCATACCGACCAGTTACACTGGCTAATTTGGAGCCATCGTCAGAAATTTTCATCTGCCAACTCCAAAAATCGTGTGCCTTAATATTTCGTAGAACCTTTCGGCTGTCTAAGTCGTGCCAGATAATATGACCATCGTAACCGGCGGAAATAAGGGTCTTTTGATCAGGCATTAACTCCAAGGAGGCAGCATAACTTTGGTGCTCACCAATTTGTTTTGCTTTGCCGGACTCAACATTAATTTCATGTACCCCGCCATCCATTCCAGTGGCATGACATAGGGAGTCATCACGGGAAAGGGACAAGCCCAATGCTGCCGAAGGAAGCTTAATTTCTTTGTCCTGTTTGGCATTAACCGTGAGCTGTTGTTCAGATTTGTCCATGGCTTAAGAAAGCAGCTCATGAATGGGAGCTGATTTTTTTTCAACGAAGTGAAATGTAGGAAGCCCGGGAAGGTCATATTGCTTGTGGGGATCGAGCCCTAGGGCGGTAAAGATTGTTGCGAAGAGGTTTCGCTCGTTATACGGCTTGCTGATGACCTCATAGCCGTCCTTATCGGTTTCCCCAACTACAACGCCTTGCTTGATGCCACAGCCAGTCATCATCAGGCTCCAGGCCTGAGGATAGTGATCCCGTCCGCGAGCAGCATTGATTCCAGGAGTTCGACCAAATTCTCCCATGGCAACAACCAACGTGTCTTCAAGCATGCCGCGGTCTTCGAGGTCCGTTACTAGCTGGAAAAGGATATTGTCCAGATCCGGAATTACCATTTGATATATTTCGTTGTGGAATACATGGCTGTCCCACGGCATTCCATTGGCAACCATCACAAATGGGGCTCCATTTTCTACTAAGTGGCGTGACAATAATGTATGGAGGCCGAACGTTCCAGGGCCATAGCGATCCCTGTCTTTCTGCGGGAGCTGGTCGAGATCAAAGAGATCAGCACAGCTCATTAGGCCTTTAACTCGAGCAAAAGCAGCATTTTGAGATGCGGCAGCAGCACTTTTCCGCTCATTTTCATATTTTCGGCCAATGAACTGACGAAGCAATTCGCGCTCTTCGTGATCGCCGGTAGTAATGTCAGAAAGACGATGGACGTCAGGCAGTTTGTATTGCCCCCCGAGCCGAACAGGACCGTATTGTGCTCCGAGCCAGCCAGCCCAATTGCCCGCCTTAAATCCTTTAAACTCATTCCCTTCAGGACAGGGATCAAGCAAGATGAAATTGGGAATGGGGGAGTCCAGTTGGCCCAGTTGCTGGCCCAATACAGAACCAAGAGTTGGCCGAATAAATGGGGGGCGCGGCTTGTCTCCCCGATTCAATAAGTCGATAGCAGTATTGTGGTTTTCAAGATCAGTTTTCATCGATCGCACAACAGAAAGTTTGTGCATAATCTTGGCACACTTAGGCATTAGTTCACTTACGTGAAAACCGGGCAAGCTGGAGGGGATGCTTTTAAATGGGCCGCCTGTAAGTCGGCCTGGTTTGGGATCCCAGCTTTCAAACTGACTTGGGCCGCCACATAACCAAAGTAAAATACAACGCTTTTGGGAGCGTTTAGTTTGCTCGGCAAAAACAGGATTAGAGAATAGCCCTGCCCAACTGGCCGTTGATATAGCCCCGAGGCCGCCGCCCACGCCCTCCAAAAAACGCCGCCGATGAACGCCGTGTTCTGGGCTTCCGCATTGATCAAGATTTGAAGGCTGGGAATTTTCCATCAGTGGTTTATCAAAAACTCAGGGCTGCAAATCATGGCCCATAACATCTGTTCTATCCCCTGAGAAGGGCGGGCGCGTCGTTTATCAAGAAAGTCTTTAAACAGAGTAAACTCTTTTTTACTAGGCGATCGGCCAAAAACATTCTCAAAGGCAATAGAAACTTTTTCAGCGGAGGCAGACATATTTAGCAAAATTGAGGAAAGGTTCAATTCACTTGAAGAGTTTCTATTGGGCTGTAAAAGGTCTCGAACCTTAGCATTATTAGTGAGAAACATAGCTTGTTGGATGGAGGCGTTGTATTGGCGGGGAAACAAATCTGGAAAGCGAGAAAGTAAAGTTTCTCGGAGAGATTGAGTTTCTGGAGAGCGATTGTCTTTGGACGGCCACTGTTTAGTAGCAACAAGAAGGGAGCGGTAAAGCACTTCTGCATGCAAAGGCTTTTCCAGAGCTGTTGCAAATGTATTGGATGCCGGGCGATTTGGGCCAGAAGGAATCGAGTCGAGCTGGTAAACATTGCTGAGCACAATATGGCGAATCAGTTGTTTTATATCATAACCGGAATTTTCGAAGTCTAAGGCTAGCCAATTGAGCAATTCAGGATGGCTCGGAGGGTATTCCGAACTCATTTCTTCTACCGGGTGCACAAGCCCGCGCCCAATAAGCATTGCCCAAATCCGATTTACGAAGGCTTTTGCAAGTCTAGGGTTATCTGTCAATGCCGCGGAGGCAAGGGTCTTGCGACGGGAAAATTTAGGTTGAGAAGGAACGGTTTTTTGCGAAGGAGGGATAAAATATTTGGTAGGATCATCTTTTTCCTTTTCTCCTTTGGCCGGTTTTTTCTCAGCTACAGATATCCCGTTTAAGAAAATAAGTTCAGCCGGAGCACTGACTTTAGCTAGGTTTTTGTAGCTTATAAATCCGCCGATAGCAGACTCTGACAGGCCAGGGCCATTTTTCGTATCCACATTTTTGCTTCGATTAAAGGCGGCTACCAATCCCCAATAGTGGGCCTGTTTGATTTCAGGAGCACTGGGATGATCGTGGCATTGTGCACATTGAACATCGACTCCGAATGCCACAGGAGCAATTGATTCGGCCATCTTTTGATGGTCATTGTTTTTCTCATATAGAAACCATGTTGCCCCCCGATTATTATCTTCGCCGGATTGGGCTAAAATGATTTCTCGAACAAATTCATTCCAAGGCCGATTTTCGCGGAATACTGCTTCAAGGTATGAGTGCCAATTGCTGTTTTCACGGCGTTGCTGTTTTCCTTTATCCGCACGCCCAAGCAGGAGTATGTCAAACATCTCTCGCATATGAGGGGCAAATTCGGGATGAGAAAGAAGGGAGTCTATTAGCACTTCTCGTTTACGAATTCGGTTATCAAGAAGGAATAATGTACGCTCCTCGGAGGTAGGGATTCGCCCAATAAGATCGAGATAAATCCGGCGAACAAAAAGTTGATCGGGAGATTTTCTTGCAGGAGAAATGTTTTTCTTTATCCAGACATCGCGAATTAATTCATCGATCACTCGCGGCCCGGATAATCCAGCAGGAGGCAAAGGGGCGATGAGCTGTTCAGCAATAGAGGTTGATTCATTCCATGTGCGGGATTTGGGGTCGAAAGCTTTAGTATTCATATGAGCCCCAATCCAATTCTTGACCAGAGACAAATCTGTTTCCAGAAGTTGTTTTTCATCCCCGGGGGGCATATGAGGGTCGGCGCCAGGCAAAAGCACCTTGTAAATGAGACTATCTTCTGGGTTTCCCGGCAATATTGGAGGCCCGGATTCCCCTCCTTTTAAAGTAGAACCCAGGGTGCGAAGGTCTAATCCTCCTTTTTGTTTCACTCCACCATGACATTTTAAACAATGCGTTTTAAATAGTGGTCGAATGTGGGCATCCCAAAACATTCCATCCGGTTTGGAGTCGCGAGACTCCTCTGCATATGCAGAGCTCAATACGATTAAGCTTAAGCCTAAACTCAGACTGAAGCGGCAGAAATCGAATTGGCAAAATGAGGGCACGCCCTATTTTCCGTATGCTCACGCTGAAGTCAACCAAAGGAAAAGAGTTATAGGCGAGAGAGAGGGGAGGGGGAACTATTCGTGAAAGCTAAAAGAACTGTAAATAAAGGAGCTAGGGAGAAGCTAAGGGGCTAGTGGTTACAATCCTGATCGGGATCGTCACAGCATGAAAGTTCAGATTCTGGCTTGGGGTCGACTTCCGATATCTTGGCGTTATCTTGAAGCAGATCTATAACTTTGGCGTTAAGGATTTCCTCTTGCACCTCATAGATACCGCCATTTTCCTTGAGCTGGTCAGCCATCTTTTGAGGTTTAATCTTCTGTTGCATCGCCATTGCAGCAACTTGGCGGCTTAATTCCTGTTCGGTTACTTTGACCCCCTCCTTTTCAGCAATTTTAGCGAGGATGTAATTAGCTTTTACGCGTACTTCTGCATTGGACTTGGCATTGTTGTAGATATCGTCTTTGTTCTCCTCGATTACATCTTTGGATACGCCTCGGTTGTGATTGGATTGTACAATGTTATGGACCACGGCGCGGGTAGCTTGATTAACAATGGTCTCTGGGAGTGCGCAGCTTACAGCATCAAGTAATTTTTGAACGCACTGGTTGCGAATCGATTGTTTTTGGGAATACTCGAGCTCATTTTTGAGATCGCCTTCAACCCCTTCACGAAGCTTAGAGAAGCTTTCTGCGCCAAAGGATTTTGCAAAGGTGTCGTCTAGTTCGGGCAAAGACTGTTCCTTAATTTCAACCACCTCCACCTCGAACTGTCCTTCCTTCCCGACCAGTTCCTCGTAAATAAATTCTTCGGGAAAGGTAACAGAGACGGTTTTCTTATCCCCTTTATTGCTTCCTATAAGAGCTTCAACTAGCCCAGGAACAAGGGGGTTGCGCTTAAGATGTAGCCAAGCATTTGCTTGTTCGCTTAGCCCTCGAGCGACTTTAACAGAGTCTGTAATGGGCTTGCCATCAACTGTTCCCTTGTAGTTTACAACCACGAAATCATCTTCGGCCATGGGGCGATCAACGTCCTTATATTCGACGCGTTGTTCTTGCAATGTAGTGAGGGCTTTATTGACATCATCTTCGGTAACGCTGCGCCGCTCCTTTTCAACTTCAAGTCCTTTATATTCGGGAAGATCAAAGGAGGGGGCAATTTCCACTGTAGCCATGTATTGAAATGGCTTCCCATGCCCAAATTGCAATTCCTCAATTTCAGGCATGATTACGGGTTTTAATTCCTTGTCCTTAAGTGCTTGGCCATAACTATCAGCCATAAGAGCACGTTTTGCTTCGTCAGCGATTTTATCTGCGTATGTACGCATCACGTTGGCCAGAGGAGCTTTGCCAGGGCGAAAACCGGGGAGATTTGCTTGGCGGCGGAAGTCCTTGGCGACGGCATCAAATTTTGCGTCCACAGTCTCCGCATCTACTTCGATACGGAGCTGCTTTTTGCAGGGGGAAAGATCGGTTACTGAGACTTCCACGGGATTCCTTCGTCAAAAATGTGTAAACACGCCGAGTGTCGGCATGTTAAAAGCGGCGGGAGATTAGTTTTGCTGCCCCCGCCTCGTCAAGCCTGAGGGCATGGCCGAGCGCTGGACATTCAAATAAAGCCTTACGATACTGGCCGGGCATGAACAATTCACCCCTATCGATATCCCGACGTCAATTTATTGGCTCATCATCCGCTTTTGGCGTTCTGGCTACTGCTGGCGCAGGCTGTGCGACCACGGATTTGCAACAATCTTCAAAGACAAAAAGCAAAAGGATCAAATTAGGGATATCTTCCTATTCATACTGGCACTTTCGAGATCCAAAAGTTTCAATTGAAACCGTAATTGATAAGACCGCACGACTGGGGGTTGAGGGAGTGGACATACTCCATCGACAAATGGATTCTGAGGACAATTCATATTTGCAGAAGCTCAAGAGGCACGCCTTCAAGAACGGAGTTGATTTAATCTGCCTGTCGATTCATCAGGACTTTGTGGACCCTGATCCTGCAGTTAGGAACAAAAATATTGAGCACACAAAAAAGTGTATTGAGCTTGCTTATCGCATGGGGATTCCATCTATCCGCCTCAACTCAGGCCGCTGGGGAACCGTAAAGTCATTCGATAAACTTATGGAGCTTCGCGGCAAAGAGCCAATCCTCCCGGGATACACCTTAGACGATGGATTTAAGTGGTGTATCGATTCTATTGAGAAATGCCTTCCTAAGGCTGCCGACTGTGGAGTCATGCTTGCCTTGGAAAATCATTGGGGGTTAACACGAACTCCTGAGGGGCTCCTGCGCATTGTTAACGCAATTGACTCACCGTGGCTAGGCCTGCTTATGGATACAGGAAATTTTCTTGAAGATCCTTATACCAAGTTGGAGATGGTTGCCCCAAAAGCAGATTTCGTCCAAGCCAAGACCTACTATGGCGGGGGAGAATGGTATACTCTGGACCTCGACTATAATCGCGTTGCTCGGATTTTGAAGAATGTAAATTATTCAGGATATATTTCATTGGAGTTTGAAGGGAAAGCTCCAGCAGACGAAGGGGTTGCCAAGAGCATAGACCTATTTCGGGAAGCTTTTGGTTAAGGTTAACCAACGGTTTATAGCTAGGGTTTTCTCGATTTACTTTAGAGGCTTTCTGCGGTAATCCTACCGGTCCGCTTGAATAAAACCCTAATGTGAGGCCGTCAGGCGTGTTAACCGACGAGCCTTGGTTCCTTCGGGACAGGAAAACAAAAATAATTTAAATATAATGAACAAAATCCAATACATCAAAACAAGGCTTCTGGGCTTATTAACCGCGCTTGCTTTAGGGCTTGGGGCTGTGAGTTCCAGCCAAGCGCTAGATTTTAATAAAGGCGAGCATGTGGTGCTTATAGGCAATGCTCTAGCCGAGCGTATGCAGCACCATGGGTGGCTTGAAAGCTATATACAAGGCACCATGGCTGAAAAAGAGTTGGTGTTTCGAAATCATGGATTTGGCGGAGACAAAGTTAATAATCGTCCTCGAAACAATGGATTCCCAAGCGCAGACGCGTATCTCGAAATTTCCAAGGCAGATGTCATACTTGCTTTCTGGGGGTACAATGAGTCTTTTGATAACAGCCCGGATGCATATCAGGCTGACTTGGCAAAGTGGGTAGATGAGACCAAGGGGAAAAAATACAACGGGAAAAGTGCGCCTCGCCTAGTGCTGCTTTCTCCGATAGCGCACGAAAATTTGGGGCAAGCCAACTTGCCGGATGGCTCTGTGAACAATGAGCGGCTTGCTAAATATGCTGAAGTTACCCGCAAGGTTGCTAATGAGAAGGGAGTTGAATTCGTGGATCTATTTTCTCTATCAAACAATCTTTATGAAAAAAACAGAAAGCCGCTAACACTAAACGGTATTCATCTCACAAGTGATGGCAACAAGCTTTTAGCACAGGGGATTTACAAAAATTTATTTGGAAAAACTCCGAGAGTAAGCCGCCGTAAGCTGTCTCGCATACAGGATGCCGTCCTTAATAAAAATTGGCATTGGCACAATCGTTATCGAGCAACTGATGGTAATGATGTTTGGGGAGGGAGATCAGGGCTTAAGTTCGTTGCCGGACAAACCAATCGAGAGGTTTTGCAGCATGAGCTAAAGATGATCGATGTTATGACAGCTAATCGCGACAAGGTTGTGCATGCTGCTGCCAAAGGAAAAAAAGTTGAGCCGGATGACAGCAATGTTCCAGCGCCAGTGAACGTCGTTTCGAATGTTGGGGGGAAATCACCAAGCAGTAACTCTAACAAGGAAGGGTCAGTTAAATATGATAAGCCAGAGGACACATTAGCCAAACTCAAATTGGCCCCCAACATGAAGGCAAATGTCTTTGCATCAGAGGAAATGTTCGACGGAATGATTAACCCAGTGCAGATGGGGGTAGACACTAAGGGGCGCATTTGGGCAGCTGTTTGGCCGACTTATCCAAAATGGGAACCCATCCGGAACCCTTCACATAAACAAATTGAAGACGCTCTTGTCATATTGCCAGATAAAGACAGGGACGGGAAAGCAGACAAAATGATTACATTTGCCCGCGTCCACAATCCAACGGGATTTGATTTCTGGAACGGCGGGGTAATTGTAGCTAGTTGTCCGGACCTGATTTACTTCAAGGACACCAATGGTGATGATGTAGCTGATGTAAAAGAAAGACTGCTACATGGCCTTGACTCCGCTGACACGCATCACGCAGCAAACAATATCGTCTATGGTCCGGATGGATATATATACTATCAGCGCGGAGTGTTCCATGTCAGCAATGTCGAAACACCTTGGCAAGGACCGCAGCGGGATACGGCATCAGCAATGTATCGATTTAATCCCCGTACGTTTCGTTTTCAACGTCATGCCAATAATAGTCCAAATCCCCATGGAATAAGCTTTGATTATTGGGGGTACCATTACGCCACAGATGGGACGGGCGGTAGGGCTTATCAAGTACGTCCAGATGGCAAGGGGAACTTCAAAATGCAAGAGCTGTTGAAAAAGACTGTTCGCCCGGTTTGTTCGAGCGGAATTCTTTCCAGTGATCATTTTCCAGAGGAGAACAATGGAAACTTTTTGATATGTAACGCTATTGGCTTCCTAG
>JAYZHR010000125.1:0-10809 GCA_036166355.1 Verrucomicrobiota bacterium | reverse complement strand
TTCAACGCTTGGTGGATGCTGGTCATACGGTATTAGTAATAGAGCATAATCTTGATCTTATAGCTGCTGCTGATTGGATTATTGATTTAGGTCCTGAGGGAGGTGACGAGGGAGGTGAAATTGTTGTACAAGGCCCATTAAAGAAAATTATTGAATCAAGTCTCTCTCATACGGGTAGATATTTAAAAGCATTTGTTGGTTAGTTTGCCATTATGGCAGGGCTTGAACTCGGTAGAATTGCAGTTTTTCTCGTTCGTCTGGATCATTAAAAAACATGAATGATCTTTGTGCTGTTTGTGGCCCTTTAACTTTTATCCACTTGGATGAAGCCACATCCTTTTTGCGCCAGACTTGATAGCTTTTATCTGGTATGCTGTTCCATTGGATTGTTGTTCCATTGTGGTCAACAGTGATGCTGTTTATTTCTAATGAAGGATATGATTCAGTATTATTTGGATCTTTTCCAGTAATGTATTCCTCTAGGTTAGAATAACCATCAGCATCAGGGTCCGCACCGGCTCGGGATATTTTGCTGGCAAATATTGGGAAGTTTTTTCTTTGCCAAAAATCATTCAATCCATCGAAATCAAAATCTTGTATATTAGGAAAAATCTCGATGAATCCATTTGCATAAGTTCGTTCATTACCTTTATCCACATACAAACTTCTAATGCCGGGGGAGGCATTCTTTTGCACAGTTATTTCGACAGTTATAAGATTATATCCATTAAAAACGTCTGAATCGAAGGTTGTATTCCCGTAAGTGATGCCATCCCCGGTAACTCTGAGTTTAGCCGATCTTGTTGGTAGGTTAGGGGAGTATACTCCTATCAGTTGTTTTTCCCCATCAGGTTTTATTCCAAATGGACCAAAAGCAAACTCGAATAGATTTTCTTTCTTAGTAGCAGGTCGGATAGCATTAATATAGAAAGACGGATTTCCGCCAAGAACAGTAAAGTCAGCCTTAGTGACATTATTAGAAGTTACAGTAACCTTGCTAGGTTTTGTTGAGATAAAATTGATGTCGGCACCCTGATATTCAATTGATATGTCCACATCACGTACCAGTGGTTGATTTGCCAGAGGTGAATGTAATGGTGAAACTCGTATGTAATATTGATTTGGTGCTAGTGATAGTAATTCATAGTCGCCGCCCTTATTTGTGACCGTTGATTGAACAATATTTCCATGCTTGTCTTCTGCAATTATAACTGCACCAAATATTTTTTTGTTATCTAATTTTACATTTCCCACAATTGAACCAAGTTGGTTTGCTTCAGTTCTAATTCCGTATAATGATCTAACGGCAGCTACTTCGTCTAATGTTAATCCAGCTGACACACTTACCCCAGCAACAGTTCGTGAAAACATTGAAGCTGCTCCGAGTGGGGAATGCTGGAGACCAATGAAATGGCCAAACTCATGTAGTGCTACCGCTTCTACAAGATTGTCTTTCGAGAATGAGTTTGTGTAATCCGTGAACCATCGGTGATTCACGCCGTTGAAGACCATATCTGCCTCAACAATTGTGTGATCCTCAAAGTATGTAGGAAATGTTACTGCAAGTGCTCCGCTTATTTCAGAACGTTCGTTATTAACGAGGACTGCACCGCTTGGGGCTGCTTCTTTTACCCAATAAATAACATTTCTATTATCATTACCATTTATGTCTACTCCAGGGCTTAGTAAATCTCCTTCCGAAAATTTCAATATTGTTCCTGATACAGCTTGCCATTGAGCTGCAGCCGAACGTACAGAGTTCAGTTCAGCCTCTACATTTTCTTCTGACCAACCATCGTTAGATAGGTGGAATTGAATTTCCCTAGTTTCTCTATTTACTACATTTGGATGCACAAGTGGGTTCAGATTATCTAAATGCCATTTTAATGGTTTACCATCTTCATTTTTAAATAAGACGAAAGCTATTGCTGTTTTAGCTAAGCCAAACACCATCAGTATTAGAAGCCAGCCCTTCATTTCTCCGCCCTCCTTATACGGCGTTTGAGTTCTGCCAAAGTCAGTGGCTTAAATTTTCCTGTAGCTCGCTTAATTATAGCATAAGAATTTGTTGATTTGGGAGAACCATGAAATGCATTTCGAACCATGGCCGGACCTTTTTCTGCTCTGTTATAGACTTCAAAACATCCTTGATTTAGGCCCACGGGTATTGCTTCCCCTCTACTATTGAAAACTAAAAATACAACTACTTCTTCGTTGATCTTGAACTTAGGAGCTATAACTGATCCCGATCGAACACTACCAAGAATGCCTCCAGCACTAACCATTTTAAATATTTTTTTGTTTGAGTTGCCTTTAATCTGTTCGACTATATTTAAGCGTGTTTCCGTAAAAATTCTACCTTCAGGGTCACGTTTACAAAATATTCCAATTACCTTACCCTGAATGACTGCGTCCGATTTGGTTGTCAGTGTTTCTATGGAAATCGGTATTTGTTGTGCTGCATGGCCAAGCGTTAATGCAGCCAGGAAGGCGCAAAAAAATAGAATGAATTTTCCTTTATGCATCTACCAAGAGAGTGCTGGTTTGTTCATGGAAATTCAATACACTGTTTTTTCCTGGGAATAAAATCTGTTTAGTTAAGCATGTGTACGAGTAATGTATTTCCTTTCTAAAACCATAGGCCGTTTGTTTGAACCGATTGGTATTATTTGGGTGATCCTTTTTATTGCCTGCCTGAAGTCGATTGCCAAAAAAGACAAACGCCAAGCCTTGTTTTCGGGCAGTATAGTCTTATTGATGAGTATTATAGGTGGTACGAAGCTTCCGGCTTATTTGTTAGCTACTCTAGAACGTCCTTATATTGTAGAAGATTTTAGTGCTCTCCCTGTGTGTGATGCTGTAGTTGTTTTAGGTGGAGGCCATAGTTTTAGTTCTAAGGGAATGTTTCAAATCGAATTAAATGATTCGGCAGATCGAATTTTAACCGCTGTAGAACTGGTTAGAATCGGTAAAGCTAAGGCTTTTGTTGCAGGGGGTGGTGGATTTTCGGAAAAGGGAAGACAACAAGGCGAAGGTAAATTATTGAAAAAATGGATTGAAGCTTGGAAGCCGTTCGATCAGCCAGTTTATGATTTGGGTGTTAACTCTAATACACGGGATGAGGCTATCAATACATTAGAGTTAGCAAATAAAAATGGCTGGAAAAAAATTGCTTTAGTTACATCTGCCTGGCACATGCGCCGATCAAAGGCGCTCTTTGAGAATGTTGGTTTTGAGGTTGTACCAGTTGGTTGTGATTTGCAGGGTACGAGTGCTCTAGAAAATATGTGGCGTTTTTATCCGGTCCCTAACAATTCCGGATTTAATCATTTGGCTTGGTATATGCATGAGCAAATTGGTTGGCTGTATTATAGGTTAAGAGGTTGGTTGTAGTTGGGTAGCTAACGGCGACGGCGGCCTCCACTTTTGCCTCGTGTTGACATTCCAAATGAAAACCCTCGTCCGACTGATCCACCACGAAATCGAGGCATACCACTTCGCTTACCATCATCAAATAGTGCAGTGTATTTGTAATCAAAACCTTCGATTTTCTCGCGTTTTATTTTATTCCCTATAAATCGTTCAATTGCCTCCATGTGCTGTCGATCCTCAGCCACCATAATTGTATACGCATCGCCTGTTGCTGCAGCTCGTCCGGTGCGGCCAATTCGATGCACATAATCTTCTGGATGCTGGGGGACATCAGAATTAACCACATGACTTACATTCGCGATATCAAGGCCTCGAGAGGCGATGTCTGTAGCTACTAGGACTTCAAATTTTCCATCGCGGAATCCTTTGAGTGATCTTTCACGTTCGGCCTGAGTACGGTTGGAGTGAAGAATTGCAACTGAATGATTTTCCCTCTTGAGTATTCGACCTACTTTATCAGCACCGATTTTTGTTCGGCAAAAAATAATTACTGAATCGAATTCCACATTTCTTAATAGAGCTAGGACTAATTCGTCTTTTTGATCAAATGCTACAGGATAGACCGCGTGTGAAATTGTATCAGCTACAGAACGTCGCATTCCAATTTCAACAGTTTCTGGATCCTTCATTGCCCACTGGATTAGTGTTTCGATGATTGGAGGTATAGTGGCTGAGAATAGGGCCGTCTGTCTTTTTTTAGGGCATTTTTGAATAATCTTTTTGACGTCTGGCATGAAACCCATATCCAGCATTCTGTCCGCTTCATCTAACACAAGATATTTCAAGTGCTTGAGTGTGGTGTTTTGTTGTTCCAAATGGTCCAACAAACGACCTGGTGTTGCTACTATGATATCAGTTCCAGATTTTAGTGCGTCAGTTTGGCGTCCATACTTGACTCCTCCATAAAGTACTGTGGTGCGAAGCTCCGAAAATTTTGAAAAATCTTGAAATGCTGTTTCGACTTGTGAAGCTAATTCCCGTGTAGGCTCAAGGATTAAAGCTCTTGGTTCTTTAGCTGGTTTATCTAAGCGAGATAGAATCGGTAAACCAAATGCTGCTGTCTTACCAGTTCCGGTTTGAGCACTACCAATCACATCTTTTCCATCCAGAATCAATGGGATGCCTCGTAACTGAATAGGTGTAGGATTTTCATAACCCATTTCGATGATACCCTTCAGTATATTATCTGAAAGCCCCAGTGAATCGAAGGACATGGGCGGGATGCGTAACAGAATTAAAACTGCAATGAAACGTAAATCATTCGTTCGATAAATTAGATAATCTATCTATAAACTGAAAATGCCTTGCATTAAATAATAAATGCATTACTTTTTCTGCGTCACTTTACAAACGTTATTAATCTTATTGATATATAGTAACTTACATTGATTAAATTTGGATATACATAACAACGGTTGCGGTTAATTGTATATCTAAAATAAGCTTATTGCTTATTGCTCAAGAATGACCTCGGTTGTTAAGCCGGGGTCATTTGTTTTTAAATCAAGCGCTTGGCCAAGTGCTTGCCAGCGGCTAAAAACACCCACGTGGAAATTGTTCAAGACCATAATAGGCAGGTTTGGGATGAACGAGTTCGTCAAGGACTACTGCATACTCGCATGGCGCGTGATGATGAATTCAAGAATCCATTGAAGGCAATTAATGGTAGGGGATGGATCACAGGAAGCCTTGAGGGTAAACATGTGCTTTGTCTTGCTGGCGGCGGAGGCCTGCAGGCTCCGTTGTATGCCGCTGCCGGAGCACATGTTACAGTAGTTGATATTAGTCAGAAAATGATTGATCAGGATCATCGAATTGCTCAAGAGCGAGGTCTTGAATTAAACGCTTTGGTTGGTTCGATGGATGATCTTTCAATGATTGCAAGTGCGTCATTTGATCTTGTGACACAGCCAGTGAGTACATGTTATGTACCCAATATTCTCAAAGTGTATGATGAAATTGCCAGAGTGCTTAGATTTGGGGGACACTATCTCAGCCAGCATAAGCAGCCAATTAATCTTCAGGCGGCTCCTACCCCTTATCCTAACGGTTATGCTGTTAATCAAAGTTATTATGATAAGGGGCCATTACCTCCACTGTCTGGAGATTTTGAACATCGTGAAAAAGGTGCTCTGGAGTTTGTTCATCGATTGGATGAATTGATTGGAGGCCTTTGCCGTGCGGGCTTCGTTATTGAAGATCTTGCAGAACCAAACCACAGCAAAGAAGGTGCAGAGCCTGGAACATTTAGTCATCGTAGTCATTACATACCACCCTATGTCGCTATTAAGGCTGTACGCGTAGACCATTCATCAGCTGGGCAGTTATCATCTACTAATATTCTTACTCCCTAAATAAGCTTGAGCGACAGTGCCTGCTAGCGGTAGCTTGCGACCCGTGATTCATCGTGCATTGCTATTTATAATTGTTGGCGTGGTTATTGGATGTTCATCGCCAAAAATCAGCCTTGTTCCAGAGGAAAAATTTTCATCCAAATGGGATGATTTTGAGTATTCTGCCAAACGTTATAATTCGATTGTTTCTTTACCGCCGTTTGAGCGTTCTCCCCAGGCTTCATTGGATGCTATAGATAAAGCTATTGAAGCAGCCAATGCCAAACTGGATGCTATCGGTCAGCTTAAATCCGGAGAAGTTACATTCGATAACACAATCGTAGCTTTGGATGATACAGCCTTTGAAGTATCGCTTGTTGCAAATCGAACCTACATGTTGAAGGAAACTAGTGAGAACCCAGAGCATCGCAAGAAGGCTACTGAGGCAATTAAGAAAGTTGATGAGTGGGCGGTAGGCCTTGATTATCGTGAAGATGTTTATCGTGCGGTGAAGGCATTTGCAGAAAGTAAGCCTCAATTAAAAGGAGAAGATAAGCGGCTTTTTGATCAGACCTTGCGTGATTATCGTCGCGCTGGACTACATTTATCCAAGGCTAAACGTGACGAAGTTGAAAAACTTCGCAAGGAGCTTTCTTCAGCAACCACTGAGTTTCGTACAAATATTACGAATGCTAAAAAATCCCTAAAATTTACTAAAGATGAACTGGATGGATTACCAGACGTGTTCTTGGGGCAAGTAAAGACCGGCAAGAATGAGTATACATTACAAGCGAATGTAACATTTCATTACTTAAATATACTTCGTAGTGCAAAAAATGAGCAAACTCGAATTCGCTTTTCCGCTGAAAGACTTAGGCTTGCTAGTGATAAAAATGTGCCGTTACTCAAAAGAGTTATTCAACTCCGTGCTCTTATTGCAAATAAGTTGGGTTACAAGACATGGGCTGATTATCGCTGTGAAGTGAAAATGGCTGGTGACGGTGAAACAGCTAGTAATTTTCTAATCAATCTTAAACGTGGTCTCGAGCCTAAGTGGAAATCTGAGATGGTGGAGTTTACCAAAATAAAGCGTCGTGAAACTAATAATCCGGATGCAGTCGTAAATATGTGGGATATATTTTATTATGAAAATTTATATAAAAAAGAGAGATTTTCAGTTGATGCTGAGCAGCTTCGCGTCTTTTTTCCTTATGAACAAACGCTGCGGGGAATGTTTCGTGTCTACGAAAAAATCTTCAGACTCAAAATTGTTGAGGCAAAGCCGAAATACAAATGGAACGATCAAGTCACACTTCATCTTGTGTATGATTCTCTTTCCGGTGAGCCACTCGGGGCTCTGTATCTTGATATGTTTCCTCGTGACGGCAAGTTCAACCACTTTGCAATGTTTCCTCTTATTTCAGGAAAGAAATTATCAAACGGTAATTATCAAAGGCCAACTGTTGCGTTAATTTGTAATTTTCCAAATCCTGGCAAAGACAAAGTTTCACTTTTATCCCATGACAATGTTGAAACGCTTTTCCACGAATTTGGTCATGCATTACATGGAATATTAACTCGAACCAAGTATACCCGTTTTGCCGGGACTAGTGTTCCTCGTGATTTTGTAGAGGCGCCTTCTCAGATGCTTGAGAATTGGATTTGGGACAAGACTGTACTTGATTCGTTTGCGGCTGATTATCGCGATTCTTCCAAGAAAATCCCACAGGCGGTGCTCGATAAATTGCAGGAAGCCAAAAAGGGGACTATAGCAAGACATTACCGCCGGCAACTTTCCTATGGACTAGTTGATTTAGGTTTGCATACCCTTAGTGTTGATGAAGCAAAATCTATCGATCCTGTAGAGCTTTCTCATCAGATTACTGAGGATGTTTACTTAAGGCCGCAGGATAACACTTCATTCGTCGGTTATTTTGGGCATCTTATGGGATATGACGCTGGGTACTATGGTTATGCTTGGGCAGATGCCATTTCGGCAGATATGGCTACTGTTTTTGAAAACGCTCCAGACCGTTATTACGACAGAAAGGCTGGTATGCGTTTGCGTCTTGAGATTTACGAGGTTGGTGATTCTAGGGATGTTAACGAGTCCATAGAAAAATTCCTTGGGAGACCACGATCTTTAAAGCCTTTCTTAAAGGATCTTGGAATAAACGAATAACCCGTATTTTATTTTTTTGCAAAGGGACCATTGTTGCCAATGGCGTGAATAGTGTTTTGAATACGATGTGACAGGTAAGCTCCATCAGCAGTATCGATTTTATATTCGATTTGCATCTGCATAGTAGGTTTCATATCAGCAATTTGTAGAAGAACAGATTTTTTATCTGCTGACATCTTCACGCCAGTGACTTCGATGTTGTCACGTCCTTGACTGCCGTCTGCCTTGTAATCCCGTGATCCGTAGTTTCGAGTGCGTTTATAACTCCAGCGCTTTACAAGATAGCTTTCTGGATCAGCAGCTGTTTCTGGGTCTAGTTCATGCATAAATGTCAGAGAAACTCCTCCCTTTAGGGCATTAATAGCTATGGGAATATGAACTGGTTTGCCGGTATGCTTAAGTCGATAGAAACCACCTGGACGGGTTTTATTTCCGGCCCATCCGAACAAGCCGCAGGCGTAAAGCTGGCCATCACCAGGGTGGAATCGGCCTCGCATTACACCGGTTGGAAAATCAAAGTCAGGGATTCGAACTAAACCACCCTGAGAGCGGCCATTCACTTTTTCTCCCATTATTACAAACACATGACCCGTTCCATAAGATAGATTGATAAGTTGGCCTCCGAGGCCACCCCACTTCTTGCTATCCACCCATAGTTGTTCAGCTGGAGAACGGTCGAAGTCGTTATGCATCCATACCATTGGAGATGTAATATTGGCTTCAGTAAGGCCTTTGTGATAGCCCATTAAGTTGCCATAGAACTTTCCTTTTTCGATAAGATTGATCTCATTCTTAGGAGTCCAGTGCCCTTCCTGATCACTCACATAATAGGTGCCATCTGGATTGATGCATACGCCATTTGGCGCGCGAAAGCCACTTGCAATGATTTCACTAGATTCGCCGTCTGGGGTAACCTTAATGAGTGTTCCATGCTGAGGCACAAGCGCTGTTTTGGCGTGTCTGGCTGCCTTGGTATAATAAAAGTTACCATAGGCATCAGTTTGCAGATCCATTGCAAATTCGTGAAAATGTTCGGTTACTTGGGCATCGTGATTAAATGCTTTGTAGTAGTCGATTTCGCCATCGTAGTTTATGTCTTCCAATAGTGTAATTTGATCTCGGCATGTAACATAAATCTTATCTTCGACTATCTTTAATCCTAGGGGTTGAAACATGCCGGTTGCAATTCTCGTCCACGTAAATTCTTGTGGGGTACTGTTGATTCCCTCTACGATCCATACGTCACCCATCCAAGTGCAAACAGCCGCACGGTTGTCATCCTCAAAAAAGTCAAAACCACCAAGGCGCATCCAGGAACGATATGGATTATTATCTGGAGAAGTTATAATCTCAGTAATAAATGCACCTGGCTTTCCAAGACGACGGGGTTTGGTTTTAATGCTTTCTGTCCATCGACGGGCACTGCCTTGTTGAAACTTTTGAACTAGGTTTTCTGCTTCTCCAAGCTCTTCGAGCAATTTGACGAATGAGCCCAATTTATTTCCACTTGTTTTGGCGATCACCAAATTGAAGCCCAGAATATCTCCTGCTGGAATTGATAAGCGTAAGTTGCC
Source organism: Verrucomicrobiota bacterium (assembly GCA_036166355.1). Classification (GTDB taxonomy): domain Bacteria; phylum Verrucomicrobiota; class Verrucomicrobiia; order Limisphaerales; family UBA1096; genus UBA1096. Next base: position 1,288 of record JAYZHR010000125.1, on the reverse strand, counting down.
ATCATCCATTGCTATAAATTTGGCTCCGTTTGCGCTGGTTGTGATTCCAGCTATGAGTCCGTTTTCAAATACAGCAGTCAATTTACCATTAACCGTTTTAAGTTGGGCTTTTCCTTCGGACTTAGCTATTTGCAAAACTAAATCTTCTTCTCTTCCTTCAAGATTAAAGGTGCGGACCAATGCTTTGATGTCGTTACTTTTCTTTAGGGATGGTGATTCAATAACATGTTTTCCACCAATTTTATAGTGAAGAAAAACTTGGTTGTTATGCAGGCCTAGTCCACGCCATTGACCCCAGTCACGAGGGAGAGGGCCATATGGTTTTTTGTCGAGTCCTAGTAGTCGAGGGTCTTTATAATTATCTGTACCAGGCTTAGCCCAGCCAGGTGAGACTGGATTGGTAAATAGACGTTCGCCAACTAGTTTTGGGTGTGTGCCGTGGCTGCCATCGTATACGATGCTTCGCCAGTCGATAAACTTTTCTCCGCTCCAAGCTGCTGCCATTCTTAGTGTATCGGTATCGAAAACAACAAATTCGTTTCCTTTAGAAATCCCTCCAGGTCCATTGTCGAGACGTATTGCTATTCCTTTGTACGCAATATTACCTGGGCTCACCTCAATTGAAGCGCTGAGGTATGGGCCGTAGTCCATGTCGATATATGGTTTTCCAGTTAACTTGATATTTTGCGATTGGCCAGATTGAGAAGAGTAAACTACGACAGCTAGTATCCAGATCCAACGATTGCAGAAAAGTTTGTTCATGATAGTGGTCGAGAGACACTCTGGCACCGTCAATTAGCACCGCTCACTTTTGAGTGAATCTCGCGGGAAAACTAGGCAAACACATCAATTCGGCCAAGCAAAATGGGTTGCCAAATTGGCTACATTGCCGATTATATCAGCACTTACTTGAAGGTTTTTCTCAAAATAACTGGTTTGTGTCTCCTGATGCTCATGGCCGAGCAGTCAGCTGGCCGAGCAGGAGATAGCTCACCTAATTCAGCGGGAATGGATTTTTGGTCGTTTCAACCCATTAAACATCCTTCTTTACCTTCAGTGCAGAATCAGTCGTGGGTACAGTCGCCAGTTGATAATTTTATTTTAGCTAAACTGGAGTCGGTTGGGTTGGCCCCTGCGGTACCGGCTTCGAAACGAGAATTACTGAGACGACTCACTGTTAATCTAACGGGTCTTCTGCCTTCCTTGGAAGAGCTGCGAGCTTTTGAGGCTGATGCTTCCATGCATGCTTGGTCAACTGTCATCGATCGTTTACTTGCTTCACCTCGAT
>JAYZHR010000124.1:0-6502 GCA_036166355.1 Verrucomicrobiota bacterium | reverse complement strand
TTTTTGGCTTAAGGATTTTAGATCGTTAATGGATATAAACAAAATACGGAATTTCAGTATCATTGCGCATATTGACCATGGAAAGACAACTCTTTCTGATAGGTTGCTTCACCTGACCGGAACAATCTCGGATCGAGAAATGGAGAATCAATTACTCGATTCGATGGATTTGGAAAAAGAGCGAGGCATAACCATCAAGGCTCATCCAGTTACAATGTACTACGATGCAAAAGATGGTGAAAAATATGAATTAAACTTAATCGATACTCCAGGCCATGTGGATTTTACTTATGAGGTATCAAGAAGCTTAAGCGCTTGCGAAGGAGCTTTGTTGATAATTGATGCAGCGCAGGGGGTTGAGGCTCAAACTGTCGCTAATGTCAATTTGGCGATGAATCATAATTTAGCTATTATTCCAATCATTAACAAAATAGACCTGCCGCATGCCGATATACCAAATGTTAAAAAGCAATTAGAGGATATACTTGCTATTCCTTCTGAAGAGGCAGTGCTTGCTAGCGCTAAGGAAGGAACAGGTATAGAGAATGTGCTAGAAACAATAGTTAAAAGAATTCCTCAGCCCAAAAAAGGCGATGTGAATTCAACACAAGCGCTTGTTTTTGATTCATATTTTGATTCGTATCGGGGAGTGGTTGCGCACTTGCGTGTATTTAGCGGTTCTTTTAAAGCGGGCATGCAGGTCAAGATGCTTCATACAAATAAGACGGTTGAAATAAAGGAAGTAGGAAGTTTTAATCCAAAGCCATATAAGAGACCTGAACTCACAGAAGGGGAAACAGGATATTTGACGGCAAATATTAAATCTCCGTCTGATGTTAAAATTGGTGACACCCTTACGGATTCCAGAAATCCCGCAAAAGCTTTGCCCGGATTTCAGGAAATAAAACCAATGGTTTTCAGTGGTATTTATCCAATAAACTCAGCCGACTATGAACACCTTAAAAGCAATCTTGCTAAATTGCAGCTCAATGACTCTGCATTTTTTTACCAGGCTGAGAGTTCTGCTGCACTTGGCTTTGGATTTCGCTGCGGGTTTCTTGGATTATTACACTTGGAGATAATACAGGAGCGTCTGCGCCGAGAGTTTGGAATGGACATCATCGCCACATATCCTAGTGTAATTTACAAGGTAGTTACTACAGATGGAAAATTAGTAGATATAGACAATCCTGTTTATTTACCTGAACCCAATTACATTACAACCATATCTGAGCCAATGGTCGATGCATATCTTATGTGTCCGAATGAATATATTGGGGATATGATGAACCTTACAGCAGAAAAAAGAGGAGTTATAAATGAAACCGAAACACTCGATTCTGTCAGGGTTATACTAAAGGGAAGAATACCCTTGAATGAAATATTGATAGATTTTCATGATCGAATAAAGAGTATTACCAGAGGGTATGGGTCGCTAGATTATGAGCACAGCGGATACGAAGCGGCGAAAATGGTAAAATTAGACATGTTAGTTAATGGTGAGCCTGTAGATGCTTTTTCTTTAATTGTCCATCGAGATAAAGCCGAGCAACGAGGCAGGGCGCTAGCGGAAAAGCTTAAAGATGTAATTCCTCAACAGCAATTTAGAGTAGCAATACAAGCTGCAATAGGTGGGAAGATTATTGCAAGAGCAACGGTTAATGCTTTACGAAAAGACGTTACTGCAAAATGTTATGGTGGTGATATCACCCGTAAACGCAAATTACTTGAGAAGCAAAAAGAAGGTAAAAAAAGAATGAAGACAATTGGCTCCGTAAACATACCTCAAAGTGCATTTATTGAAGTGCTTAAAGCATAGATGAATTTTTTATATTATTTCAGATGGCTTATATCGTATCGATTTCGATCTGCTGCAGAATTACGCCATCATGCACAAAAGATGGTTAATCATCAGAGGGACCTGCTAAAGAATGAGAACTTACAGGAAGTTCAGGATGCGATTAACAATCTTCATAATGCTCTTAATTATGATTATAGTAAGGATAATCTTGATGTAGCTATTTCAAAACTTGAAAAAATTGGTAGCGAAAAGTTAATACAATATCCAAATCCTAAATTAAGGGAAAATATTGAAGTAGCTTTGTTTGCTGTAGCGATTGCGATGAGTATTAGGACCTTCTTTTTCCAGCCTATGGGGATTCCCACTGGGTCAATGCAGCCTACTTTATATGGAATCACAGAGGGGAATTTAATCGAAAACGAAGAATCAATAACAGGAGTAAAAGGGTTTTTTTATGGGTGGCTGAATGGTGTTTCTCACTATCACTTAAAATCTGAAGGAGATTGGAAATTAAAAGAAATAGAAAGCGTTCGACCCAAGTTTAAGTTCTTAAAACGACAAAAATTTAGGTTCATTGACCAAAATACAGGTGAGGAGATAATACGTGATATATCACCTCCATTAGACAGCAAAAATAAAAGTTTGTTTAAAGAATATAAAAGGGGAGTGACGGGGAGCTTTTTATCTAATCAAAATTTCATACAGAATTCACATAATGGTTATACTTACCAAAAGGGTGAGGATATTTTTAAAATGAAAAGGGAATCTGGTGACCATTTACTTGTAAACAGATTGATATATAATTTTAGAAAGCCAAAAAGAGGCGAGATAATTGTTTTTGAAACCAAAGGAATACAAACACTGGATCAAGATCTATTTTATATAAAACGATTGATCGGATTACCGGGAGAACAAATAAGCATAGGAAACGATAGGCACGTAGTAGTTGATAATAAAAGATTAGATTCAACTGATTATCCGTTTGAATTTTTATATTCATTTGAATTGGATACTCAAAATAAATTCGCAAAAGACAGTGAGTTTTCTGGCCATGTGAATAGACAAGGATACGCTGATTCTAAACTTAATGATGGGCAATTAATACCGTGGAGATTTCGTCTTTTTCATGATGGGGATTTTAAATTTAGTATACCTCAGAATGAATATATGGCTTTTGGTGATAATACCATGAATTCAACTGATTCTAGAGATTGGGGAACTTTGCCTGGTAAGAATATTTTCGGTACACCTTCATTTATTTATTGGCCATTTTTCTCCCAACCTGGTCGATCCCGACCACATAGGTTTGGTTGGGCATTTCAATAAATTCGCACAATAAATGTTATATTTACTTTCAATTAGGAGCGATTATTAATGGATTTAAAGGGGTTTAAGCAGGAAGTTACTGTAGAAAGGCTGAATAATGGACTCGATGTAATTCTTTGTTCAAAAAATACCGCTCCTGTAGCTGCCGTGCAAATGTGGTGTAAAACAGGAAGTATTCATGAAGACCGGTGGTTAGGGGCCGGGCTATCACATGTTCTTGAGCATATGCTCTTTAAAGGGACAAATAACAGAACAGGGACTGAAATTGATCATTTAATTCAGGATGCTGGTGGTTATTTTAATGCTTATACCTCATTTGATCGTACAGTGTACCATGTAACAATACCCTCTTCCGGTACAAGTATTGCTTTAGATGTGCTGTCTGACATTTCATTAAATGCAACATTGCCAGAAGATGAATTAAATACTGAGCTTGACGTAATTCGTCGAGAAATGGAAATGGGTAATGATGATCCGTCTCGGAGGTCAAGCCGCCGTTTATTTGAAACGGCTTTTACTAAAAGTCCTTACAGATATACTGTTATAGGATATCGTGATATTTTTGATCAGCTTGATCGGGAAGCAATCAATGAATATTATACTACAAGATATGCTCCAAATAATTGTTTTTTTGTAGTAGTTGGAGATATTGAAAAAGAAGAGGTGCTTTCGATATTGGATGAAAAATATGCAGCTCATTCAATGCGCGCCCTGCCCCCAGTTCATATTGAATCTGAGCCTCGTCAAGTATCTACTCGAAAAAGAATAGAAAAGGCATCATTTGAACAATCTCATTTTCATTACTCTTGGCATATTCCTGATATTCGTCATGAAGATATTCCATCATTAGATGTGCTGTCTGTAATTCTAGGAGGAGGTAGAAGCTCTAGGCTTTTTAGGCATGTGCGTGACAAACAGGAATTAGTCCATACAGCTGATGCGTGGACTTTTTCATCTGAACATGCTGGTTTATTTGGAATGAGTGCAAGATCTGATTCCAGTCAGATGAATCAAGCTTGCGAAAGTATGATTAAAGAGCTTGATGTATTTAAAGAGCATTTGGTTGGTGAAGACGAATTAGTAAAATCTATTAAACAGTTTACTGCTGGCAATCTTGCAACACTTCGTACTGCTCAGGGTATAGCCAGTGATTTGGGCAGTAATTGGCTTTATACAAATGATCTACAATTCTCTTGGAAACATCTTGAATCGGTTCAATGTACCAATCCGGAAATGATTAGGTCAGTGGCTAATCGGTATCTAACTGAAACAAATAAAACGCTCTATGCGCTAACTCCTGAATTGAATAGTTCTCGTGTAAGCATATCAAATATTTCTAACAAAAGTAACGAATCTAAGAAAGTCGAGCTTCCAAATGGACTTCGGATTATACTTAAAAACGATTCTTCTTTGCCGTTTGCTCATTTTCGCTCTGCTACTCGTAGTGGTTTATTAACTGAAACAGTTGATAATAACGGAATTACTCGTCTAATGAGTAAAGTTATGATCAAGGGTACTCGTTCACTTAAGGCAGATGAGATTGCTGGAGAAATTGAATCTGCAGGCGGTGGAATTGAAACGTATAGCGGCAACAATAGTCACGGAGTTAGTCTTGATATACTTAGCGACGGCGTCGACCTAGGCCAGAAAATCTTTCTCGATGTATTACTCTCCCCTTCTTTTAATAAATCAGAGGTAGAGAGGGAGCGAAAATCGCAATTAGCTGCAATTAATCAACAACGTGACCACCTTCTCTCGCATACAATGCGTCAGGCTCGTCGTCTTCTGATTGGAGATGTGGGTTACGGTTTAGATCCTCTTGGGGAAGCTGAAAGTGTTAGTAAATTTACTCCTGACCAACTTAATAGTCATTTTGAATCAATAACTAAGCCATCAAATTCAGTTATCACCATATTCGGTGACATTGATGTTAGCAAAATGGAAGACAGTATTTTGACTGCTGCAAATGATTGGGCTGGTCTTGCTTTTTCGTATGACTCTCCTGAAATTAAATTGCTAACAGAATCAGGTAGAACAGTAGTAAAAACCCAAAAAGAACAGTCTGTTGTCGTTTTGGCATATCACGGAACAGTCTTTGGGAGAGAAGATCAATTAGTGCTTGATTTGATATCTGAAGCGTTGAACGACATGGGATCGCGACTCTTTAATCGAATAAGAGAAGAGCTTGGTTTGGCGTACTATGTTGGTACGCAAAATTTTTCTGGCGTTTTACCTGGGTGCTTTTCATTTTACGCAGGAACGGGCGCTGATTCTGGAGGCCAGGTTGAGGAGGAGTTAATTTCACAAGCAAAGATATTAGCTAAAGAAGGATTAACGTGTGAGGAACTAAATCGCGCAAAAGCAAAACTTTTAGGGCAAAAGAAAATTGCAAGGCAAGAGATTGGCAACGTTGCTTTCGACTCATGTATGAACGAGTTATTAGGGTTGGGATTTAATTATTCATTAGAAGAAGAAGAACGAATAGAGAAAATATCTTTGGATCAAATTTCAACAGTTTGTGATAATTATTTTAGTTCGGATAATTATGCTGTAGCTATTTCTATTCCAACTAGATAAGAGTTCTGGCGCTTGCCTGTTTCCCCTGCCCTGTGCTATATAGTTATTAGCTATGGGGGCGTACTGGTTATCGACCAGTTGAATACGTTTCTGATTGCATGTCGAGGATGGTTCGTTTCCCTCGTAAATCTATCGAGCCAAAAACATAACTGCCAACGAAGAATTGGCCCTCGCGGCATAAATCCGTGACGTCTGCTCCCGAATACCTGCTACGGGAAGCAGGCGACGACAGCAGGTTAGGTTAAAGCTGGAGATGGCGCGGTTTTTAACTGAAACTTTACTGCCTACTAGGTAAGCAGGTTCGTGTCAGGCCGTTATTTGCTCACCGAAATATTAGCCTGAACAAGCATGTAGACGTTGGAGATTGGTTTAATTGGCACGGGAGTTCGACTCTCCCCGCCTCCACCAATTTTTGTTAGGAAATAGAGACATTTAGTAAAACGTGTAGGCAACGTGTAGGTAAAACAGGCCACTTTGGTTTCGCTCAGGCGGGGTTGAGGTGGCATTCCCAGCACCTAACCAAGACGGTGTCCCGCTTAACTAAGAAGTCTATTCCCCCAGGGCTTAACTCCCCTTCCCTTTTGCTCGTAATTTCGGGTTGCTTCTATCATTATTCCTTTGTTCTGTTTTTATAATGAAACAACTACTAATCACAATTGCAGCCGTGCTGCTGGTGGGGTGTGGGTCAAGATTGGATATATGGAAGGCTGCATACAATGGCCAAATTGAAATTGTTAAAACACATTTAAATAATGGGATTGATGTTAATGTTAATCATCCAGAGTTAAAACATAGTCC
>JAYZHR010000123.1:0-4722 GCA_036166355.1 Verrucomicrobiota bacterium | reverse complement strand
CGCATCTATATTCGCCCCATATTTGATTAGTAACTCTATCATCGCAACCGTTGAATGATCTACAGCTCTATGCAAAGGAGTTAACCCTTCCCTGTTTTTTTTTAATTCGATATTCGCACCATTATCCAAGATGATTCTTGCTACCTTTACACCATTATTGTTGGTATGATCATGTATAACTGCATTGTGCAGTGGAGTTTCAATCCATATAAATTCTGATGATTTAAAGCTACCGTAATAAAGCCAGTTGGCTAATGCTGAATGGCGTTCAATTCCAGTCCATATTGTATCTACATTAGCTCCGGATTTAATTAAGCCTTCTACAACTTGATGATCATCAAGTTTGGCCGCTTTGATTAATTGTATATCCAGTTCGCTTACTCCTGAGTTAGGATTTGATGGCTCAGGCCCACACCCAACCAACAGCACAACTGTAATTGTGATTAGAATGTGTTTCATTTAATCAGGGAAGCGTTCAGGTAGTCAGCGAAAAAATCAAAGCTAAAAGTCTGATAAAATAATTGAAGTGCAAAATTGATGTAATCTTTATTACCTGTTAATTTTGAGGTATGAGAAGGCGACAATTCTTAAGAAATACATCCGTTCTAACAGCAAGTGTTCTTTTACCGGAGAAATGGATGAAGGCGAATAAAGATGGTCCTGATTTTTTCACACTAAGCGTTCTTCCTGACACTCAGTATTACTCACGCGAATTTCCTCATGTCTACACAAGTCAAACAAAATGGCTTCGGGAAAATGCTGAAAAATATCGTATTCCCTTTGTCTGTCACGAGGGTGATGTAGTGCAATACAATGATTACATAGAATGGGAACGAGCAGTAGAAAGTCACAAACAGTTAGATGGTGTTATACCATATGGGTTAAATGTCGGTAATCACGACTACAGCTGGAGTTGGATAGAAGGCAAAAGGGGAAAAATAATCCGTGAGAGCTCTCGTATCGATCAGTTTTTTCCTGCATCTAAATTTGAAAAGAATAGCTGGTGGGGTGAATGCATGGATAAAAGCATGCATAATAGTTGCCAGTTTTTTAAGGGCCCAGGAAATCTTAAGTTTATAGTTTTAAATATTGAGTTTTTCCCAAGAAAAAAAGCGCTGGAATGGGGAAATTATATTCTTGATAAATACCCAACTCACAGAGCGATTGTAGTAACACACGCTTATATGTTTAATGATGACACTCGCATTGGGCCCGGGGATAGTTCTGATTACCAACTTAACGGTGCTAACGGCGAGGATATTTGGGAGAAGTTAATTAGAAAGCACAGAAACGTCTTTCTTACCCTAAGTGGTCATATTTGCTCAGGGCCAAAAGGACATGATCCGAAATGGACTGAAACTGGACTACTTACAAGCAAAGGAGACCACGGAAACTTGGTTCACCAAATACTTGCTGACTATCAAGCGCGCCCCAATGGCGGTAATGGTTTTCTAAGGCTTATGCGTTTCCTTCCAGAGCAGGATAAGATTGAAGTAAGCACTTATTCTCCATTTAAGAATGAATGGCTCAGGGAAACGCATAACCAATTCGTTCTTAATTACAAAATGTCCTAGAGCTAACTATTTACTTCAGATTTCGTTTATCCAAAAAACAAATTGGTTAAATCACATGTGTTGCTTAAAAAATCTAAAGAGTTTCAAGAGATGAAGGGAGTTAGGATAGTCACATATTTCTTGATGAAATACTTGTATTTTAATCATTTATTAATAACGTTGCCGTGGTGGGATCTGGAGCAGTACACCTGAAGTTACAATGGCTTGGGCTAATCAGTTGCACAGCGGCTAGCACATGGCTTTTGGGAAGGATTATTCTTGAGCTGACTCAGCCCGGAGCAGTGTGGTTAATCACCGCATCCGCTATCTGTGCATTCTACTGCTCTGACCTGCTAAGTGGTATTGTCCATTGGGCTTTTGATCGCTATGGCACGGAAAATATTCCAGTTTTGGGGCCTAACATCATCAAGTCATTCAGAGACCACCACAAAAACCCTCAAGGCATCTGTGGGCATAATTTTTTAGAGACTAATGGAGATAACTGTATTGTATGCCTGCCATTACTCGTCGTTGGCTTGATACTCGATCCGACCGACCAACTATTTTGGATTAGCCTATTCTTCTGTACTTCCATCGGCGGGATTCTCACTAATCAGTTCCATAGCTGGGCTCACGAAGAGAATCCACCAAAGATAGCCATATTCCTCCAGAAAACCGGCCTGATCTTGAGCCCAGAGCATCACGAAAAGCACCATTCTGGCGAGTACGACAGCAACTACTGCATCACCAATGGTCGTATGAATCCACTAGTAGAACACACTCGTATTTTCCAGCACTTTGAAGCGATATTCCCACCAACCATAAAGAAGAATAAACCACCTGAACAATGACACTTTAGTCCACGCGATGGATTTTAGTCTGAAGGAAGATTCATTATCTTGTCTATTTCCAAGGACCTGTGATCTCTAAAGTTAAACCTGGTATTTGCATATTAACAAAAAGCGAATTGTGATTTTTTGAAAAGCAAGGACCTGCAAACTCAACCAAATTTAAGCTGTTACGAGCTAAGGTATACATTTTGCCTTCGGGTGTAATCCCTCTAAGATACTGAACCTTAGGACCATCTTCAGCTATGATAATATCACCCCAAGGTGCAACTGTTAAGTTGTCCGCAAACTCAACAATATTGGTGTTATTTGGCTCAACGAACAAGGTGAGTTTTCCTGTATTATTATCTTCTTTTTTAGTTCCTTCATGTATACTTGGCACATACTTAAATATCTGGCCACTTTGATTTTTTCCACCGTTAGTACATGCAAAATAAACTGTGTTATTATCATACCACATACCTTCGCCTCTAGCGAAAATAGCAGCACCTTGCTGATGACCTCTTAATCTTAAATCATCATTTGGTGATTCAACATTATCCAAATCAATCCAAAAAACGTCTAAGGAATCACCAACTTTTATGCCCGCATCTATCTCAGTTAAATTTGAAGCTTTGTCGCAATTATTTGCTTTCGGCCAATTCCTTAAATCAATACCTGGACTATCACTTATGGCCAAAGCTTGTAGCTTTCCTCCCTTGATCAATCTCCCATAAGCATTAGGAATAAATCTATATATTAGTCCATCGTCCCGATCTTCAGTCTGGTATACTATCCCAGTTCTTGGATCGATCGCCACCGCTTCATGGTTGAATCTACCCATATCTTTTAAAGGGATTGGATTTGCTATTTGAGGTTTAGTGAAAGATGGAACCTCAAAATTATACCCATGATCTTTTTCACTTCCTTCCCCTTTTCTTGTAACATTCTCTTCACAGGAAATCCATGTTCTCCAAGGAGTGGGGCCACCTGCGCAATTAGTCAATGTTCCGGTTAGGCTCAAAAACTCTTGAACCACCTTACCATTCTTTAAATCGTAGATGATATTTGTGGTACTTCCTCCAAAAGGCTTACCCGAGGCTGGATCATATATTTTTTCTCGATCCATCTTTCCAAGTAATTCGTAATTAGCCCCGAAAGGTCCTTGGTCTATATGCTCGGCACTAAGTTCATGGTTTCGAATCAACAAAACCTTATCTCTATCTAACGAGAAAGCTGTCATACCGTCATGAAGCCCTGGAACTAAAAAGCCATCAGACATTTGATCTCCCTTCTTAGATATCACTCTGTAAGTAAAACCCTTAGGTAAATCTACAATATTTGCTGAATCTGAGATTAGATCGCCATATTTTTCAAATTCATTTTCATAACCTTGATCAGTATCTGCTTCAATGAAATGCCTCAGGCCAAAAAAACCTGCTGCACCAGCACTCATGCTATGAAAAAATGTACGCCTATTTTGTATGGCCATTATTATTTTTACTATCCCCCCCTGAAAGAGGACTACATTAGCTTTTGTATTAAAATACGGCCAACCTAAAACTCAAATGCGCTCAAATGGTGGAGTGAGTTGGTGTAATCACCAACCGTTCTCTTTTGTTTCTCGAAGGGGGGGGGCGACAGATTTATTTTGACGTCTCGACCTTCATTTGTTTGAAAACGAATTATAAAATGATCGTGAGCCACGCGTTCGTAGCTTAGCTTTCGGTGTGAGCCTTCACTTATACCTCGAAAGGTTATTTTGTTTTTTTCAATTTTTGAAAGCTTGAAAACGTGAGGCTTCTCCGACCGTGGACGCATTGGTGGGTCATAAAGCTGCAATCTGAGTTCGAATGAATTTTCGACTTTTTCGATCTTAATGATTTCAACGAATTCGGTTCTTCCGTCTTTTGTAAACCGTACAAGAGCTGCAACTGTATCGGCCTTTGGCGGAAGCCAAGTTTCCTCTAGGAGTCCACCATTCACTGGGCCTTGCCAACTTCCAGTAAGCCAAGCGAGTCTATTAATTGAATTGTCTGGGGCTTTTGCTGTCGGCGGTTCTAGTTGCTGCGTCGTAGCGCACCCCGCCAGCAACACCGCTGCAATTGTGATTGGTAGTTGTTTCATTTTAATGGATTGCAGGCTTTTATTTTGCAGCTTCAATTCTCCCTATCAGATACCAACTATTATTAGCTTTTCTATAATAATAAATTCCTTTTCCGGTATGAAACACTTCACCCTTCTTATTTACCCTTCCATATGAACTTTCAACTTGAGCAAGGCTATTATTTAGAAAATGTATTTTCCGATAATAGTTTTCACTGTGGCTGTAATTGAGTTCA
>JAYZHR010000122.1:0-10140 GCA_036166355.1 Verrucomicrobiota bacterium | reverse complement strand
GGCCTTATTAAAAATATCAGATGTTTATTTGAATGAAAATCGCTTGAGCAACGCTATTCAGAGGCTTGAGCAGTTTTTCGTTAAGCATCCCAATGATCCTGCAAATGGTTTGTCTCATATGACGTTGGGAGAGCTTCGACTTCGGCAATTCTATTCGATTTCTGATTCCAGTCGTCCAAAATTTACCAATCTTTTGAGTCAAGCAATTGGGCATTTTGATGTTGTGCTTCAATCTAAACAAGACAAGGAATTGATGGGTAAATCTTGGAGTGGGCGCGGTTGGGCATTGTGGGAATGGGGTATGTTGTCTGGTCAAGCAGTGCAAATCAAAATGGCAAGGGATGCATTTACTAATGCGGTTCGTGAGTTGCCACGTTCTCGGGATCAGGCTATCGCACTTTTCAAGGCTGCAGATTGTTTGTTTCGTGGATCTGAGCATGCTTCAGCTATCAGTAATTATTGGGCATCCATACATATTGCAACAAATACTGTTGGTCGGGACGATAGAATAGTAGATCAAGCGTTATATCAGATTGTCCGATCTGGGGTGATTCGACTTGATTTATCTAGTGCGGGTCAGGCTGTCAGTAATTTACTGGAGTGGTTCCCAAATAGTTTTTATAGCGATCGGAGCATGTTGGTGTATGGGCAATCGCTTAATCGTCAAGGTAAGCCGGCTGAAGCACGTGATGTTTTAGCCTCCTTTGCAAAAGCGTTTCCTCAGTCTTCTCTGATGCCGGAGGCACGACTTGCAATTGCGAGGACGCATGTAATGGATGGTAGTTGGGTTTCGTCAATTCTTGAGTATGATCGTTGGGTAACAAATTATCCATCACACAAAGCATTATCCCAAGCTGAGTTCGATCGAGCTTGGTTGAATCACCAAGCTGGGAATTCATTAAAGGCTTTTCAGCTATTTACTAACTATGTTGAAAAATTTTCAACAAATCGGCTTGCGCCTTTGGCTCAAAAATGGATTGCAGATTTTCAGTTCCAATCTGGTAAATTTAATGCTGCGGAGCTGGGCTATCGTCAGCTTTTCGAGAATACTAACTTACTAAATTCGGCGGGGGATTTAATTTGGGAGGCTCGATTAGGCGCAGCGCGTTCAGCTTTTTTTGGTGAGAATTATGATACGGCTCAGGCGTTACTTACAGCTGTTATTAATTCAACAAATGCGCCAATTAATGAAGTTTCTCGAGCTGAATTTTATTTGGGGGATGTAATTTCTGAGCAAACTGATAGAACGCCTACAAACCTTATTGAGGCAGTTGTGCATTATAAAAAAGTGGCGCGAGAAATGACCAATAGTACACTTAATTCAGCTGCTTGGGGCCGTTTGGGTGGTTGTTATTTTCAGCTAGGTAAGTTGGACCAAGCGTTAGCAGCTTACCAGACCTTGACTATGTTGCCAGAAGCTGATGTGACAACTCGTAGTCAAGCCAAGCTTGGTTTAGCTCGGGTTCTTAGTGAACAGGCTTCAGTTGTTGATGGAATAGAGGAAAATCAGCGATTATTACAACAATCACTTGATCATTGTTTTGAAATTGTTTTTGGAGCAAACCTTCGTTCGCCTAATGAGAAGCAGGATTTGTTTTGGGTAAAGGAGGCTGGCATTATGGGAGGGCGTTTGGCCAATCGTCTAGGCCAATCTAAACAGGAACGTAAACTTTACATGCGATTGGCAAAGGAATTGCCAGGTATGCCGATATGGAAGACCAAATTGGATCTTTTAAATGGTGAACCTATTTTACCAATTAAGTCCAAAGTTACTTCTCCTTGAAGGAATGCTTGAAATAAAAGATTTATCTTCGATTGTTGAGCGATATAGTGAGGAATTTGAATCTCAAATTGCTGGTGTAAAGTTGTCAGCTGATTTGGTGATTTCTGATAATAGTCCAGCATTGATGGGGGTAATTAACTTATCACCTGACTCATGGTATCGTGAGAGTGTTTGTTTGTCGGTTGATGCAGCTGTTCAAAGGGGTCAAGTTTTGTGCTCTCAAGGGGCTTCACTAGTAGATGTTGGCGCTGAGTCTTCACTTGATCAGGCAGAACTGGTATCTGAAGAAGCACAAAAGAAGCGTTTGATACCCGTCATTGAGCAGTTAAGTTCTGCTGGGATCGTTGTTTCGACTGAGACTTATAATTTAAATGTTGCTGAATCTTGTTTGGCGGCAGGAGCTAAAGTTTTAAATATTACTGGAACCGATGAAAATGAAGAAATGTATCGTTTGGCAGCTGATCATGATGCAGCTGTTATAATTTGTTATGTAGCTGGGAAAAACGTTCGTGATGTAAATGAAATACCGATTGATGAAGATCCTATTCCTAGGATGAATAATTTTTTTAGTCGTGAGATTGATTTGGCTAATTCTTGTGGTCTTATGAAGGGGTTTATTGATCCGGGTTTGGGCTTTTACTATAGTAATCTAAAGGATAGTGAGATGCGAATACGTCATCAGATGAAAACATTCTTGAATTCCTTTAGATTAAGGAAGCTAGGTTGGCCAGTATGTAATGCACTGCCACATGCTTTTGAATGCTTTGGAGAAGAAGTTCGTAGTGCCGAACCTTTTTTTGCGGTGTTAGCCTCTTTAGGAAAAACAGATTTAATTCGGACTCATGAAGTATCAAAAGTGGAGGCCGTCCTAAAGACTTTGAAGGTGTATTAAGGGGCGTTTGGTGTTCCGTCGGGAAATGTATGTGTTAGTGGTGTGGCTAATTTAACACCGTGTTCATCTTGTAATTCGAAGGCAGCGAGGCTGATAGAATTTCTTGCTTCAATGAGGCCATGCACTGCTTTAAGGTTGTAAAGCAATCGCCAAGTGACAGCATGATCTCCATTGTTGACAAGCTTGATATAACCTTCTCTTTCTGAGTTGATAGTACTCGAGATCTTACTGGCATTTTTCCACACTTCCTTTAGGTACATCCGCGCTGTTTCAGATGATGTTTCGTATCCAATATTAAAGTCTACGAAATCGTCGATACCTTTACGCGATTCCGTGTTCATAATTTCTACCTTTGTATTGAGTAAAAGTGAATTTGGAATTGTGATGTTATGATTTCTTATTAAGTCGCGAAGGCTTGTTAATGTAGCTCGTGTTTCAAGGACAATGGCTAGAATATTGGAATCTGGTATGCGGATAACATCACCACGTTCAATATTGCCGTTGCTTATTACCATAATTCCACTAATGAAATCCTTAAGCCAGTAATCTTTAGTGGTGAATATAAGAACCGCAATTGCTCCTAAAAAACTAGTTGTTTGCAACCAATCTTCTAGACCCCAAATATTTAGAAAGATCAATCCTGAAATTACGATTAATAATAGAAGAGATAGAAGTTGTAAGCTATTGGAGGTATGTGACTCGACGTAAATTGAAGTTCCTTCAACTTCTCTTTGTCGCCCGTATCTTTTTAGAATGAGTGAATGAGTAAATTGTGACATTAGATATGTCAGTAGCATTAGTAATCCGGTGTGACTAAAGTTGGAGGTGAACTGCATTTGAAATGCTACTGCTAAAAGATATGTTAGAAATAAAATTGTATTAATTATTCGCAACAGACGAAGCCGTGATTGATTGGATTCTGCAGTTTGTACGATAAGGTTGTTGATAATTTGCTTACCGAAAATAAAGATAAATAAGTTGATTATGAATGTAATATAATGAATTGATTCAAGTGTCGTAAAGTACTCCAATAGTCCACTAATCCCTGAGTCATTAATAGAGTCTATTACGTTATTCACCGTATTAGTGGATGTTATTATGTTGGTTTCATTCATAACGATTTAATCGGTTGGGATGAGCCTGATGAGTCGAACATCCATTATGGCTCCTCGTGCTTTTTTAATAGGCTTAATCCAAAATCGATGCTTACCTTTGGTTAAGTGTATGCTTCCTGCATTGCGAGGGACAAAGTTTTGAAAGTGGCCGGTATCCTCGACGATGAACTCTGTTTTTTGTTCGTCGACAACAAATATTACTTGGCTACCACCATGACCACGACCGCAACCTTGGTGAACTTCAATGTTGAATTTTCCACCGCTTTCGACATTGAAATCCCAGTAAACTTGGTCACTGGTGTTGACCCAAAAACCAACGGTATTTTTGTGGGGTTTATTTTCATACTGAACTTTTACTCCATGAATAGTCGTATCGCGAGAGTGTAGTAAAATCGATCGGTCGATCGATTGAATAATCGTTTCTCCTTCAGAAGCAGGTCGGAGAATCACTGCTCGAACCTTGGGGTTTCCCTCTTTAAATTTTAGTTCAATTCTCTGTTTTCCAGCAGAAGTAAAATAAACCTTGCCCAAGTTGACATTGCGAAAACGGTTGATTGCTCCTGTGGCTTTTAGTTTAGTGGTGATACGGTAGGAACTGACATTTGGTGAGGCTATACTTTCTCCTTTGGCTAAGCTGTAAACGATTTCCATCCAATATTTTCCAGGACGTGAGGCATTGTAATCCCAGATATGCGTGTTTCCGTCCGATTTTGGTCTTAGTAAAATACGACCATCCGAAAGTTGTGGTTGAGAACCGAATTTTTCCTCTTGTATCTCGAAGTTTTTACCGTCGTTGCCGTGCGTCATGATACCCTTATTAGTGACGCTAAATTCGAGATGATATATTCTGTTATCTTTGTTGAAGGAAATGTTTGCTATGTTCTCTATTGACTTAGCATCGGTCGCGGTTGCTAAAACCGATAAGCAAAGGACTATGATAAATTTGTTAGTTCTCACTTGTTTCTTGTTTGAGTCAATTTGTTTAGTTTCCTAAAAGTTCGTGGGCCAATCCAACGTGAATTATATTTTTTAATCCACACATCGTTTAATGTGGGACGAGTTTCATTTCCGTAAATCTGATAGTTCATTCCGTGCCATGGCAATGGGTCGACTGTCCATCCTTGGGCTACATGAAAGTCAGCGTCCTTGTCCCATCCGCTGATGAACAGGAAAAAATTACGGACAGTGTTGTTCGGTTTTTTCGGAAGTGATTTTGCATCAAAGTCGAGTGTTAGCTCATCTCCTGCTGCGATTATGGCTAGTTGGTTATCCTTTTTAGCAATGAGTTCGTTGACAGCCCCGTATCGTGTTACCCAGCCAGATGGAGTGATGCGCCAGTTTGGGTTGTCGGTGGTTTCAGCATGAATAGGTGTTAGTGGAAGATGTTTTGGTTTTTTTTCAAATGCCCCATAGCCATGCCAATGTAGATCGGTGTATGAGGCATCATGTTTAGTGGTGGTAGGGAGCTTTGTTTTTTCAAACAGGGCAATCCGGTTCCAATGAATTTCAAACGCCATCGAAAGTCGTAGTTTTATTGTGTTGATAGGTAGTTTGTTTTCTAAATCGACCACGATAGTTTTGGTTTTTCCTACTGGTGCTCCTACAGGTATATTTACTTTTTGCCATTTTCCATCATTAGTTTGAGCTTCTAATACAGGGAAGGGAAAAGGCAGATTAGAGCGTTGTGCAGCAGAAATATTGGACATGCCACCTCCAAAGTGCAGCCATCCAGTCATGGCCAATGCTAAGGGTGAAGTAGTGTCTAGTTTGCCGAAGTCTAATTCAATTGAGTATGGTTTGGCTAAACCGCGTAACTGAGGTTCCCGGAGTTCAATAGGCGAAAGCCAGGCGGCATCGATTTCTTCAAGAGCTTCTGTGGCGTCCAGTCCATCATTACGCTTGGCTAGCTTAAGAGGCTTACGGTTGGTTAGCGCTAGTAGACTGGCAGGTGGATATGGACCGTGAGGTAGTAGTTTGGTGTTTGGGTGAACTTCGACACCAATTGGCACATCTACTGCGATGAGTTTGGCTTCATCTAGATATAGAATTTCGCGCAATTCTTCGGTGATCTGAAGCCGGTAATTGCCCTTAATTGGTTTAAATTGGGTTTCGTCTCCTATCCAAACAATTTCATCTGGATCGGCATCGATATAAATATTTTCGCCCACTGGTAAGCCGAGAGGGGATGCCCCAAGTAGATCAGTAACAAATCGAAATTGTTTTCCGTCCCAGCAGTAAAGATATGGGCATGATCCAGTTGGCAGAATCAGCTCGGTTAAAGTAACTATTTTTTCAGGTTTAACTTCGACATCAATGTTGTTTAGAGAAAGATCAAACCAGCGTGCGGTTAATGAGTTTAGCATAGAATTGGAGCCAACCCCGATTTCTACTGGCAAAGTATGAGCTGTGCGCTTAAATCTAAGCCCTCCAGTCACTCCTTCGATTTGAATGCCTAGTCCGCTTGCATTTGAACGGTTTCCGTATAAACGAATCTTAAGCTGTAGATTTTTGTTTCCACCGTCATTTCGTAAATATTTTAGACCGGAATGTGTAGACAAGATAATGTCTGAATCGCCATCTCGGTCAATATCAGCGGCAGATAGTTGGCTTACAGATTCATCAATAATATTTAATCCAAGTTTAGCTGAAGTATTCTCAAAGCCAACTAGCCCTTTGTTTCGAAATGATTCTAGTCCTTTTCCAATAGCAAATATATCGAGCCATCCATCGTTGTCATAGTCGACTAGTTTTAGATCAGTTATGTCTGGATTGGTCAATTGTAGAGAACGCATATTTTCTAGCCCGTTAAAGTGGATTTGAATTTCCTTATCGACTAGACATACTAGATCAATTCTAAGGTCGTTATTCAGATCGCCTGTGGCTATAGCTTGAACGGCAGTATCAGTTGGAAGTGAATTAGTTTGAGAGTGTTTGTTTCCACGCAGTTTTTCTAGATAGAGTGGGGCACCGTTTTTACGAGGAATAATAATGTCAAGCATGTCATCGTTATTCCAGTCATCCATTACTAACTTTAGTGCCCCGGTAATTTGTGTTGGGATTCCGGAAGTTTTGCTGACATCTTTGAAATAAAGGCTGCCTAGATTTCGAAAAACCTTTAATCCTTTATTTTCAGGTTGGATGGCTAATAAGTCGAGTTTGCCAGTAAAGTCGATATCAGCAATAACTGCATCAACTGCCTTTAGAGATGATAATCTTGAGAATCTTGACATGTCTCTGGCAAGGCCATTGGTGGCAAATCGATAAGCATGAGAACCTTTGTCGCTAATCATAAGCACATCGTCAAAACGATCGTTGTTTAGATCTCCTACTAGGCAGCGAGAATAATTGGCGTTTGTTAGAGCCTGAAACTCCATTCCAAATGGTGCAAAAACTCCGTTTGTATTAATTAGTGTTCGAAAGGTATTAGTACTAGTACGAACAAAAAGCCCGTTGTTTCCGTTATGGTTAAAATCAATCACACCGAATGGCCCGGTCAAATAACTTTCGTTACCAGCAAAAACCTTTGTCGTATCATCGATGAATTTGACACTGATTCCATTGACTAATGGTTGATCAAGTTTGAAAGGTATTTTGACTTCGGTATAGATGCATTGCTCCCAAGCATTCAGATTATCAGGCATTTGTTTGTTGGCTATACGTTGTTGATGTAGTGCCAGTGCAGCTTTAGCTTCATCAGGTTTACCCGCTTGCATAAGCGCCTGGCTCCAAGTGTATGCAGCGCCAAGATGGTCTTCTTCATAGGTTGCAACTTCTTCTAGATAAAGTATTGCATCTTCATAGTTTCCAGTTGTGAGCTTGGCTTTGCCAAGAAGATATCCAACGGCACCTATTGTGTTATCAATATCGTATGCTTGTTGCATAGATTGTATGGCGTTGGTGGTTTGGTTGAGTCGTAGATATGCACAGCCTATCAGAAAGTGGCCAGCTCCAAGATTGTTATCAATAGCTAGTGCTTCATTTGCAAATTTGATGACATTGTTTGGTTCGTTGGCCAAGCGATATGCATTAGCCAGATTAAGCAGCAGATCGGTTTCGGTTGGTTTATGAAGTAGTGCTTCTGAGAATGCATCTATTGATTTTTGGGCTTTTCCAGAGTCATAGTAAGTTTTACCTACATTGAGTAGACGATAGAAATCGGCATCACTGGTTTTCGAATTTGTGGATAACCATGTGAATGCCACTGGAGCAAGTATAACTATTACAAGTAGCAATAGATATTTACTGTTAGATGATACCTGACCTGTTTCGGGGACTTCGGCCATGGGCAGTACAATAGCGATCGATCCCATCTTGACCAAGGTGAATCCCACTACTATTTTTACTGAAAACACATGTATATTCCAAGAAAGCGTGTCAGTTCCTACCTGTCAGAGCCCTTAACTAAAGGTTTTACTTTGATCGAGCTATTGGTAGTGATCGCTATTATTGCTATTTTGGCTGGTATGCTTTTGCCTGCTTTGGCTAAGGCTAAATCGAAGGCTGGCGAATCGAGTTGTCTAAATAATTGCAAGCAAATGGGTTTAGCTGTGACAATGTATATACCAGATTATGATGATCGTATACCACTGTCCCGAAATTGGGGTAAAGCATGGGGAGGGGATCATGCCTTACGAGGAGATCTTGTTTGGATGCCTCAATTACTTGAGCCATACATTGGTAAAAATACTGGTGCTCCTGATCCAAAAAGTCGGAATGAAACCAAAACTCCTCATTCTGTATTTGCTTGTCCAATTTCAATCAAGACAAGTGATAAAAATATGTCGAACCGATTTAGAAGTAATGACTATGTTACTTATGTTTGGAACCACATTTATCTAAATAAGAATAGAAGTAGTTATGAAGTGAGACGGCCAGTTAGTGGCCGTAAGGCTGGAGATTGTACTAATCCAACACTGTCGGTGCTTACGTGGGAAATGCCTTATTGGGATTACAAACAAATGCCTCATAAACGTGGCATTGTTCTTACGTATGTCGACGGTCATGCTGCACGCATGAAAGGTTCACCCAAGGAGCATGATTGGTGGGCTTATCATAGCAGAGACGGTTGGGAGGAAGGGGAGTATACTTGTGGCAACTCACACTAACCCCACTACTTGTTAAGGTCGGGGAGGTAGTTTCTTATCAATTCTAACATTGTTCAGTCTTGCGAATTTCGGGAGGCCTCCTTCTGTAGGTACGTTTGGCTCTCCTTCAATAAGAGGTGCAGCATAATCGATAAATTTTTGATTTGGTAGCCACCCGTCTTCGTCGATCCAGTCGTCCGGAATAGTTCGTTCAACTAAAGCTATGTCTCCAAGAGTATGAAGCCCTGTGGTAAATTCATAGGGTTTCTTTGAGTTACGTTCAATGGTAACCATGAATCCGCTTTTTCCTTCTATTGCGGATTTAACCGCTGCTCTACCACAAGCGACAGCCTCATCAACATCAAGTTGGCTTGCGTAATGGGCAGCGCATCTCTGTGCGTAACCTAGTTTTACTGTGCGAGTTTTAAGATTTAGTTTGCCTTGCACGATTTCTGCTAATGCGTCAGCTGCTCCAGATAAAATTGGATGACCAAAAGAGTCTAGCTTGGTTTTGTCAGCTCCAATTTCTTGACCATCAATATTTTTCACACCTTCTCCTGTAACTACAATGCAATACCCCAAGCGTTCGGATGTATCTTTCACTTTGTCGAGAAAAGCAGACTCATCGAGTGGAATTTCAGGAATCAAAATAATATGTGGTGCATTATTTTCATCATTACCTTTTGCAAGAACAGTGCCTGCTGCAATCCAGCCAGCTGCCCTTCCCATTACTTCTATGATACAGCAGGATCCATCGTCCGTAGCCATGGCAGAAACGTCTTGTGCAATTTCCATAACTGTCGTTGCATTGTATTTGATTACACTACCAAATCCGGGTGTGTGATCGGTGTGTGGAAGATCGTTATCAATTGTTTTGGGGACTCCAATACAACGTAGATCATAATTACGCTTTTGTGCCTCTAGATGTACTTTGTTATTCGTATCCTGTGAATCGTTACCGCCAGCGTAGAAAAAGTATCGAATATTGTGTGCTTCAAAGACTTCAAACAATCTATCCATATCCTTGGCTGCCTGATCAGGATTATTTTGAAATTGGATTTTGTAACGACAAGTACCGAGTGCGGCACCAGGTGTATGTTTTAATTCTTCGATGGATCTTGCTTTCTCCTCGTTTAAATCAATTAAATTTTCATGAAGGATTCCATAAATGCCATTTAAACCTCCATAAATTTCCTCGATGTTATCCATATATTTTCCAGCTTCTTGAATTACGCCAGCAATACTAGCATTGATAACTGCAGTAGG
>JAYZHR010000121.1:0-14641 GCA_036166355.1 Verrucomicrobiota bacterium | reverse complement strand
GTAGGCAGGCCTAAAGTTGAATCCGCAACCGAAACCATCAATAACATCAACCCAAATGTAATTGTTGAAAAACACGAAGCACCATTAACCAGTGAGAACGCAATGAATCTGGTAGCTGATTATGATATAGTTGTAGATGGAACCGACAATTTCCCAACACGTTATCTTACCAATGATGCCTGTGTGCTTCAGGGCAAACCAAATGTTTATGGCTCTATATTTAGATTCGATGGCCAAGCCAGCGTTTTTGCGCCAAGCATGGATGGCCCCTGTTATCGCTGCCTTTATCCTGAACCACCACCACCCGGGATGGTTCCAAGCTGTGCGGAGGGAGGAGTATTAGGCGTTTTACCAGGAATAGTCGGCTGTATCCAAGCAACTGAAATTATTAAACTCGCACTCGGTGAAGGGTCTTCATTAGTCGGCAGACTGCTCATATTCAATGCCTTAGAGATGAAATTTCGAGAAGTTAAACTACGCAGAGATCCAAAGTGTCCTTTATGCGGTAACAACCCTACAATAAAGGAACTTATTGATTACAATGAATTTTGCGGAATACCCGACCAGCCTAATGACCCAGAGGAGCACCCAGATGAAATCGATGTTCAGGAAATGAAACGTGCTCTCGAGAATCCAGATCTTGGGATTGCCGTGGTAGACGTTCGTGAAAAAGATGAATTCGAGATAGCGAAAGTTCAAGGCACAACACTTATCCCTCTCAGCCAAATCGAACATCGTTTTACTGAACTTGATCCTAATCAAACAATATACCTTCATTGTAAAGCGGGCGTCCGCTCACTAAAAGCTCTTAGCTTTCTTCGTGAACAAGGCTATAAATACTTAAAGAGCGTAAAAGGAGGTATTACCGCTTGGTCTGAAGAAATTGACTCTAATATACCAAAATACTAACAACTTTTGGCAATTACCTTGAGTCACGATCCTCCAAACGATAGTTTGTGGATGTCAGGGCCCGCGGAGTGCGGACTTACGAACCCCGCCAGGGCCGGAAGGCAGCAACGGTAGTTTGCTTCGTATTTGCCGTGGTAACCCTGGCATTCCCTGTCCCCACCCCAAAGCTTGCTCCATGACAAGTTACATTGCTAATGTGAGCGCGTGAACCTGAATACTTTTTTTCAATCTGCGCTGGTTGTTTTATCAACCACCGTATTAGTTAAACCAATTTCACCAAAAGCAGAAAGCAAACCAAACATTCTAATAATAATGGTCGATGACCTAGGCTACGGAGATTTATCATCTTATGGAGCTAAAGATTTACAATCTCCGTATCTAGATTCACTAATGTCTGAAGGAATACGATTTGATTCATTTTACGCAAATTGCCCAGTCTGCTCACCTACCCGTGCTGCACTTTTAAGTGGAACATACCCAGATATCGCGGGTGTCCCAGGTGTAATTCGAACCCATCCCCAAAACAACTGGGGATGGCTATCACCAAATCTAACCCTATTACCTAGTGTCCTTAAAAAGGGAGGATACCACACATCAATTATTGGAAAATGGCATCTTGGACTAGAAGAACCTAATACACCGAACGGTCGAGGTTTCGATTATTTCAAAGGGTTCCTCTGTGATATGATCGATGATTACTACAAACATCGCCGCCACGGCATAAATTACTTCCGTGAAAATCGTAAGGAAATTGATCCACCTGGCCACGCAACTGACCTTATAACTAAATGGGGCATCGATTACGTAAATAGCCGCAAAGAAAAAAACGAACCTTTTTTTATGTTCCTATCCTATAACGCCCCACACACACCTATCCAACCACCCCAAGATTGGCTGGAAAAAGTAAAGGAGCGAGAATCTGGCATCAGCAATAAGCGTGCTAAGCTGGTTGCACTTATAGAACACATGGATCACGGAATCGGACAAGTAATCAATACTCTCAAAAAAAACGGACAGTTTAAAAATACATTGACTATTTTCACGAGTGATAATGGCGGTCAAGTTAACGTAGGCGGCACCAACGGCAATCACCGAGGCGGCAAGCAGGATATGTATGAAGGAGGATTAAAAGTTCCTACCTGTGCTGTATGGCCGGATAAGATTAAAGCTGGAACAAAAAGTAAACTTATTGGAATCACAATGGATTTATACCCAACTGTCTGTGAAGCAGCAGGAGTAAAAACCCCTAAATACATAGAAGGAAAAAGCATCCTTCCGACAATGTTAAGTAAACCCCAAATAATTGAAAGAGACCTTGTATTTGTCAGACGCGAAGGTGGCCTAAAATATAACGGACAGGATTACCATGCATTTCGCCGAGGCAATTGGAAACTTGTACACAATTCACCATTCGAAGCTTATGAATTGTACAATTTAAAAGATGATCCACTTGAATCAAATAATCTCGCTAATACTAATCGGGAAAAATTCATAGAGTTAACTACTGCCTTACGACTCCACTACCAAAGAGCAGGTAAAACACCATGGCAAAAACCAACAAATTAATAGATGCTTAAAGACAAGATATATCACGCCCAAACACTTCACATCAGACCGTCTTCAATGATTAAATTTTTCTTAATAGCAACCCTGTTGACTTCTTTGCCTTTAGACTTAATAGCGGCAAAACCGAATGTTATTTTAGTCATGGCCGACGATCAGGGATGGGGGCAGACTGGCTATCGTAATCATCCTGTACTAAAAACACCCAATCTGGATGCAATGGCGGCAAACGGATTACGCTTCGAGAGGTTTTACGCTGGAGGCCCAGTATGCTCCCCCACACGCGCAACAGTTTTAACCGGTCGCACACACGACCGTACCGGCGTGTTCGACCACGGCTACGCCCTCAGGTTACAAGAAAAAACCCTTAGCCAAGCGATGAAAAACGCTGGCTATGCTACCGGACATTTTGGCAAATGGCATCTTAACGGACTGCGTGGCCCTGGAGCCCCGATTCTTAAGGAAGACACACATCACCCTGGGGCATTTGGTTTTGATGAGTGGTTTTCTGTTACTAACTTCTTCGATCGAAACCCAATCATAAGCCGCAGCGGAACAATTGAAGAACATATTGGGGACTCCTCGGAAATCATTGTTGATGAAGCTCTTAAATTTATTAAAGCCAAGACTGCTGAAAAGAAACCATTTTTCACCGTGATCTGGTATGGTACCCCACACGATCCTTGGGTAGCCAATGACGAGGATAAAAAAACATTTACACAACTTAGCACAAAGGCGCAGGAACATTATGGGGAGCTGGTCGCTATGGATCGCAGTATCGGCACCCTAAGGGATGGAATCAAAAAAATGGGTATCGCCCAAAACACGCTCGTTTGGTTTACCAGCGACAACGGTGGGCTTCCCCGGCTTACCCCCTCAACAACCGGCGGCCTGCGCGGCTTCAAAGGTTCAATGTATGAAGGTGGTCTACGCATTCCAGCAATCATCGAATGGCCGGCAGGAATTCAAAACCCACGCGTTACTCACTATCCAGCAGGAGCGGTAGATATTTTCCCGACACTCGCTAATGTGGCTGGATTAAAAAACACAACTATGCTCAAACCGCAAGATGGACAAAGTTTAGTTAAAATATTTTCTAAAGAAATTGGCCCACGCAATAAGCCCCTTCCGTTTAGAAGCCGCGGCCGTCTTGCAGTTATAGATAACAATTACAAAATAATCTCTATTCCCAAGAACGAAAAGACACAATATGAATTATACAACCTGAAGGAAGATTCATCTGAACAAAACAATCTAATGCACAAGGCACCAAAGATAGCCCAGCGACTTCAAAGAAAACTCAATACAATTAACATATCCATCACTGCTAGTGTGAACGGACAAGATTATCCAGAGAAAAAAGTTAATTCACAGCCACCAAGGATTTTCTGGTGGGAGAGCAAAGCGTATCACCCATACTTTCCCGAATGGATCAAGCGACCAGAATACGCTCCACGACTAAAACGCTTTCTTGATTCCCAACAGAAAAATAAACAGCCATGATTCCCCGCTTCATCATCCTGTTCTCCTTATTGCTCGGATTAATAACTACTGAGGCAGCCAAACCGAACGTCCTGTTCATTGTCATAGATGACATGAACAATAGCATTTCCCTGCTAAACCCCAAATCACTTATTAAGACTCCAAATCTTGAGCGGCTAGCCAAGCGTGGCACCTTATTCACAAGAGCTTACTGCATCTCCGCCGCATGCAACCCATCTCGCGTAGCCACTCTTACCGGACTTCGACCCAGCACGAGTGGAGTCTACCAAAACGCTAGCGACTGGAGAAAGGCACTGCCTAGGCGCAAGACTATCATGCAGCAATTCCAGGCTGCCGGTTACTCTGTCCGCGGCGCAGGAAAAATTTTCCATCACAAACTGGAAGGAGCCTTTCACGACAAAGCCTCATTCGACGACTTCCTACACATGTCTCCGCAAAATATGCCTGACAAAAAACTCAACAAGGCGCCAAAATACGGATCACGTAATACAGACTGGGGTGTTTGGCCAATAAATGAAAAGGAAACGATAGATTTTCGTACAACCGAGTACTGTATCCGCAACCTAAAAAATCCACCAAAGGACAAACCACTGTTCCTCGCATGCGGGATTTTTAAACCACACTCACCGTTTTTCGCACCACCTAAATATCATGAGAACCAGCCAAATATCCTAAAACCAAATCGACTTGAAAACGATTGGAGCGACCTCCCCTCTGGAGCAAACAACCTAATGAAGCGCACCAAATGGTTCTGGGAAGGCATGATCAAACTCGACAAAAAAATACCCGGATCATATCAGGACTTTATCAATGCCTACGCTGCCTGTTGCCGCTTCGCAGATGAGCAGGTTGGACGCCTACTAGATGCACTCGACAACAGCCCCATTGCAGATAACACCATTATAGTTCTCTGGTCCGATCATGGGTTTCACCTAGGAGAAAAGGATCACATCGAGAAGTTTGCGCTCTGGGAGAAAACCAATCACATACCCTTCATTATATCAGCTCCAGGCATAACTTCCCCTGGTTCTCGCTGTGAGCAACCGGTTGACTTGACTGTGCTTTACCCGACCCTACTTGAACTTTCCGGCCTAAAAAGTGACTCTCTTTGTGATGGACCAAGCGCCGTGCCGCTGCTACGAGATCCGAATGCATTTTGGCCCTGGCCAGCAATTAGCACCTATGGAAAAGATAATCACACAATTCGGACTAAACGGTGGAGATATATTCGGTATGCTGACGGATCAGAGGAACTATATAACCACGATTATGACCCAAACGAATGGACCAACCTAGCAAATCAACCCATCATGGTACCCACTCTCTCCAAACTTCGTGCCCGGATTGTTTTCAACCAAGCGGCAGATCCTGTGTCAAATCTTCGACGATAACTCGTTTTTTGAGTGGCGACACTATCACGATAAGCTACGATTAGGCACATGCGAGTCGGCACCTTATTTTTGGCAACAACACTCTTTTCACTTCTTCCAGCGGGTCAAACGGAAGATGCAAAGAAGAATGATAAACTTCCTCTAATTTTCGAAGAGGATTTTGAAAAAGGACACAACCGCTGGGAAGTTACCGACAACAAAAGCTGGACTCACCGCAAGGTGAATAACAACAATGTATTTGGTATTAACCGTCGCAGTAGCGACTACAAGCCGAAGGTTCGCAGTCCTTACCATATTGCATTAATTAAGGACATCCAGGTAGCTGACTTCGAACTTACTTTCGACGTTAAAAGCACCAAAGATACCGGTGGCCATCGTGATTGCTGCGTATTTTTCAATTGGCAAGATGCTGAGCATTTTTATTACTGCCACTTTGGTGCTAACCCCGACCCCCACAGTGGTCAGATCATGATAGTTAAGAACGCGCCCCGCAAAGCCATAACAAACAACAAGAACAAGACTCCTTGGAAAAATGAAACATGGCACAAAGTCAAAGTCATCCGAGATACAAAAAAAGGCACTATAGAGGTATACTTCGACGACATGACCAAGCCTCATATGAGCGTTGTTGATAAGACCTACGGCAAGGGACGCATCGGCATTGGATCGTTCGACGATATGAACGATTTTGATAACATCAAACTTCACGGAAAATAAAGCAACCGTGAAACGGATACTACTCGCTATTTTAATTTCCCTGCTGACCGAATCAGTGCAGTCAGAAGAAAAACGGCCCAACATCCTCTATATCATCGTTGATGATCAGTCGCCATTTGACTTCAAATTTTATAACCCACAAAGCCAACTGAATGCGCCCGTAATCGAGAAACTTGCGGCGGATGGAATGGTGATTGACGGCGCATACCATATGGGCTCTTGGGTAGGAGGTGTATGCACAGCATCACGCCACATGATAATGAGCGGCCGAACCGTGTGGCATATTCCGGATCGCCCATTTCGAAAACCACCAGCCAACCCGAATGCTCTAGACTCAAAACTGGTTCCACCAGACTTAGCTAAGAATACTCTAGCAGCCGTGTTTAACCAAGCCGGTTACAACACTATGCGCACCTGCAAACGAGGCAACAGCTATGATGCGGCTAATAAGCAGTTCACAGTGGTGCACGATGCCACAAAGCGTGGAGGAACGGCCGAGACCGGTAGTGCATGGCATGCCGAACGCGTACTGGATTACCTGAAAAAACGAAAAAAAAACAAAGACACGAACCCCTTCTTAATCTATTTCGGGTTTTCTCATCCGCACGATGTTCGTGATGGCACCCCTAATCTATTGAGAAAATATGGTTCAGTAAATCATCGCGATAAGAACAATACTCCCCCAGCAAATACCAAGCAGCCGAAACTACCGATTAATTATTTACCCAAACATCCGTTTCACGACGGTCATCCAGGGTTACGTGACGAGGTAAAGGTATCAGGTGTTTGGGAGAGGCGAGATAAACGCACTATCCGCAACGAGATAGGTCGTCAGTTTGCCTGCAGCGAATATATAGACCAACAAATAGGTCGAGTACTTACCAAACTCAAGGAAATGGACGAACTAGACAACACCTACATCATTTACACCGCCGACCATGGCATGGCCATCGGTCGACATGGACTACAAGGCAAACAAAACTTATACGAACACACTTGGCGTGTGCCATTCGTGGTAAAAGGACCCGGCATCAAGCCCGGCAGCCGCGCGCAAGGAAATGCATACCTGCTCGACACACTAGCCACTCTCTGCAGCCTCGCGGGCATTAAGCCGCCGGATACCAATGAGGGAATCAGCCTTAAACCAGTTCTCATGGGGCGCGCGCAGACAATACGCAAGACGTTGTACGGAGTTTACAGTGGAGGCACAAAGCCTGGCATGCGTAGCATACGGTACGGCGACTGGAAGCTTATCAAGTACGATGTAATGGGTGGTACAGTACGTAAGACACAGATGTTTAATTTAGAGAAAAACCCACATGAGTTTCTTCAAGAACATCGAGAATTAAGACCTCTCACAGATCTGCAGTTAAATCTTGCAGATAACCCAAAGTTCGCCACAAAGCGCAAGGAATTGGAGATGCTGCTGCTTAAAGAAATGAAGAGACTAAACGATCCGTTTCGACTGTGGGATCAACCAAAATAAGGTGGATTATTGAGAATCAATCAACCACAAAACAGATCCTAAATAATTAAACACAGATTGATTTACGAAATTTATTTCTTGCCAAGATCACGGATGCGTATATTTCGATACCAAACTGCATCCCCGTGATCCTGCAGTAGGATATGTCCAGCTAGACGCTGCCCAAATATTTTCAGATTCTTAAATTTACTTTTAGCAATAGCAGTCTTCAACTCTTCGCTTCCAAGCTTATACCTAAGCACGACTTTACCATTTAAAAAGTGCTTTACTGTGTCCCCTTTAACGAGAATTCGGGATGAATTAAACTCACCCACCGGCTTAAGCGGCTTATCCTTGACAGGGTCAAGCACGTCATAAAACGCCGCAGTCTGCCGATTTGCACCTTTCGCCCCATCCGGATGATTTTTATCATCAAGAACCTGATATTCATGGCCCAGAGAGCCTCGTTCACGAATAATAAAATATTTAACACCACTATTGGCCCCTTTTGCTACTTTCCATTCAAAACGAAAATCAAATTCCTCATATTTTTTTCGAGTAATAATATCCCCTCCCCCCCCTTTTGCCACATGCTTCAAACAACCATCCTCAATGATCCATCCCTTTTCAGGAAATTTTCCTGATCTTGCATTCATCCATTGATCTGTCGAAACACCATTAAAAAGGGAAAAAAACCTTTTCTCTTTCTTATCTGAACTTTTCTCTGCAGCGGCCGAATTGTTTACAGCAACCACAAAGACTAATAATACATAAAAAAATACTTTAGGCTTCATTTAACTTAATTTACCAAAACAACAGCTTGGCCAAGGACAGCTAAACGGTCAAGGCAAGTGAAACGAAAAATCAATCAAAACATTAAACGACTAGACCGTTCCCCAAGCTGTGCACTCCATTTAACCCAGAAACTAAGCTGTTGACTAAGTCTGTCCAATTCGGCCAATGGTAATTTCTTCTCTCTATCAACATCGTCCTCACCAATTTTATCCCATTTCAAATTTAATGATTTTAAAGATTCATTAACCTTAGACAGCTCATCCTGAAGATTTTTATCTATTTTAACGATTTCGTCATTCAATAACATTCCCTCTTCTAGCAATACTACCTGTAACATAGGCGAATTTTGATTTGCTCTTTTATCTAAAAATGCATCAACTTTACTGCATATTGAGTTAATCTCCGTAAACCAATTAGTCATCTCAGGAGGAACTGATTGCACATTCCTAGATACCTGCCCACTTTCCAGCTCTAATAAATGCCTTACCCGAAGTTTGGAATTACTTAAACATTGAAACGCTGCATTAAGATCGGAAAAACAACGCTGTCTATCATCTTTAACTTCTTTGGACTCATTCGGAAATTGATCCGGATGGATCTTCATTGATAATTTGTGAAAACGCTTTTTGAGTTTCTCAGAATCCAACCAAGGACGACGTTGCACGCCTAATTGAGAGAAATGATCAAGCATTAGAAACCAAACCTTACCTACGCACTAAAACTCTCGCCACAAGAACAAGTACTTGCCGCATTTGGATTATTAACCTTAAACCCTCCATCTTCTAATTTATCAGCATATTCCAACTGGCTGCCAGTTACATAAAGCGCTGTCTTAGGATCAACAACCACGCGGATTCCCCCGCTTTCAACAAGTATGTCCCTATTGGCCGGAGCATCCTGTAAATCAAGTTTATATTGCAATCCAGAACATCCACCCCCAACTACCGCCACACGAAGAACCCCGCTAGAACGACCTTGACGCTGCAACAAGGACTTCACCTTTAAACTCGCGCTTTCACTAACCTTGAGTAAACGCTCATCACCTACACGAAACCTCACTTCTGTAGGACTCTCATTTTTAGCGATACCCGAAATCATCTCAAAAAAAATAACGAGACCACAACATTCGGTCAAGGCAACCGTAAAACACAATGGCTTAACAATTATTTTTATTAAGAATATAGGATGAAAAATAATCCATATGATTAGGTGGAATAAGAGCCTTAAAAAAAGCCTCTTTCCCGTCGTAATTACGCTCTAAAACCTGACCAATCTGATGAAGCCGAGCTATGACATTAGATTTTGAATGAGGAATTAACAGCTCTACCATTTGTCGCACCGGGCGAAGCTGTTTACCAAGCTCTGCCATAAACTCATTAAATCCTTCACCAGTTTTAGCTGACAATGCTATGGAGTTTGAATACTTATCCGTAAATCGCTTTGATAATCCAGATGAGCTTATGCGATCAATTTTATTAAAAACCATTAAAGTCCGCTTCTCTAGAACACCAAGTTCATCAAGAACCTGATTAACCGCATCAATCTGTTCCTCTGCATATGGCGAACTAACATCCACGACATGCAATAACAAATCAGCTTCAATTACTTCTTCAAGTGTAGCCTTAAAGGCATCAACTAGATCATGCGGCAATTTCCTAATAAAACCAACCGTATCAGAGAGAAGAACATTCTGATTTGTCGGAAGCTTTAGTCGGCGAGTTGTAGGATCAAGCGTTGCAAATAATTTATCCTCTGAAAGAGTCGCTGCCCCGGTTATGGCATTGAATAATGTAGATTTACCTGCATTAGTATATCCAACTAACGAACCTAGCGGCCATTGATTACGCTTCCGACCAGAACGCTGTACATCACGATTTCTTATTACAGAATCAAGGTCTCGCTGAATTTTTCCTATTCGCTCTCGAACTTTTCGCCGATCGACCTCCAATTGACTTTCCCCCTCCCCACCACGCATGCCAATTCCTCCCTTTTGCCTGGACAAGTGAGTCCAAAACCGGGTCAACCTTGGGAGCAAGTGATTCAGCTGAGCCAACTCAACCTGTAATTTACCTTCACGCGTTTGTGCTCGCTGCGAAAAAATATCTAATATTAAGGCTGTGCGATCCAGTATCTTGCATTCAAAAACTTTCTCCAGATTACGTCCTTGAGCTGGACTGAGTTCTTCATCAAAAACAATCGTATCAACTTTTGATTCCTTACATAAATCAGAGAACTCCTTGGCTTTTCCTGGCCCTATAAAAGTTGCCGCATTGTATTTTTCCAGTCGCTGAGAACCTCGACCTACCACTTCCGCCCCAGCTGTAACCACCAATTCTGACAACTCGTCCAAAGACTCCTCAACACTCCACGCCTTGTCGTCCTTTAACTGAACTCCAATCATAAAAACCCTCTCTGTTTCATGATTAATGGTATCAACCAAACTTTTCATGATTACTTCTTAATAGTAGAAACAATCCGAATTACATCCGCTGACTTCAACTTGACCCCGCCCTCTTTAACCAACTGTGACCAGCCCGCTTTAATAACACCATTTGGTCTAATAATCTCAAAAAACTTATGGCGCGAATCTAACTCAGCAGCCTTCAAGGCTAGCCGAAGATTCATTCCATCCACGAAAGGAACAGAAGATACCAGCCCAGTTGCCAAATCAACAAAGGTAACCCTTCCACTTTTCGCTAATTCAATTAACGATTTACCAGTCAATTTCCCAACAGAAAGAACAGCGCCCCCTCCCGCCTTCACAGATGCAGCAGCCAGCTCACCTGTCGACTTCCCAGCAATTTTAATTGTTTTCCCAGCAATCTTACCAACTCCTTTAACTGATTTTTTTGCGACTGTTCCGCAACCAATCGTCAATATAGAAAAAGCTGCCAAAAAGGCAGCTCGTTTCAAAAATAAAAAATATAAATTAAAAATCAATTTATGCAGCTCTCTCTCGATCCATGGTGCCCTTAAACCCAGACGGGTCTTCCTGCACACCAAAGTTCTCGGCAAACAGTTCATCAACGCGCTCCAATTCATCTTCAGATAAATAAGGCTTATCCTCCGTAAACTCAATAAGCTGATCTTCATTATAAATATTAGGCAAAGTAGAAGCCACTGTCTTCTCAGCTAATAGCCACAGTAAAGCTGCCTGACCCAAGGTTCGCCCTGATTCAGGAGAGGTTAAAAAATCAAGGGTTTTAATCTTCTTTAATCCATTAATAAGCCAAGATCGTGGCCGATGCGAACGGTGATCTTCTGGAGGAAAAACCGTATCCTCAGTATACTGTCCCTCAAGCATACCAGAGCTGTGTGTAACACGAATTAAAAAACTAGTATCAAGTTCTGGCTCTTCAGACATGCGGCCATGACGAAAATCAGCCAAGTCGTCTATGGTGTTATTCTCTTTTTTAACTTTAGCATACGTTGAAGCATTAATTTGATTCCCAGGGAATTGCTCTAGCATATTGTATATATGCTGAATAACTCTAGGGTTTCGCCTTTGAACACAATCAACTCCTTCATACATCCAACCTATTGCCGGCCCAAGAGCAATACCGGAGCAAACCAACTTCCCTTCCTGTTCAAGCTCTTCCAAAGCTTCCCATACTTCATCCGTATCAACCTGTTCAGCCCTAACATTGTGAAGCTGCATAATGTCAATACGATCGGTCTTAAGCCTTTCAAGGCATTTCTCAGTAGCAAATTTTATGTACTTCTTTGAAAAGTCCTGCTCAATTTCCCTTTGCCCCTTTCGATCACCATCATGATTGTAAAAATCATATCCAACTTTAGTAGCAATTACGATCTCATCTCTTTTATCTTCAAGAGCCTTTGCTAACAATTCCTCACTTCGACCGTTCCCGTATGTGTCGGCAGCATCATACAAGCTAATGCCACGATCAAATCCTTTACGTATCAAGCCTATTGCATCTTGATCAGTAAACTTCCCCCACCATCCAGTCGATACCGTCCAGAGGCCAAAACCAACCTCAGACACCTCCAGATCTGTTTTCCGTATTTTTCTATATCTCACGGGCAAAAAGGTACCACGAATCGATAACGATCAAAAAGCCAGTTTTCATTTTTGAGGCCCTGACCGTAGTAAAGCCAACAAATCAATAACTTCCTTTCTCGTAAATGAATTAAGAAGCCCCACCGGCATTGGGGAAAAACTCGAATCACTCCGAGTAGCCAATGCATCCAGTTTCACCTCGCGAACATGAGATAAATTTGAAGAATTTATTGATATCAATAAAGATTTATCACGCTCACCTAAAAGACGCCCCTCTATTAACTCTCCCTTACGAGTTGTGACTGAAATATTTCGATACTTATCCGCAATAACTCTCGAAGGTTCTATTATGGATTCCAATATTGCCTCAGCATCAAACCTCGATCCAATCGCTGTTAAATCCGGCCCAATAGCCTGACCAACACCATTAAATGTGTGACAAGCTAAACATGCCGCCTCCTTTAACACCCTCAACCCATTGACAAGATCACCCTTAGGCAAGGATTTATCTAGATTTAAAAAACTCTCCATCGTCCATTTTTTTCTCTCAACCCGATCAACTAATTTTTTATCCAAACTTACCTCTATCTGCCTATCAAACATCGCATCATATTCACCTCTATCAACTGGCGGCACCTTCGCCAAAGCATCAGCAATTATATGCTTCATAAAACCCTGAAAGTGAATGTCACTTTGCTTTTTGTTCATATTTTTCAACCAAGAGAAGTACGCTCGCCTATGTGCCTCTGACCAACCATCGCTAATATGTCGCATATGGAAGAGATAAAAGAATCGCTCCTCCTGAGATTGAGCATTAACAACATAATTCAACAACTGAGGAATCATTCCCTCAGCATTTAAATGTATCATCAACCTAGAAACCTCCATTCTAAGCGCTGGGCTTAAATCAGAAGCTTTGGCAACTTTATTAATTATTAACCTTCGATCATCAGCCCCAACAACACCCATTCTAGTAAACGCCAAATGATATGCCCTCAAGGCGACCAACTGCCATTTCGGCTCAAGAGATTCCCAATCAAGATAGTTAAGACGAGCAAGAATTTGAGGCTTGATCTTCGGTTCCCCCACTCGAGAGAGAGCCATCAAGGCCATGAGAGCTTTTCTAACATTCGATTCCGTTAAAGCCGGAAAACTCCAGCCAGATTCAGGTTGATATTCAAGAGCCACACGAGCTGCATGGCGAATCCATAAATCATCATGATCCAGATATCTCCAAGCAAATCCAATAGCTTCAACGGATTGTTCACTATGATATTTTTCCAATCGAAACCGCAACTCCCTCATCCTTTTAGATTCGAGAAGATTTGATTTATTTAAATCTTCCAACACAGGAAAAGCTTTATGATTGCCGGTATACCGAACTCGATAAAGGCCAGACTTAGTTCGACGGCCACCAGTCACAAAATAAAGCGAACCATCAGGACCAAAATCCGCCCCAGTTACGTTAAGAGGCCTTCCTGAAACAAATTCATTAAATTCACCGCTATAACTGGCACCTTTTGGCATTAAAGAAACTGTAAATATTTTCCCATACGCCCAATCGAGAATAAAAAGTGAATTTCGATAGATCTGGGGAAAATTACTACTCGTGCCAAAGGCAATTGCTGTAGGTGAACCTAAACCAATATTAAGATTACTAGGAAGGCTATCCGGAAAATATTCAGGCCATTTATCAGTGCCCTGCCTCCATCCATAATCCCCACCTGAAACCACGTGATTTATTCGAGTTGGCCGATACCAAGGAGTACCTTCATCCCACTCCATGTCAGCATCAAAAACAAATAACTCATTATCAATATTAAAGGCCAACCCATAAGGATTCCGAAACCCACCAGCTATCATTTCCCAGCGATTGCCATGACGATCTGTACGAATAATATGCCCAGCTGGAGGCTTAACCCCCTTATTAAACAATACCTGATTCCATTCACACGGCAAAAGTCTATCTTGCTCATAATGCCTATAAGTAGACTTTGGACTAGCCGAAAAATCTTCCGGTAAAAGAACGTCATTGCCATGAGCAATATAAATGAAACCATCAGGGCCTAGAGCGAGTGAATTCCTGCCATGCCCAACTGCCCCCCCTGTCTTTTTTAGTAGAGTAACCTGATCAAAAAAATCGTCTCCTGTCGTATCTCTTAATCGATAAAACCCCTTAGAATTGTTTGCGTTAACGTATAAGCTATCGTATGCCCAAAGCAAACCACGGCACTCATTAAGATGATCATTAACCAACTCGATATTAACTCGCCCAAAACG
>JAYZHR010000120.1:0-3346 GCA_036166355.1 Verrucomicrobiota bacterium | reverse complement strand
TATCCCGCCAAGATTGAAGAACCTTATCTTTCTCGAAAAAAAGCATGCGGAAAAGCACTATATACCGCTTTAAATATACAAAAGGATGACATCAAGAAACGTAAGGAACAATGGATGAAGAACTATTATAGTTTTGATGCGCCGGTAGTTCTTTACTTTTTTATTGATGAAATATTAGAAACTGGATCATGGGTAGACTGCGGAATGTTTATTCAAAATGTAATGTTAGCGGCACGCGGATTTGGGCTTGAAACTTGCGCTCAAGCCGCACTTGCCGAATACCCGGATGTTGTCCGCAATATTTTAAATATAAATGATACAAAAAAACTAATCTGCGGCATGGCTCTCGGTCATGCCAACTACCAAGATGCATCTTACCAATACCGTACAGAACGTGAACCGGTGGAAACATTCACAAGTTGGTTTAATTAATTTTCCTTAATCCTATACCAGTATCTGATCCAATGAACCTGTACTATCGGCAAAACGACGACCCTTCAAGCCCATCACCTGGGCTTGAGTCAACCAAAGATTAGCCAAAGGCGTTCCAGTAGGCATGTTTAAGTGCTGCCCTCCGGCACGCAGCTTCCCTCCGCCACTACCTGCCATAATAATCGGCAACTTATTGTATTGATGTGAAGCCCCATCACCCAAACCAGAGCCATAAGTGAAAACTATGTTATCAAGCAAAGTTGCTCCATTAGCCTCTTTTATTCCTGACATTTTCTCTACTAAATAAGCAAATTGCTCCATATAAAAACGATCCACCTTTGCCAAGTCATCTACAAACTTCGCTTGGTTATGCGACATTTGGTGGTGGCTGCGCGGCTTATCAAATACTCCCTCAAACATGTAGGGAGTATTCCAACGCTCAGGACCAATCATCATTGTAGCCACTCTTGTTAGCCCGGTTTGTAACGCAACAATCATTAAGTCCCCCATTAAACGAATATATTCACCACGTGGAAGATAAGCTGCCACAGGCTCCTTAATTGATGCTTTTAATAAACCACTTTTCATCCGAGCCATATTTTCCATTTGTTCCTCAATGGTTCTAATAGAGTCAAAGTATTCATTAAATTTATGGCGATCCTCCGTTCCTAATTCACGCTGGAGCGAATGAGCATCCTCAAGGACCAAATCAGTAATGTTACGAAAATTTTCCACATCCCTTGTACCAAACAATCTACGATACACCTTTTGTGGATCCCTCATAGAAGGCGCAACATGTCCAGTTCCATACCAAGAAATATTGTCGAAGTGGATGGACTCCACATTATCCTTATGACTATTACAGCTAAACTCCAGTGTCCTGAAGGGAGTATCATCACCAACATAATCAGCAACAACATGATCAAGTGTACGATTCAATGGCCAGGCGGAAGATTTAATCTCATACGGAATAGCACTACTCAAAAAACAACTCCCACACTGAGCATGAACATCCGTACCGTTTTGATAAACTCGATCCAAACCAGTAATCAAAGTTACATGTTGTTGAATTTTTTTAAGTGGCTCAAGCGTTGGAGTCCACTCAATAGGCTGATATCCACTTTTGTAGATATCCGGTTGATCACGCCTTCCACCAAGAAACCCCTGAAACTTGGGCACCTCAGTTTGTGACTCCCCAGGAAAAAAAGATCTTCTTACAACACCAATAGGAACATAGTAAACCGCTAAACGAAGTGGTGGTTTAACCGAATTAACCCCTTTAGCTATTGACTCTAGCCAAGGTAACGAAAGGGTGGAACCAGCTGCACCTTTTAAAAATGTTCGTCGATTTATCACGGAAATATCATTTCGGTTCATTCAAAAACGGCTCGCTAAGGATGATACTTTTCAGGAGTGGTTGAAAGCGATAATCCTTTTTTTCAGCCTCATCAGCAATAATTTCCAATGCTGGCAAATCAGCTGCAGTTAACTTTCTACCAAGTGCAAAGGATAACATA
Source organism: Verrucomicrobiota bacterium (assembly GCA_036166355.1). GTDB lineage: Bacteria > Verrucomicrobiota > Verrucomicrobiia > Limisphaerales > UBA1096 > UBA1096. Next base: position 1,397 of record JAYZHR010000120.1, on the reverse strand, counting down.
TGCCCAGAGAACGCTTTCACAAAACGTGGTTTTTCCGCCAGAATCGCATCTTTAAATTCTTCGATCGAAGAAAAATCATGTTTACGAAATAATTTACCCGAAGAGTCGATCTTTCGGCCATTTTCATATGAGTCTCGCCATGCACCAACCGGCCCGTAATTTTCCAACGCAAAACCAAGCGGATCAATTTTCAAGTGACACCCTGCACAATCCGGCCGGTCTCGATGTGCAACCAAACGTTCACGAAGCGTCAATGTTTCATTGCGTTTTCCCTTTATAATTTCCGGTAAAGGTGGAACGTCAGCAGGTGGAGGTTCAGGTGGATTATTGAAAATTACTGTCAGCATCCAGGCTCCACGTGTAATCGGTTGTGACCGGGTCGGATTTGAAGTCATGGTCATCACGGCCGCGTTGGTTATAACTCCACCCTCTCGCCGACTTGTAAGAAGCTCTCGTTTATAGGCCAAGCGCGTTGGAGACAATCCTCCTGTTCTTTTTCCATTCTTATACCAATTGGAAAGAGGACCACTTCGATAACTAAAATTGGAATCAATTAACTCATAAACTGGTCGATTTTCGATAAGGATAGTTTCAAATAATAATAATGGCTCAAGCATCATATGCATGCTGGTCCTGTAAGCATTCGCATAAAAAGTTGGGAACATGATTCGATCCGGTGTTGAAGTAATAATTCGCTCTAACTGAAGCCACTGAGAGGGAAAACTATCGCAAAATCGCTTCAATCGTTTATCTCCCAGCATACGCTTTACTTGCGCAGTCAGAACCTCCTTCTGACTTAGAGTTTTGGATTCTGCTAGCCTCAATAGTTCTTCATCAGGAATACTGCCCCAAAGAAAAAAGGAAAGCCGTGAAGCCAAGTTAAAATTATCGTCCACCCCCTTAATAGGGCGATCGTAAAGGTACAAAAATCGAGGAGAGCATAAAACAACTGAAGCTATATCTTTCATACTACGAGTAAAAGATTCTCCCTTGGCAATTCGGTGTTGGACATTCTTGACATATCTTGCAACCAATTCTGATGTTACAGGTCTGCGAAAAGCGCTTCGAAGAAACTTCGATAATCGTTGATGAATAACTTGATCAAGCTCCCTACCCTCCTCTTGTGGCTCTGCAAAAAATTCATCCCAGATACCACAATGCTTGGCCGTAAAAGTATCACTATTCACAATAGATTGACTAAGCTTGTAAAAGTCCTCCATCTGAATAGGAGACAACGAAAGGTGATCACCTTGATTGTCAAATCCATGCTCAGCACGAAGGTCCTGCGGAAATGGCCCCACTCCAGCCAGTCGAGGCTCGATCATCTGCGACTTACCAAGAGGCCTACTGCCAACATGTACTGTATCTGGAATTTTACCTGAAGCAGGATCAAAATA
>JAYZHR010000119.1:0-6704 GCA_036166355.1 Verrucomicrobiota bacterium | reverse complement strand
TGTCGAGAATAACTAAGAGGATTATCAAGGCTCGACGTGCGCTTTACTTTTTCGTAACCAAGTCCTGTTTAATGTTTCCAATCATTATTTACATTTTGGCTTTTATAAGCGGTGCCTTGCTTTCAGCGGGGTCGTTACCACTCTGGCGGTCTTGGTGTAAGGGCATTGGACTGATGGATTTTCCTGGTAAACGAAAAATTCACAATTCGCCTGTGCCGTTGGCTGGTGGCTTGGCGATTGTTACTGCTTTGATTGTGCCAATACTATTTGCTGTCCTTTGGGCTTTGTTGGGATCTTTAACAGAATCTTTTGCCCATGTTTTTTCTTATGGTTTGTCAAGACGTGGCTGGCAGTTGGCAGCGATTCTTGTTGGTGCTATTGCCATGCTGTGGCTTGGTATACTCGATGACAGGCATGATCTTTTACCCAAGAGGAAATTTTTAGGTCAAATGCTTATAGCCTTGGCTATAGCTGCTAGTGGTATTCGTGTGACGATGTTTGTTGGTAGCCCTTTTTTTAGTTATGTTGTCACAGTATTATGGATCTTAACGGTTACTAATGCAGTTAATTTTCAAGATAATATGAACGGTCTTTGTCCGGGGCTAGGTTTAATATGTGGTTGTTTTTTCGCGTGGCATGCTAGCTTGGAGGGGCAGTATCTTGTGGCTACGTTAGCGTTTCTTTTCGTCGGAGCCTTGTTTGGTTTTATTCCATTCAATTTTCCTAAGGGCGGAGTGTTTCTAGGTGATGGCGGTAGCCATGTTGTGGGTTTTCTATTATCTGTTTTGGCTGTTCTTCCTGATTTTTACTCGGATGCGACTCCACATAAATGGCTTATTATTACTCCTTTATTAGTTCTCTTTGTTCCATTGTCTGATTTGCTATCAGTGATATTCATTCGTTTTAGGCTAAGTCAGCCAGTTTGGATTGGTGACAATAACCATTTTTCGCATCGTTTAGTGAAAGCCGGGTATTCCAAAACGACTGCGGTTCTATTGCTTCTATTGGTATCTTCTGTGACAGGAGCCATAACTTTTTTGTTTAAGTAGATATAATATGATTTAGTAATCGTTGCTTGCTTGTTTTCGGTTCTTTTGGAAACTGGCTTTTAAATCCAGTGCCTCTTTCAGAAGAACTAAAGAATCAGCATATAGAAGTGACGCGTCGTTATTTTCTTCAGTTAGGAGCAGTTGGCGCTTTGGCGTACAAAATTCATTCTGCTCATGCTAACTCGGACAAATCCATACTCGATGCAGCAACTGCTGATATGGATTATATCACAAATCAAGATGACTTTGGGACTGTGGAGAGAGGAGACCCTCTGCCATATAAACTACCTTTAGCTAAAAGGTTAGAAATTGGACTTGAGCGAAAGACGTGGAGATTAGATGTCGTTTCTGATCCCGACAGTAATAGCGACATAGGCAATCCAATCTCGAGTGATACTGGTAATCCTTTTAATTTTAGTAATTTGATGCAGCTTGCTGAGAAGCACGCAGTTCGCTTTCTTAAGATTATGACATGCAACAATATTGGGGCTCCGCTTGGTATGGGGCTCTGGGAGGGTGTTCCGCTTCGACATGTTATATGGGCAACTAAACCTAAAGAGAATATACGTAGAGTTTTTTATTATGGTTATCATAACAATGATCCTAAGCAGATGTTCCGAAGTTCGCTACCCATAGGAAGGGTTCTAGAGGATCCTCCTGGGGATAATCCGGTTATGCTTTGTTACAAGTTAAATGGAGAATGGCTTAGCGGTAAAAGAGGAGGCCCTGTGCGAATGCTTGTTCCGGATGCTTACGGGTTTAAGTCAGTCAAGTGGCTTAAAACAGTAATGCTTACAAATGACTATAAGGCTAATGATACATATGCCGAGGCTAATAATGATATAGATAGCTGGATGAAAACTATGAGCAGATTTTATCTTAAACCTGCAAAAGCAAAAGTTGGTGAGCCTATTCCTGTTACTGGCTGGGCACAGGTTGGTGTTGGGGGTTTAAGTAGGGTGCAGATTTGGGTGAATCCAAAAGATAAAGCATTGCCCGAGGGAGATCCTTATTTTGCGAGCGCTCCTTGGAAGGATGTGGCAATTCTGCCACCACCAACTCGTTGGGGTGGTGAACTTCCAGAAGGTAAACTTCCTGATAATGTTCGCTTTTTTGACAGCGCTGGGCGTCCCAAGCACTGGCCAATGCGTTATACACTTGCTCATTGGGCTACCTTGCTTAAAGGGCTTTCTGTTGGCGCTTATGATGTTCGCTGTCGAACCATTGATCAAAATGGCATTGCCCAACCCATGCCGAGGCCTTTCAAAAAATCCGGCCGAAATACTATTCAGCGATTTTCTCTTACGATAGAATCTTGAAGGAGTTTCATGTTAGTTACAGGGTTGAAATGAAGGTTTGAATTTGTTTTTCTCTCTTCACCCGATCATGTGCGCACTTTTTGCAACCCGAGGCGCAAATCGACTATTAGCCATTTTTTGTCTATTTGTCTTGGCCAGTAGTATATCTAATGCTCAGCCTTTGGTCTGGCAGGATCAGGGAACATTTCGAGAAGCAAAGGTAAATACACCGGTTGGCCAATCGGCAGGGTTCAGTTTACTTTCGGCAGAGTCTACCGGTATTCAATTTACGAATACACTTGCTCGCATTCGTATGATTAACGCCAATCTCCTCAATGGGGCCGGAGTTGCTTCAGGTGATGTGGATGGCGATGGCTTGTGTGATATTTATGTTTGCAGCCTTGATGGAGAGAATGGTTTGTTTAAGAACCTTGGTGGGTGGAAATTTAAAAATATAACCCGAGAGGCTGGAGTTGAAGCGCCGGGCATGTCGAGCACTGGCGCAGCGTTTGGAGACTTAGATGGTGATGGGGATTTAGACTTGTTTGTCTCTTCTTGCGGGGGGCCTAACGCGTTATTTATTAATGACGGGAAAGGGAGCTTTAGTAATCAAACCAAAGCGGCGGGTCTGGAGGCTCTTAAGATAGGTTCAACTTCAGTGGCAATAGGCGATCTAGATAGTGATGGCGATCTAGATATTTATGTAACAAATTATGGCGAAACTTCGGTTTTGCGGAGTGGCGGCTCTCTTACAGTTCGAACCGTCAACGGTAAACAGGTTGTTACGGGTAAATATTCCAATCGTATCCGTATCGTGAAAGGTAATTTTGTCGAAGTTGGTGAGCCAGATTTTCTTTACCTAAATGATGGCAATGCCAAGTTCACCAAAGTCGACTGGCTCGATGGCAATTGGCTCGACGAAAGTGGAGAGGCGATTAAAAAAGAATTCTGGGATCTTGGTCTTTCAGTCATGATTCGTGACATAAATCAAGATGGGTTGCCTGATATTTATAACTGTAACGACTTTCAGACCCCGGATCGTTTGTGGATTAATAAAGGAAACGGAAAGTTTCAATTGATAGATGAAAAGGCGATTAGACATCGCAGTTATTTTGCGATGGCAGTGGATTTTGCTGACATTAATCGTGATGGAAACGATGATTTTTTTGTCGCTGATATGTTAAGCCCTGTGCATCTGCTTGAGATGACTCAGATTGGGGTAACTAATCCGTTTGCGAAGCCCATCGATGAATTGATTGATAGGCCAATTATACATCGTAACACATTGTATGTTAACCGTGGAGACAATACATACATGGAGACTGCCAATTACAGCGGTGTAGCAGCTACTGAATGGACTTGGGGTTCAACTTTCATGGATGTTGATTTAGATGGACTTGAGGATTTGCTTATTGCAAATGGTCATGCCTTTGATACCCAAGATCTTGATGCAATAGAGCGGACGTCTAAGCTTGGGACTTTGCCAGTTTCACAATCACGAAAAAAGATTTTCCTTTATCCCCCTCTTTCTGTTCCGAATATGATTTATCGAAATGCTGGTAATTTGCAATTTGATGAGATTGGTAAGGATTGGGGCTTTGATTCCAAAAACGTTAGTCATGGCATTTCACTATGTGATCTGGACAATGACGGAGATCAGGATGTTGTTGTCAGTTGCCTTAACGCGAACGTACTTGTATATCGCAATAACTCGACGGCTCCGCGATTATCAGTAGTGCTTCGTGGTTCAGATGATAATACTCGAGGTATAGGAGCTAGGATTACTGTAAGGGGGGCGTCTCATGTCCAATCTCAGGAGATGATTGCTGGTGGTCGTTATCTTGCAGGTGATCAGCCGCTAAGAACATTCGCAGCTGGAGAGGCTGATCAACTAAGTATTGAGGTTGACTGGCCGGGAGGAAAACGAACCTTAATTGATGAAGCCAAACCAAATTATGCCTATGAGATTCACGAAAAAAACACCCTGTCAAAACAGGCTGTTGAGCCGAAGCCCGTGAGGTTATTCAAAGATGAGAGTAGGCAATTATCTCATCTCCACGTCGAGATGCCATCTGATGATTTTCAACGACAGCCTATGCTTACTCGTCGTTTAACTGAGACTGGGCCTGGTATAGTTTTGTTTGATTGGGATGGAGATGGCCAAGAGGAGCTGTTTTTTGGTAATGGTGCTGGGGGAAATATAGTTGCTTACAAAATTGGCTCCAATGGCCGCCTCGCTAAGTTGAATGAACAGGTGTTTGCAGAACCGCTACTAGGGGATGCGCTTGGTCTTTCCGGATGGGTGGATGCTAATGGGAATCGTGCTTTGATTGTTGCAGTTTCTAATCACGATTTTCCAGAGCCTGTATATCCCTCGTTATACCTATTTCGTCCCGGTGTTGCACGGCCTGAAATAATTGAGTTGCCATCGGAAAACCATTCCGACATTGGATCTTTAGCGGTTGCAGATATAGATGGAGATGGCGACCTTGATGTGTTTGTTGCTGGCAGATCAATACCCGGTCAATTTCCCAGACCGGCTTCATCTTGGTTGTTGCGTTGTGGGCTGAATGGTCTTGAACTTGACAAAAAACAGTCCACGAAATTTTCCAATATTGGAATGGTTACTGCTGCTGTATTTACCCAGCTTGATGCTGATCATTTTCCAGAACTTGTGCTAAGCACCGAATGGGGTGCTATTAAGATTTTCAATAACAGTGGTGGTGAGTTTGTTGATTCAACAAAGGATTGGGGACTTGATCAAAAGTTGGGCATCTGGCAGGCACTAGCTATAGGCGATTTCGATAATGACGGTAGATTTGATATTATGGCAGGTAATTGGGGGCTTAATAGTCATCTTAAACATGGTAAAGATCGTGTGCCTTACCTTGTGCATGCTGATGTTGGGGATGATGGCTTTTATGATGCTATTGAGGCGCGATTCGATCTGGCCTCTAAGCGGCTTTTACCTCGGCATCGTATGGTAACTCTTGATCTGGTTTTTCCATTTTTGCGAGAACGGTTTCCAACCCATCGTCGATATGGCAGTGCAACTTTTCAACAGATTTTCTCAGGTTATTTGACAGATGCAAAGTTGCTTAAGGTGTCTGATCTAGCATCTATTATTTTACTGAATCGTGGAGGGAATTTTGAAATTCGTCAGTTGCCTGTTGAGGCTCAGCTTACTCCTGTGATGGGTGCTTCAGTTGCGGACTTCGATGGAGATGGGAACGAGGATTTGTTTCTTAGCCAAAACTATTTTGCAGTTCGAGTTGAAGATTATCGGATGGACGCAGGTGAGGGGTTGCTTTTGAAGGGGAATGGACGAGGAGAATTTTCTACAAGTTTTGGTTATCAAAGTGGTATTAAGGTTTTTGGAGAACAACGCGGTAGTGTGGCTGGCGATCTGAATGGGGACGGACGACCGGACTTGATAGTTGCCCAGAGCAAGTCCAAGCCGAAACTGTTCTTTAATGAGATTGGCCAAGCGGGCTTGCGGTTTAACTTGTCTGGGTCATTGGCCAATCCGCTTGCTCAGGGGGCAACTGTGAGTGCGGTGTTCGCCGATGGGACCAAGGGGCCGGCGCGGTTGATTGGTGGAAGCAGCGGTCGATATTCACAATCTGCAGCGGGTCAGACTTTAGGAGCAGCCAAGCGCATTCGTGCCATTGAGGTCGTTTGGCCAAGCGGAACTACCACCCGAGAAAATATTACCGACGTATCCAAGTCGGTCGTAGTGAAGGCTGAATAACCTGCGCTTGTCTGGGCTCTGGCATGTGAATTAACAGTTGATGCTCTATTAGTCGGGGTGTAGTTTAATCCCTGATCCGTTGAGTTTTGAATTATGAAAAAATTTATTGGCCCCCTTTCCAAACGGACCCAGGCTTTTACGTTGATCGAATTGCTTGTGGTAATCGCGATCATCGCCATCCTCGCATCGTTGCTGTTACCGGCACTTGCCCGAGCCAAGGAATCCGCCAAGCGAACCAGCTGCCTTAACAACCTTAAGCAGATGGGCTTGGCTTGGCAGATGTATGGGAATGAAAACGACAACAAGCTTCCCTACAATCGAGACAAATGGGGGCAACGAACAGGGTACTGGCCGTGGGATGCGGGCATCAATGTCATGAATATGATGAAAAGGCAGGGATTCGAAAGAAATATAATGTATTGCCCTTCTTTTTTTGAGCAAAACACTGACGTTACTTGGAACTGGACCGGTCGGGATCGTCACACTGTGATTGGTTATGCGTTGACCATTCCTTGGGCGCCACGCGTGCAGGAGACCAACATCAATTACACCTTGTCCAGCCGCTCCATCAGGGTGAGGGGGGTGACGGTAAAGCCTTCACCGTCC
>JAYZHR010000118.1:0-22027 GCA_036166355.1 Verrucomicrobiota bacterium | reverse complement strand
CTAGGCATTGAAATTCACGATGCTCCTTATTTGCTCCAAGCAAATCACCTATACGCTCTCTGGATTCGTTCGTTTTACAGAATAAAGAAATCCCACTTGTTTCAAAATCCAACCTATAAGCAAATCCTAAGTAATGAATGTTTCTTTTCTCGGTCCATCGAGCATTAGTAGCAACAGAATAGCGAATAAGCTCACTTAAACTTGGTCGCTCAGGATATTGCTGGCTGTGAGTGACAGCCATATGTGTCATTTTATCGAGTGCGAGAAAATGTTCATCTTCAAAAAGAATCGGAAACCGCCACGAAGAAGATTCATCAGAAGAAAAAAGACGTATTACATTTTTGCCCGACATAGGCATTTAAAAAAGATTCAAAGCCAGAATTATCAGCAGAAGCAGTTACGGAGATGGAACAAATGTTGCCGTAATTGATGAATTCTCTATAACTAAAACTGAATTAGTTGGATTGGTTTTACCTTCGCGCACCCGGCCTTGCCATTCCTTAAATTTATAACCGGCTCGTGCCTGAGCTACCACGGGTAAAACCTTTAGTGACTCAAAATATTTATCTGCTGATTCCGAAGGCTTTTTATCAACAAGTACTTCGCCTTCACCATCAACATAAACATTAAAAGAAAACTTATATAACTCATTACGCTTCTGTTGCAGCCAAGAACTATAACCGGAAGCAGCAGAGCGAGCACGTGTCTGTTTAAGGTATCCAGAGAAGTCCTCTTCGAAAGCTTCCTTAGATACTGCAAGCTTATTGCTCAACCTAACTATAAATGCCATTTCATGATCTGTAACATCATTATCATTACTGCTAGTGACCAACTCGCTAGTAGCACCAACATCTAGCCCCAAAACCTGCGTCCTAATATCCTCAGATAGGCCAGGCTGATCCAGCCCTTCAATAGCACCACCGGAAGAACTAAACGGTCCTAGTTTATAGATTTTAAATTTATTTTCTTTGGCGATTTCATCCAGCTTCTTCCCACCAGTAACTGATTGCTGCATTTTTTCTCCTGCCTCCGTAAGAAGCTTGATGCTTTCAGCCTTTTTATAGTCTTCAGTAACAAGCGATTTAGCCTCTGCAAATGTACGGTCACGCGCCTTTGTGATTTTCTTTAAAGAAGCTATAAAAAACGGTTCGGCATTAGCAGCACTACTTAAAGAAGAAGCTCCTATTATCAAAGCGTTTGTTTCACTCAATGCAAAAACAGATGAAGGGTCTACTCGATTTTGCAAGCCTGGTACAAACGGGAGATCCCTTCTTAGCGGAGGAGTTGTTTTAACCTCTATATTTTGCAATAAAGCAACCTTTTCAAGAGTATCTAAAGCAGGTTTTGCGCTATAAGTAGCCTGCAGTGACTGTTGGAAATCAATTCCTGCATTATAAGCTTCCACTATTGCCAATCCAGCTTTTAAACCAACAGCTGTTGTGAGTAATTTCTCTCGAATTTGAGTAGTAGCATCCTCAATCTTCATTCCCCCAAACTCATTAGTTTGAACACTGACAACATGTTTTGCTAAATCAGCAATACTAGCTTCTACTTTATTAGTAACGCTACTATCACTAGGCCAGCAGCTACTAAGTAGCGCTACCCGGTCTGATTTGCTGAGGTTTTTGTATTTTTCTTCAGCTTGATCAAGAAAATTAGTGGGCTGGAAAGTAACATAAGAAAGCTGTCTAGATTCACTGATTCGGTATTTAGGCAAAGAGTTAGTATAATAAGCCTTAAGCGCATCTTCATCAGTATTTACTGCAGACAGATAATTGGTATGAGATAAGATTAGAGCCTCTGCTTCAAATTGCTCATTTTCTTCTCGATATTGAATTTCAGCCTCTTTCTCAGAAATAAGACCATCAACAATACCTGCAAGCTGCCTGAGCTGCTGTGTTCCAATCCCATGCTTGTGAAAACGAAGCATTCGAGCTTCATCCTGCTTACTCATACTTGAATATATTTTTCGTATCTGATCCCCAGCAATACCAGACCTTAACGCCTCCATTTCAATCTCCTGCACCAACCGATCCAATGCATCACTAGTCGTAGGATTGATGGAGTATTTATCCATCATTTCCATTTCAACTAATGTATCGACAATCTTTCTTTCTATATATTCTTGTCCATATCGTCCATACATCATTCCGGATAACTCACGCGCAGTAAGCCATTGATCCCTGGTTACAGCCTTACCATCAAGTTCCCCAAATTCAACTGACGTCTGATTGCCGCCCCGATTGCCAGAGCCTAAAAGTGTATCCATGGCATCCGGAGTAAATAATATAACAAAACCAATAATGACTGGTATTGCTATTATCCCAAATAACCACTTCTGCTTGTTTCTAATTTTTTGAAAATCGAGCATAATCCCGAAAAAAGGACGGGCAACCTACTCTTCTTGACCTAGTGTGGCAAATGCAAAAACAACAATTTTTACCTTTAAAATAGAGTCCTAAGCTGCAAGAAAACACCCTTAAGACGAGACTTAAAGGATTTAAATGCGAATCACTGGAGGAACATTAGGGGGTGCAATATTAAAAGTGCCCAAAGGATTAGCCGTCCGCCCTACCCCAGATAAAGTCCGGTTGGCCATATTTAATAGCCTTGGGGCATCAATTCAAAATGCAAGCGTTCTTGAGCTCTTCGCCGGCTCTGGGGCATTGGGATTGGAGTGTATCAGCCGAGGAGCCAGCTCAAGTTTCTTTGTCGAATTATCGAGTAAACACACTCGTATGATAAAGCATAATATTAAGTCAATTGGCATTCCGCCGAATATATCACAATGTAAAACCGAGGATGCCTTTACTGCAATTGAACAATTAAAAAACTCTGCCAATTCCTTTGATTTTATTTTTGCTGATCCTCCTTATGGAGAAAAGAACAATAATAACCGTTCCCATTCACTTGCCCAGCAGCTGCTTGACAATCAGTATCTTCCTTTGCTCTTAAAGAAAAACGGGAAACTAATACTAGGTCACACAAAAAGAGATACTCTTGAATTTATTGAACCATGGAAATTGAAAAAAACGCTCAAACACGGAGACACATTAATTGAAATAATTGAATTACCAACAAAGCCTAGCTAAAGGATATCACATTCTTAATCCCCTTGCTTTTACCAATAAGCAACTCCTCATGATCTTCAATACCATATCTGCCGGTTATCACATTTCTTATAGTTTCCGGCCAACGTTTATTAAACTCAGCTAAGTCTGATATGGCATCTTCAAATGCCTGCCTATCAGCATTAACTGTTCCAACAATCGCAAGATTCTCCAAAACTATACGCCGCATTAGTATATCTGAGTCAATTTCGAGACGAGTTTCTGGAGCCGGAATTCCAGTGAAAACAAATACTCCGTTAGTACCAAGAACTTGAAGCACATCAAAAGCAAACTCAGAGCCTCCTACAGCTTCATAAATCAGATCTATATTACCTACTTCCGAAGCAAGCTCCTGAGGAGAAATGTCATATTTAGAGTAATATTTAGCTCCTATCTGTTCTACCAAATCAGATTTAGGGTTCGGCGACTTACTCCGAGAGTAGACATACGTATCAAAACCCTCAATAACACACTTCATGGCACCCAGTATACCAATTGGCCCCGCGCCCAGAACAACTGCACGCAACCCTTTGCCCCGCGGCTCTCCTGATACGGTATTTGCCCATGGTAATCGCTTCTGAACAGCGTATGCTTGAGCCAGTCCTTTTTCGGCAATAGTAAGCGGTTCTGCCATTACAGCTAAATCTCGCAATTCTTCAGGCACATATGTGAAAAATTTCTCATCATCAACATAAAACTCAGTCATAAAGCCGTGAACCTGCTTAATGCCGCGCTCCGTAAATTCCCCATTAATACAATAATCCTGCTTACCATTACTACAAGGCTTGCAATTAGAATCACTACAAGGCCTGCGCACAGAAGGAACGACAAGATCCCCCACTTTGAAGCGTGTTACAGCACTACCTACCTCAACAACTCGCCCTAGAGATTCGTGACCAAGAACCAAATGCTCATCACCTTTCGGCGGTTCTCCATAAACGAAAGTACAGATTTCCCGATCAGTCCCACATACCCCAACATCAAGAGTTTGTACCCTGATTTGATTTTCACTACTAATTTGAGGCAGTGGATGCTCCACTACGCGAAGTTCCCTTTTTTTAGGTACCACTGCCACCGCCTTCATAGTTGAATTATCCATTGTTATATTCTCTTAACAGTCTTCTTTACGGTTGTTTAAAAATTTCTTTAGCACATCTGGATTGTCAGCAAAAAAAGACACTAAATCTTCCAAAGCCCCAACTGTTTCTCTACTCAAATGATGTTCTATTCCTTCAATATCACGCTTTTGAATTTCGTCATCCAACTCAAGCATTGAAAAAAAACAAGAAAGCGTTTCATGCCTTCGTTGTATTTTCAAAGCGATCTCCTGCCCTTTCTTGGTTAAAACCAAACCTCGCTTATATTTTTCATGATCAACAAAACCCATTTCACAGAGCTTTTTAACCATGTTTGTAACTGAAGCCTGCCGAATATTTAGCGAGTTAGCTATATCCACAACCCTTGCCTGCCCTGTTTCTTGAACTAGCTCTAGGATTCTCTCTAAATAATCTTCTGCGCTTTGACTTAGTACAGATGCCACAAAGAAAGAATTAAAAACTCAAATTCATTCGAGCACAAGACTGAGTCTGTTAAAACTAACAAAACCAGAAACGTAATAAATGATCACCCTTTACGTCTAAACCATCCTTTACGAGGCGCTGGAGCAGCAGCTTCACCTATGGATTCTGAAGCCCTAACTGATGAAGGTTGAGCCTTTTTCAAATTACTCCGCAAAAGTTCACTCCTAGCTGCGGTCAGGGCCATAATAAATGAATCATAAGATTCGTATCTTCTGGAAGGATCCTTATCCATCGCTCTAACAATTGCATTACTTGTCGTTTCGCTGATCGATTCAATAACTTTATTCGGTGGAGTTAGAGGAGTATTCAAGTGAGCTAATACAACATCATCTATCTGAGGAGCATCAAAAGGCGTTCGCCCAGTCAAAGCATGATATAACGTCCCAGCCAAACTATACATGTCAGCTAAAAAAGTTTCAGGCTCCCTCCTAAGTTTTTCAGGAGCAATGTAATATGGAGTGCCCCAGATTTGCTCAGAATAATCAACACCTGCCTCAGATTTACAGGCCAAACCAAAATCTATCAGCTTAGGCTCTCCTTCAGTATTAAACAGGATGTTCCCAGGCTTAATATCACGGTGAAGCAAATCATGCTTGAGGCCGCTACTTAATGCAGATGCTATTTTAACTCCAACATCAAGAACCAATAATTCTGAAACTATTTGCTGTTCATCAATTATTTTATCCAAACTCCCGGAACTGGCTAGTTCCATTACAAGATATAACTGATCATTATATTTTCCGAACTGATATAGGTTGATAATATTGGTATGATTTAACTTTGCAACAGCACGAGCTTCTGCGTAAAACGAATCTAACCCTTCCTCGTCATCCGCTAATTCAGCCTGCATTAACTTAACGGCAACATTCCGGTCCAGCACTGTGTCAGTAGCATTATACACTGTTCCCATTCCGCCTGCTGCAATCTTTGATTTTAATTCAAAGTGTTCAAGCATCATTGGCATCATCAACTGATTATCACACTTGGTGCAATCAGTGGATTCCAAAGGCAGTAATTCTCCTGGTATAAAAACATTGGCGCCGCATTGTGAGCACGTCACCATTTTTAATGGTTTACTCTGTGTTTCTTCTCCTTCTGAACTCACCGCAAAGAAACATAACACGATTCGCAGAGTGCTTTCCAGTTTCCCATTTATATTCAGAAAATCTTTTAAGTTTACAAATGAGATTGAATTGACTCAGTTGTGACCTTTGCTAATCTCCGCCCTCTTTTGCCGGATCCCCGGCATTTCCTAGTAATAAATAAAGTTTATGGCAGCAAAGAAGGCTAACAAATACGTCTACCACTTCGGAAAGAAAACCGACGGTAATGGCAAAATGAAAGAATCGCTCGGCGGTAAGGGGGCGAACCTCGCCGAAATGACACGCATTGGATTACCAGTGCCTCCCGGCTTTACTATAAGTACAGACGTCTGCACTTATTATTACGCCAATAGAAGAACCTATCCAAAGGTACTTCAATCCCAAATGGAGGAAGGCGTAAAACTAATGGAAAAACAGCTTGGCAAAAAGTTTGGCGACAAAAACAACCCGCTATTACTTTCCGTTCGCTCAGGAGCTCGCGAATCCATGCCAGGAATGATGGATACTATTTTGAACCTTGGGTTAAATGATGAAACCGTCGAGGCATTGGCAGAATCGAGCGGCAATCCGCGTTTTGCCTGGGATAGTTATAGGCGTTTTATCCAAATGTACGGGGATGTTGTAATGGGAGTCCAAAAACTTCCAAGCGAAGATGAAGAACCCTTTGAAATAGTAATTGAGCAAATCAAGAAGAAGCAACTTGGTAACGCACATGCAGAAGACACCGATCTTTCCACGGATGACCTCAAAGTTCTTGTTGATGCATTCAAGAAACTCGTCAAAAAACGGACAGGAAAAGCCTTCCCAAATAATCCTTGGGAACAATTACGGGGATCTGTAGGCGCGGTGTTTAGTTCATGGATGAATGATCGAGCCATTGTTTATCGTCGTAAATACAATATTCCTGCCGAATGGGGCACAGCCGTTAACGTCCAATCTATGGTATTTGGAAACAGCGGAGATACTTCAGGCTCTGGGGTGGCATTTACTCGAGATCCAGCAACTGGTGAAAATCAATTCTGGGGTGAGTTCATGATGAACGCACAAGGTGAAGATGTTGTAGCTGGTGTACGAACCCCAAATCCGGTTGCTGACTTAAAGAAAGTTTTACCAAGTGCTCATAAAGAATTACTTAGAATCTGCAAAGTTCTCGAAAAGCACTTCCGAGATGTACAGGACTTCGAGTTTACTATCGAAGAAGAAAAAGTCTACATGCTCCAAACTCGTAACGGAAAACGTACCGGCCTAGCTGCGGTACGTACAGCCTGCGAGATGGTAAAAGAAAGACTAATTACTTGGAAAGATGCTATAAAACGAATCCCAGCAGATGATTTGGATCAACTCCTTGCCCCTGTCTTCGACCAAAATGCGGTAAAAAAAGTAAAAACTATTGCTAAAGGACTTCCAGCAGGACCGGGAGCCGCAACAGGAAAAGTATATTTCAATGCAGACAGAGCCGAAGCGGCAAAAGGCAAAGGTGAAGAAGTTTTATTAGTTCGCCTTGAAACATCTCCGGAGGATCTACGAGGAATGATTGCTGCAAATGGCATTCTCACCGCTAGAGGAGGAGTTAGTTCACATGCTGCTCTAGTAGCTCGTCAAATGGGAAAAATCTGTGTTTGCGGAGCGGCAGATGTGCAAATTAACTACACTAAGCGCACCATGAAAATTGGCACCAAGAACTTCAAGGAAGGTGATTATCTTTCTATTGATGGCACCTCTGGTGAAATTTTCCCGGGCGAAGTGAAAACAGCACCGTCGGAAGTCATTCAAGGCCTACTTGAAAACAAAGCAACAGCAAAACGCAGTCGCACTTACAAGAACTTCACGCAAATCATGAATTGGTGCGCCAAGGCAACCAAGATGCAGGTTCGCACTAACGCTGACACTCCAGGTCAGGTAAAAAATGCGGTCGCTTTTGGTGCAAGCGGAATCGGACTGTGTCGTACTGAGCATATGTTCTTTGAGGGAAATCGAATCGATGCAGTTCGCCAAATGATTCTCGCTGATAATGAAAAGGATCGAAGAAAAGCATTAAAGAAACTATTGCCTTATCAACGTAAAGATTTTGAAGGCATCTTCAAATCACTAAATGGTCTACCAGGTACAATTCGCCTTCTGGATCCTCCTTTGCATGAATTCCTACCGCATGACAGCAAGCAAATAAGCGACTTAGCCAAGAAGCTTAAAGTAAAACCTGCTGTTATTAAAAAACGGGTGGACGATCTTCATGAGTTCAATCCGATGCTTGGCCATCGCGGGTGCCGATTAGCAATCTCATATCCTGAAATAGCCGAGATGCAAGTCAGGGCAATATTCGAGGCAGCTGCTAATGTTCAAAAGAAAAAAATCAAAGTGAACCCTGAAATCATGGTTCCTCTAGTAGGTTTCAAGAGAGAGCTAGAATTACAGGCTGAAATAGTTCACAGAGTAGCTAAAGAAGTATCCAAGGAAAAAGGTGTTAAGCTTAACTACCTTGTTGGCACAATGATTGAAGTTCCTCGAGGTGCATTAACAGCAGATGAAATAGCTGAAACTGCTCAATTCTTCAGTTTTGGCACCAATGATTTGACTCAGACAGCTCTAGGCATGAGCCGTGATGACTCCGGATCATTTCTCCCAAATTATCAAGAGGAAGAAATAATCACAAATAACCCATTTGCAGTAGTAGACCAAACTGGCGTAGGCCAATTGATGGAAATAGCTGCCGCAAAAGGTCGTAGCACCCGAAAAAACATTAAACTCGGCATATGCGGAGAACACGGAGGAGAGCCAAGCAGTGTTAAATTCTGCAACAGCCTCGGACTTAATTACGTCAGCTGTTCACCGTTCCGTGTTCCTGTTGCTCGCCTTGCTGCAGCCCAAGCCGCACTAGGGAAATAATTAATCAACAAAACCTTTCAAAACGTCCGGTTTACACCGGGCGTTTTTCTTTGCCCTTGACCAATAGTCAGTTGCAGCGAAACTTGTGTGCGTGAGATTAATTTTAACTTCCTTATTCTTCGCTTTAATGGGGACTTTTGCGTACTCCGCGGAAATGGGGCGTTCAGTTGTTCAAGTTTTGGTATATAGCCAAACCCCAATCTGGGATGCACCTTGGCGAAATAATCCAGTTGGAGCTTCAAGTGGATCAGGTTTTGTCATTAAAGGAAATCGAGTAATGACAAATGCCCACGTTGTTGGATGGGCCAAACAAATAGTACTTCGCCGGTTTCAAGATCCACGCCCTTGGTTAGCCAAAGTGGAGCACATTTCCCACGAATGTGACCTAGCAATACTTAAAGTCGAAACCCCCGGTTTTTTTGAAGGCCTCGATTCATTGTCAATTGGCGAGCTCCCAAAAGTACAATCACCCGTGATAACATGTGGATACCCCTCTGGAGGCGAACAAATTAGTTATACTCGAGGCGTAGTTTCCCGCATCGAAATGCAAAACTATGTCCACATTGGCAACAAGGCGTTTTTGTCGGTACAAACTGATGCCGCCATAAATCCAGGCAACAGTGGAGGCCCAGTGTTTCAGGGAGATAAAGTAGTGGGAGTCGCTTTCATGGGAATTCCTGGACTTGAGAATACGGGGTTTTTCATTCCCCCATCAGTCATTAGACATTTTCTAACGGACATAGAAGATGGAGAATACAACGGTTTTCCCAAGGCAGGAGTTCGTATTGTTTCACTACAAAACCCAGCCTATCGAAAGTATCTAGGCCTAGAAGCTACAGGGGATGGCGCCCGCATAGATAGCCTTGCTGACTACACCGAGAAGGACGGCATCCTTAAAACAGACGATGTAATTCTTGAGGTTGGAGGTCATCGAGTCGGGAGTGATGGAACAATCCTCCTGAAAGGAAATCGAGTCTATTGCACCGCTGCATTCCAAGAACCACAGGATGGTGAAAAATTAAAAATGAAAATCTGGCGCAATCGAAAAGAAATTGATGTCGCGGTACCAATGAAGGTTCGAAAGGAAGAAGAAAATACAGGCAACTTATATGATGCCCCTCCAAGATACTATGTTTACGCGGGATTAGTGTTCACCCCACTAACACTTGATTATGTAAAAACATTTGGCCGCAATTGGCGAAATGTCGCCAATCTGGAAATGGTATATGAATTATATTATCGCAAAAACGAAAAGCCAGAATCAGCACGTAAAGAGCCAGTAGTGCTCGCTGCCACACTCGCCCACCCTGTGAACGCCGACATCAGATTAGCCAGCCGAGCAATGATAGATAACATTAATGGTAAACGCATTAATTCTCTTGAAGACCTTGTCGACGCACTTGAAAACAACGAAAAGGAACAACACCTAATTAAATTTGGCTCCGGCACAATAGAATCTCTGGATCCAAAAAAAGCAAAACAAGCACATAAAGAAATTCTAGAAACATATAGCATCCCTTCAGACCGCAGATTATGACAGCAATTAAAAACATATTCATCGCATTTACCCTCGTAATAAGCAGCCAAGTATTTGGCCAGAATTCAGATACAGCCAAGAAAGACTGGAAAGATAGTATTGTCCTGCTTGATATCACTAGAAACAATCATAACTTTCGAATTCCTTGGGACAAGCGAGCTCAGTCCGTATCCAAATTTGGTGTAGTACTTGAAAACAAGGAGCTCATTACAACAGCAACTGGATTAGCGAACCACACCCTTATACGGATCCAAAAAGGCGGTCGCGGCAAATGGACAAACGGAAAAGTTCTTTGGATAGACTATCAGGCTAACCTAGCCGTTTTAGGTGTAGAAAACGATGGTTTCTGGAATAATTTAACCCCAGTTAAATTTGCAGACTCCAACTCATTAAAAGAAAATCTTCAGGTTATTCGCTGGCGCGGAGGAAATATCGAAAAAAGAGCTGCTGAGTTTAGCAGGTTCACTGTCGCTGATGCCAACTTTAATCAAGCACCAAGAATAGAACTTAAAGCTAGCTCCGAAATTGAAGGTGCAGGCCAAGCTGAACTAATGGTTTCTGGAGATAAAGTTGTTGGACTGGTCGCAAGTAAAATCAGCGGTACATGCTCTGTAATCCCTGCCCCGTTTATCGAAGACGTAATAAAACTACGCAAAAAAAATAATTACAAAGGACTTGGTTATTTTGATTTTGTCTGGCAGCCAGCATCAAACCCTGCGGTCACGGATTACTTCAAACTATCAGGTGAACCTCGTGGAGTACTTGTTATTAAACCAGGGAAAAAAACACCTCTCAAATTACACGATATCATTCTCGAAGTAGATGGATTCCCAATAGACATTCAAGGAGACTATCTCGACCCCGACTACGGACATGTAATCATGGAATATCTTGCCTGCCGCCACAAATGGGCCGGTGATGTAGTTAGTTTTAAGATCTGGCGTGATGGAAGCATTCAAGACATTGAGTTTAAACTTCCGAAAGCCGATTTCTCAGACAACCTTGTTGCAGATCGACCAAACGATGTAGAACCTACATACTTAATTGTCGGAGGCCTTGTCTTCGTCCCTCTCTCAGCTGAATTCCTAAGCAGCTGGGGTGGCGACTGGCAACGAAGCGCCCCGTTTCGACTTGTCTTCTATAATAATCAAAAGGCAAAAAAAGATCAAAAATCACTGGTTGTTCTGTCTTTGGTTTTGCCAGACTTTTACAACATCGGATACCAGCAGCGGTCATCTCAAAATATTGTTATTGAAAAAGCCAACGGTGAAATGATTGCTACATTGGAAGATTTAGCAAAAGCAATTGAATCACCAAAAGATGGCTTTCATGTTTTTGAATTTAAAAAAGGCAGCACGCTTAAAAAGATTATTCTAGATGCAGAAAAGCTAAGTGAAGCAAATCAACGCATTGCTAAACGTTATGGAATTTCCAAACTACAAAAACTTAAATAAATTTATAGTTTCTACTTCCACATCCTATAGCTCTAATATTTTATCTATATCTATTTAAGACAATAGCACTTTATATCTTCTTATGTTGTGAATGATGCGCAATTACCGCGTGAATTTCACGCGGCTCATATTCTTTTTTCCATAAATTCAATTAAATAGTCTAAATAATAAGGATTTTTGACACTTGGCCTGTTGAATGCTACTGATTTTGTTATGAATTGCTGGCTACAAAGAATTTCAAAGACAGCGCTATCAATAGGAATATTGACAGGCATCTACTCAGTTCTAGCCCAAAGCGATGAACCTTTTATTTTTGAAACTGAGGTTAAAGCCGACGAAGTCATTGTAAGTGCTCACGTCCCCGCTGGATACCAAAGTGCAGTTTTAGAGATTAGCAACGATGTCAGCAAGGACTGGCTACCTATTGTCGCTGGTCAAATGGCTGGAGAAGAAGGAATAGTTACATTCCGTTTTCCTGATAATGAACCATCCGGATTCATGCGTGTTAGAGCTGGCTTTACAGCAGAGATTCCAAACACACCTTACAGTGGGTCTAAACATTTTAAGGTTGATCCTGGTTTTTACATTTTCCCAGAGTATGAAGATGCCGATGTTCCTCCATTCGGATTGAATCCTGTATGGAGTTTAAATCAATCCAAAAAAATTGGTCATTTACTTAATCGTATTGGCTACGGCCCCCAACTTGATGACGTAACACAAATTGAGAAAATGGGGATTGAGCCATACATCGAATCTCAACTTAACCCAGATACAGCAGCGTGGCAAAAGAATGACAAGCTAAAGGAAAAGGAGTCATCCTTGTTTTATAATTACGAGCCCTCTCAGGATAAATTATTCGTAGAAGAAGGCGAAAACTGGAAATATTTTAAAGGAACCAAGGAACCTCCCAGATCGTGGAGAGCCCTGACATTCAACGATAGCACATGGGAAACGGGGCAATCAGGTTTTGGATATGGAGATAATGATGATCGCACCAAATTAAGCGATATGCGCTTTTATGAAAAAACACCAAATGACCCAGGTCAACCCGGTTACCTAAGCTTATATATTCGACGTACCTTTCAAATGAGAAATGTTGGCGATATTGAAAAGCTGATATTACGGGTCGATTACGATGATGGTTTTGTTGCATATTTAAACGGTCAGGAAATTACGCGTGCTAATATAGAAGGCACTCCAAACCAAGCCGTATCGTATAACACCAAAGCGAAGAAAGGACACGAAGCAGGAAGCCCAAAAGATTTTGATATTACTGAAAAACTTAACCTATTAAAAAACGGTAAGAACGTACTGGCTATACAGGTTCATAACGACAAAATAACCAGTAACGACTTAACAATCATTCCTGAATTAGTTCAACAAACTAAGCTGGATATTCCACCAGTAAAGCGCATTAAAAATATTAAAGCTCTCCAGCAATTAATACATTTAAGGGGAATTTATTCTCGACGCCAATTACAAACAGTTTTAGGCGAGTTCTGGGAAAACCATTTCACAACCGACTACGATAAGCTGGTTGAGCACCTTGAAGACATTGAAAACTCGGATGGTGAAGAGGCCATGGGCGAAGACCAAGCCGAACAGGAAGCAGCTCAAATGGAATACCAGGAGTATGAGTTCTTCCACCGAAACGCATTGGGCAATTTCGGAGATCTACTGTTATACAGCGCCGCCAGTCCCTCAATGCTTATCTATCTTGATAATGTCGTTAATGAAAAAAAGGAGCCAAACGAAAATTATGCACGTGAAATCTTAGAGCTATTTGGTTTTGGAGTAGATAATCGATACACACAATTAGATATTGAAGAACTATCTAAAGCATTTACTGGATGGAATATTCGAAAGGTCTGGCCGAACGATGTAAAACCATTCCCGCAAATGATCCGAGAGCCATTTACTGAAATCAGCGCCCAGTATGAGGAGGACAACAAATTAAACACTGGAAGGACTTGGCGCTATTTCAAAGGAAAGAAAGAGCCATCAGGCAAAAAAGTGGGCAATGACATAATCCCAACGCTTAATTGGACCAAGTCGAACTTTAACGATTCTAGCTGGCAAAGAGGAACAGTCAGCATCGGCTATGGTGATAATGATGACAAAACCATTGTTAACGACATGCGTAACAAATACATGTCAATATACCTTAGGCACTCATTCACCATTACGGATCCTCACGAAATGGACAACCTTATGCTTCACGTCGAGTATGACGATGGTTTTGTTGTTTATCTTAACGGTACAGAAATTGGCAGAAGCGAAACAATGAACTTCACCGGGTTCCCTCCCCCGTTCGATGCAGAAGCGAATGCGGGACATGAGGTTACAGACAAGCCAATGATTATAAACCTGAAGGACCACTTTGATTTACTTAAGCTTAACGATGCTGAAAATATCCTGGCTATACAGGTTCACAACACAACAAAAAACAGTTCTGATTTATCAATAAATCCAAGATTAATAGAACGTAAAACCTCAGCTGGCAGTATTGAAAACGGGGATGCAAACGGAGTATGGACATTCAGGTTTAATCCAGCCCAACACCATCTTGGAACTAAAACGCTGTTCAAGGAAACAGAACATCAACATCGCATTCGTGCGAACCAAAGAGGAATCAGAGGAGTTCAGGATGCCATTAGCGTAATCGACAAGATGGTTGATCATCCATCAACAAGTGAATTCATCTGCACTAAACTGGTTAATCGTTTTGTATCTGATGAAGTTAGCCTCGAGAGCTACCATAACCGAACAGCTCCCCAGGAACTACTTGAATTAATGGATGATGCCATCGCCACATGGCACTCAACTAAGCCTGCAGGAAACATTAGTAAAGTAATGAGAACCATCCTTGATCCAGCCAAACAAAAAAATGCTTTCTGGCAAGACATTGGTTACCGAGAAAAAATCAAAACACCGATTGAGTTCATAAACAGTTCAATCAGAGCTTTAAACGCCGAAGTGTCCGGAGATGATCTTCCTGATTATAATTCCGAACTCGGCATGGAACTGTTTGTTAGGGATGACCCTGATGGATACTCAGAAATAGGTACAGACTGGATGGACACATCTACACTGCTTGAGAGAATGACCTTCGCACAGAACATTGCGGAAAATGCTGACAAAGATGTTAAATGGGATGCTGAAACTCTATTTTCTGAACGAGGACCTGACACCAGGATTCGTTATTTGGTTCCAAAAAATTCAAAGCTAGAAAAAACATGGACACAAGTGGATTTCAATGATGCAAAATGGAGCCCTGTTGGCTCAGGTGTTGGATATGACAACAATTCTGACTTCTTAGATTTCATTGATCTAGATGTAAAAACAGAAATGTATCAAAAACAAACAAGTGTATACATCCGACTTCCCTTCTTGATTGAGGATCCACAACAGTTTGAATACTTACGATTGAAAATTCGCTATGACGATGGTTTTGCAGCCTATTTAAACGGAGTCAAGGTGGCATCGGATAACGCACCGACCCAGCTCAAATGGAACTCCAAGGCAACAGATGGTCATCCAGATTCTGAAGGGAAAGAACTAAAAGTCTTTTCTCTATCACGATACATCAAGCATCTAAGGAAAGGTAAAAATGTTTTAGCCATTCACGGCATGAATAACACCCAGACAAGTTCTGACTTGTTGATTCAACCTCAACTGCGAGGCGGACTTGGCGGAGGCGAAGCTGTAGTAAATTATTTCGACCGACTACTTTTCCAAAATTCGTTGAACCAAACACAGCGAAATATATTGTTGAAATTTGTAAACTCAAACGCAGCCGAAAGACCTAAGAATCTGGACCCAGCATCTGCCGACTACACGAAAAAAGTCCAAGAACTGGTCGGTCTGATTTTATCGATGCCACAATGGCAATTCCAATAATTTAAACTAAAAAAATATCATGAACCTACATAGAAGAGACTTCCTTAAAACCGGCGGAATTGCTGGCGGAGCAATTGGGATGAATCTACTAAGCTCACTTGGCCTTCCCACTAATCTCTTGGCTGACGATCACGGAAGCAAAAAGAAGATGCTCTTTATTTTCCAAAGAGGAGGAAATGATGGAATAAATACAGTTATTCCTAGGGGTGACAACGAATACAACACTACCAACCGTCCAACTTTATTCCTTAAAGAAAATCAATCGATTGATCTTGGTAACGGATTCGCCCAACTCCACCCCGGGCTTGAGCCTATGATGGAAATATTTAACAGCCAAAAACTTAACGGAAAAGATGGCCCAGGAAATTTAGCCATCATTCATCGTGTAGGCTACTCAGGACAATCCCGCTCACACTTCAATAGCCAGCACTATTGGCAAAACGCCGCCCCTGGAAACAAAAAACTCGATGAAGGCATGTTTTATAGGCAGATCATAAATACAGTCGATTTGACTACCAATGAAAACGCATTCCCAGCTGCAAGTCTTTCTGGCTCGCAAATGGTAGCCTTACGAGGGGCAAAACCATTACCAAATTTTCGTAAAGCATCTGAATTTGCCTTCAAAGGCAGCTCTGCAAAAAACCGGAAATTCCTTGGCAGACTTCCAGGGGTAGACCCCAGATTCCCGGAAGGCTCTGGAGTCTTGGGAATGTATGGCGGCCCAGCAAATTTACCGAGAAAACCTTACCGAAAAACCGTGCACCGAACAGGAGAGCTTCTAGGTGCCACTATTCAAACCCTACAGGATGCAACCCGAAAAGCATACTCACCTTCTAATGGAGCAGTTTATCCTGGCGGCACATTCGGCCAACGCTTACAGGAAGCTGCAATGCTGTTTAAAAGAACTAATGCGCGTATTATGGGGTTAAACATTGGAGGATGGGACACCCACATAAGGCAGGGACAATTATACGGCAAACACACCCAGCTACTCGGAAATGTTGCAAATGCATTTCAAGCATTTCATCGCGACATGCAGGACCAATGGGAAGACGTTATTATTGTCACCATGACCGAATTCGGGCGAACCTCAAAAGAAAACGGTAGCCGCGGAACGGACCACGCCGAAGCTACAACCATGTTCGTCGCAGGCGGAGGCGTCAAAGGCGGAGTCTACAACTGTGACAGTAAAAGCTGGAAAAACGGCGATATGTTCAGCACAAAAGGTAGATATTTATCACGGAAATCAGACTTTCGATCTGTTTTCGGCGAGATTTTCACTGATCATTTTGGGAATACTCAAAAACAGTTAAATCAAGTTATTCCGACATATTCCGAAGCCAAAAACAATAACCCCGCAGACTTTAAAAAAATCGGCTTCATCTCTTGATCATATAAAATTAATCACACATCAACTAACACAAGAAAGGCCCGGCTGGATATTCCTGCCGGGCCTTTTCAGGAGAAACTGAACTTATATCCTAGATCAAAAAGCTATTTGAAACCGAGTAGCAAAAACATCACCGTCTTCACCATTCTCCAAGTCAGCATTTGTATAGTTAAACAAGGCACGAACATTTTTGTTCAAATACCAACTTAAGCCAATCGTCCATGAGTCCACCTCATCACCATCAGCTAATTCAGTATAATTCAAGTTTGACCAGCGCAATGTAGCCTCCCATGCACCCAGGCCGCCATTATCAAGAAACTTTGACCCAGGAGAAATTCCTTTGAATGCACCAGTTGAAGAATCGTAAGAGCGACTCTCCCCCGTAAGAACATAGCTTGCTTGAACATAGTACCCATCAAGTGTTCCTCCAGTTGGGGCATCAACATCAGCTTCAGCCCATTCTGATTGAAGCGAAAAAGAACCAAGTTTCAATGCTGCCTCAATCCCAATCAAACTTACATCATCAAGGTCATCAATCTTATGTTTTGTGCTTGGAGCCATGGAATGATCACTTGAAAATTTATAGGTTGCACTATCATCATCTCGATGACTGTAAGCAACACCTAGATGTATCAATTGGGAACCATCCTCACTCTTCATTGGTAAACCCGTTAAACGAGCTGTGGCCGCATAACCATCACCTTTGTAATTTCCGTAAGAATCATCATTTCCTCTGAAAACACCAACAGCACCAGTAACACGTTGGTTGGCATAATCATTGTAAGCCATGATGCCAGCACTACGACTAGGCACCAATCTATTAAGATTAGCCCTCTCAATAACTGGAATATCATTACTACTGGCTTGCTCCTCAAGGCTGAATGGCTCCTTAAATTGACCAACACGTAAATTACCAAGAACTGGCAATCCTTTGATGCCAAAATTTACATCTTTAAAATCAGCATCACCACCAGCGAAGTCATACTGCATCTTAAAGTCATAACGTTCCTGAATTTGGCCGGATACATATAAACGGGCTCTACGAAAAGTATCTCCATCAGATGTATAATCGTCATCTGAACTAAATGCGTTATCCCAATGAATACGACCGCCAATTCGAAGTTTGTTTTTCCCGTCAGCAGTCTCCAATCGAAGACTATCTTTCCAAGTTAACTTAATCTCATTGTCATCTGACTGGGCATCAACCCCAAGAATCGCCGCCATAGCTGTAGCTATTGTAATCTTATTTTTGTAGTTTAAGGCTGCTGTTTTCATTATGTTTTAACACGCGATGGACAGGCAAACTGTACTACTGCCCACCTCGCATAGGAACTGTCTATAGCAAAACCACAACGCGATTGAAGATTTTTAATGTCACGATTAAGCAACAAGACTTTAACCTCTTAAATGTAACATTGTCACAAATCTGCAACATTAATAACTTTACATAGACAGTACAAAAAAGGTCGTCATATTGCCTTTCAGGCGGGCTTAAATCTTTAACTTAATGAGCGATAAAACACAGTTAGAAATCCATCTGCAACGGGACATAGACACAATCAAGTCCAAGATTAAAGAGATGGCATTATTAGCTGAAATCGCACTAAATAATAGCTTTTCCGCTTTTTTGAATAAAAACGGACAACTAGCCTACTCTGTAATACTACTTGATAAAAATATCGATGAGCTTGAAAAAGAAATTGATCATCTTTGCCTAGAATTTCTCATCCGCCAACATCCTGCCGCCAGCTTGCTTCGGTTCGTTTACGCATCAATCAAAGTCAATCTTGAGCTCGAACGCATAGGCGACTACGCCGAAAGTGTTGCGCGACGTAGTCTGGTAGTTAACTCGCTGAACATAGATCTAGATTATTCACAATTTGAGGCGATCAATAAGGCTTCTGTTTCAATGCTAAATAAATCGATACAAGCCTTCATAAACCAGGACAAAGAGTTAGCCTCAACCACAATGCTCGAACAAAGAGAAGTCAGTCGAGTCCGGGATAAAATCAATGACGACCTGTTTCTTTTAGCATCCAGCAATAAGATACCTATAACTGCATTAACCCCACTCCAAACCATTGCTCGCCGACTAGAAAGGGTTGCCGATCAATCTAAAAATATATGCGAGGAAACACTTTACATGTGCACCGGGGAAAACATAAAGCACCTCAAGGCAAAAACCTTTCGAGTATTATTCGTTGATGACGACAATTCCAACACAAGCCAAATTGCTGAAACTATTGGGAATTCCCTCAACCTAGAGAACTTCGTTTTTAGTAGCGCCGGAATTTCTGCTAAAAACATATCAGACAGTACGATCAAATTACTTAAGGACAAAGGTTACGACACCAGCAAT
Source organism: Verrucomicrobiota bacterium (assembly GCA_036166355.1). Classification (GTDB taxonomy): domain Bacteria; phylum Verrucomicrobiota; class Verrucomicrobiia; order Limisphaerales; family UBA1096; genus UBA1096. The sequence goes on along the minus strand of JAYZHR010000118.1, from coordinate 2,711 downwards.
AACATTTCTAAGTCCATTGAAAACATTCCAGATCTAAATAGTTATCAGGTAATTATTGCCCTGAATGAAGCTAGCGAGAAGGTATCGCCCTCGCCTCCCACTAAAACTATCAGCATTTACTGGCAAATCGATCAAATCGAAAATGACCTAGATGCAACATATGATTTTTTGGAAAAGAATATAAAAGATCTAGTCCAAGCCATCCTCAGTGGAGGATCTGAAAATATTTCACAACCAACACAAAACAATGAAAATCAGATATAAAATAAGTGGGCTTATAGCACTCTCAGTAGCTATGACTCTTCTATCCGGATGCGGTAAAAAGGTATCAAGCAAAGACCAAAACACCGGATCTTCCAATATAACAGAAATTCAAAACGCAGGCTCAGACACAATGGTAAATCTCGCTTTAGCTTGGGCAGAGCAATACAAAAAGATAGAACCAAATATTAATGTAGCCGTTGCCGGAGGCGGATCGGGAACAGGGATTGCAGCACTAATTAATGGGACTACGGATATCGTAAACTCGAGTCGAGCCATGAAAAGAACAGAGGTATCAAAATCAAAAAACACACATAACCAAACACCAAAACAACATATTATGGGATTAGATGCCCTAGCTGTTTATGTACACGCCGATAACCCTTTAGAAGAAATAACAATCGAACAACTCGGCTTGATTTATGCAGAGGATGGCAACATTACCAAATGGTCGCAATTAGGCATTACTGCATCTGGAGGAAATGATGAGATTATACGTATTAGCCGCCAGTCAAACTCAGGCACCTATGTTTATTTTAAGGAAACGGTTATTCCTGAAGGTAAAGAGTTTAAACTAGGAACACGCGATCTCCATGGGTCTAAAGATGTTGTAGAGCTCATAGGGACCACTCCTAGCGCTATTGGATATAGCGGCATGGGATATGCAACCAGCCATGTTAAAATGCTTAAAGTTGCACTTAAAAAAGGAGATCCTGCTTATGGTCCATCATTACAGAACGCCATGGACAAAAAATATCCAATTGCACGCCCGCTTTATATGTACACCGTTGGCGAACCAACTGGACATATTAAATCTTACATTGATTGGTGCCTTTCTGATGCCGGTCAAAAGATTGTAGTGGATAGCGGATATATACCCGCGCCATAAAACAATTCAATGCATACTAATTCTAAATAATGCTGCACCGGTCAAAAGGAAAAGCACTTCGAGAAGCTTTAATTGAATGGTTGATACGCATCTGCGGAATCAGTGCAGTTATTTTTGTTTTTGCAATATTCTTTTTTGTCTTCTGGGAAGGTAAAGGATTAATATTTAACGATAAGGTAAACATTAATACCGCTTCGATTGAAGAAATAACGAAAGTAGAAGGAATTGACGAATCTCTAGCGAGTAAAATCGTATCGACTCGATCAGAAATAAAACTGGAGAAAAGACTTACAATAGAGTGGCTATTGAAGGAAAAGCTGGTAGATGAAGACGATTTTGTCCTGATTGAACCTCTCATCAAAGCAAAGGAATTTAGCTTCTGGAAATTCCTTACTACACAGGAATGGTATCCTGCATCAGAAAGTAACCCGCGTTATGGAGTGTTCGCCCTAATCGCCGGCACATTTAGCGTAACACTACTCTCAATGCTCATATCTGTCCCTTTCGGACTAGGCTCGGCATTATTTATCTCAGAATTCTGCTCACCAAGACTGAAAGAAACACTTAAAATCACCATCGAACTTTTAGCCGCGATACCATCAGTAGTTTGGGGATTCATAGGGCTAACCATAATGAATCAACTCATAATGAGTATATTCGGTGCGCAAATTGGAATAAATGTTTTAAACGGGTCTATAATTTTAGCATTAATGAGTGTGCCTATTATTGTATCTATTGGAGAAGATGCGTTACAGGCCGTTCCTGACTCATATCGAGAAGCTGCTATTGGCCTAGGAGTAACGCGCTGGCAATTGGTCTACAAGGTGCTGCTTCCAGCTGCTAAAAATGGATTGCTGGCTGCAGTTTTACTTGGAATAGGCAGAGCAATTGGAGAGACAATGGCGGTGCTTATGGCGACCGGCCATGCTGTTAACAACCCTTTCGATGGAAAATTTCCGTTTCTTCACGCTTTGGAATCAGTCAAAACTCTAACAGCAACCATTGCGGCTGAGCTTGGAGAAACAGCCAGAGGATCAGACCACTATCAGGTGCTCTTCATTGTTGGCATCCTACTATTTAGTATAACTTTCATAGTAAACTTAACTGCTGATTTAGTAGTTAAAGGAATTAAAAACAAATGAGTGAAAACGAAACAAACTCAAAACGTTTTACTAAAACTAATTTAGTTTTAAAAAAGGAACGCAACGAGAAAGTAGCTAAAGGCGTATTCTTCTCAATGACTCTGGCAATGATTGTGCCATTATTATTAATTGTCAGCTTTCTTGTTTACAAAGCTTGGCCATCTTTATCATTTAGCTTTATTTTTGACATGCCAGAAAATGGCATGAAGGAAGGAGGGATATGGCCAGCATTTCTCGGAACACTATATCTTGTGATTATTTCACTAGTAATCGCAGCCCCCATTGGCGTAATGGCAGCAATATATCTTAACGAATACGCGAAAGATAACTGGCTAACGCGAACGATCAATTTAGCGGTTATCAACCTAGCTGGTGTTCCTAGTATTGTTCATGCTCTTTTTGGACTTGGCGCATTCGTA
>JAYZHR010000117.1:0-17660 GCA_036166355.1 Verrucomicrobiota bacterium | reverse complement strand
TACTGATGCTTCCAATTTTACCATCAATTGGAGACGAAAGAATTATTGGATTAAGCAATTCTTCAACACGAGCAAGACTTTGATCAAGTTTTTCAATCCTGACTTTGTCTAAAAAACTTGCAGGATCCGTATCTTGTGCCTCACTCAAAGCTTGTTCAATAGAAGACACCAACCCAGTAGTTTCTTCGACCTTGACTTTATAACTGTCCCTATCAGTCTTAGCTTTATTATAGACCGATTCGGAAACCAGCTGATCATTAAACAACTTGGATACCCGCTGATATTCTCGCTCTGAATTCTCGAATTCTATTTTTAACGCCGCAAGCGTTGTTCTCTCATTCAACCAATCTAAACGCAATTGATTATAATTCAAAGTAGTTCGAGCACGTTGAACAGGGTCAATGGTCAAGGTAAGTAGGTTGACCTGTGCACGCACCCATTCAACTTGAGCATCAACATAATTCGGATCAGTAGAATAATCCACTTCGGCAATTGGCTCTCCAGCCTTGATTTCATCAAACCTCCCAACATGAACTTCTTTCAGTAAACCAGCTCTTGGACTAGAAATAACAATGTTATCAGAACGCGCTTCACCAACAACGGAAGAAGGAGCTATTTTATTCCACCAAAGAAGACCCAAACCTATAACACATATTGAAAAAACAATAATAGGAAGTAGGACTTGACGAAAATCTTGCAACCTCTGTTCTGCCGGAATAGGTATCGGTTGTTTATCATTACTCATTTTATTTAAATCTCTGATTCCTCCTCTGCCTTCAAACCGGTAACCCGTGAAACACCATCCATTTCTCGAAGTTCAAGCAACAAATCCTCTAGTCTGGCTGGATCTCTCAGTAACAAACGATAAGAAAAATCAACTCCAGATGAACCGTCACCAGTCCGCTCACTAACACAACGAGAACGCCGAGAGTGCCGTTCAAGGATCTCATTAAGCTGTCCAATTTCTAGAACGGGCCTATGCCAATTAAGATTTAAAATCGTATCATAACGATGACGTGTACCAAATGAGGTCACTCGAACATAAAACATAATCAAACAAATCATCGCACAACCTGCGATAGCAGTTGAAAATTTAAGTGTTCCACAAGCCATACCCACTACAATCACAGAAAGAATATAGGATGTATCGAGAGTATCTCTTAAAATATTTCGAAAACGTACAATAGCAAATACCGCCATCAGCCCAAATGCCGTAACAAGATTGTTAGAGAGAACAAGCATCACCATTGAAACAATCGTCGGAATTACAACCAGCGAATTAACGAAAGAACGAGAGTAGGACAACCCAGAATGGGTAAACATATATACCCAAGCAATTGCATGCCCACAACAGAAAGCCAAGAGCAGCCCCATGAGCATCATGGGAACGTCAGTTGGTATCGGCGTATAATCGCCTTGTAAAAACCAGTGATCCATTTGATTAATTGTTAATTATTTCTATGTTAGTATCTACTGGATGCCCTTTTGCATCTAGACTCATTCGCACCTTACTCTCGCCTATCAAAGTAACGCCATCAACATATTTAGCAGCGCCACATTGAGCCAAACCAAATATACGGACCAACTCTCTAAACCAGTCAGGATAGCGATTTGTAAATTTTAATTCGAGCACGATATTATCACCGAAAACATAACTAGGATAATTAATTTCGGTTCTCATACGATAGGTTGGTTCAACTTCAATTCGGGTTTCCCTATCCATCGTAACACGTACAGAGTTGTCATCAGAACTGATCCAAGCTTCCCGGTAATAAGCCACATGAGCTTTAGGCGAAGCATTCAATTCTTTCATATGATGAATGAATTGTTCAATGGCTGCACGATGCCCAGGATCATCGCTAGCCATATGTTCCGGCAATGGCAACTGCCCAGAAACAACTTGATCCAAAGCTTCACGCTTAACACCTCCTCTTTGCTTAGAGATAGTATTATCAGTCCGTCGCTTAATTTCAAAAAAAACAGGCGCTTTGGGACGATCTTCATAAAAGCGTATGCGAAGCTTATATCTGTTTTTATCTCCATTGATCGTTGTCTGGTAAAGCTTCAAATCCGGGGAATCGAGATAAAGACTATGAACCGGATAAGACATATTCGGCTGGGTTGCTCCGAATGAATCAATTTCCAGATACGATGATACAAAATCACGCACAGCTAAAGCCACATTCTCTCGAATGATATACTTATGCTCGTATCGCTGTCTTTGAAGATTATCCGCCAATTTCCCTAAAATAATTTTAACAAACACCCCGCCAACCCCCAGTATAAAAACCGGGGAGCTGGAAAATCTAATGCCTAATACGTGATTGTCACGAAAAAGTTACAATCTTAAATTTCTCGATTTTAATAGCTTTTATCAGTCTATTTAGGAACTAATTTTGCTTTTGTTCATTTTTTAAACGTAATTGGCCACAAGCTGCATCTATATCCATACCTTTTTCCATACGAACTGTAACTCTAACTCCACTTTGATGGAGGCCATCACGAAACTGCGCCACGGTTTTATCGCTTGGACGCTTCCAATCCAAGCCATCCACTGGATTGTAAGGAATTAAATTGACCTTGCACTGCAAACGCCTGGCTATACTAACCAATGCATCAACCTGTTCCGGATCAGTGTTTACTTGGTCAATTAGAATATACTCTAACCAAATCATTCGCCCTTTAGCCTTTTGGTATTCCTCACAGGCATCAATCAACTGTCCCAAAGGATACTTACGATTTACTGGCATGATTTTACTTCGTACTACATCAGTAGCTCCATGCAGTGAAATAGCCAAATGATACTGCTGAGGTTCGTCTGCCAATTTTCGAATTTCTGGAACCAATCCACTAGTGGAAACTGTAATTTTTCTTGCACCTATATTGAGCCCCCAAGGTGCATTCAAAATATTTAAAGCTTTGGTTAAGTTAACATAATTAGCTAATGGCTCTCCCATTCCCATAATTACAAGATTGTTAACCAAAGTCTGACCATTGGACAGTGCCAGATCGTCATTTTCACCACTTTCAAGAAGTTGATTTAACCGCCATCGTTCTACAGATAAAACCTGATCTACAATCTCAAATACTTCTAAATTACGACGATAACCCATAATCCCACTGGCACAAAATTTACAACCGTAAGCACATCCAACTTGAGTAGAGACACACAAGGTATATCGATTACTACGTTTACCATCTTGGCCTATGGAAGCTGGAATTAGGACACTTTCAATGAATTCTCCATCAGCCAAACGCCAAAGAAACTTTACTGTTCCATCTTGTGAGACCTGTTCCTTTTCACACTCTAAAGATTGAATCTGAAAAACTTTTAGCAACTGATCACGTAATTCTTGTGAAAGATCAGTCATCTCATCAAAGGAACGAACTCTTTTCTTGTAAACCCAATCAAGCAATTGCTTGGCTCGATAACCCTTATATCCCCAACTGGCCAAAACCTCACATATCTCCTCATGAGTTAAAGACCTTAAATCGTTCAAACCAGAATCAAGGTAATATTTACTGTCACAAAGATCAGTTTTGTCTGGAGCAATCATTCAGGTAAATAATATTTTTTAGTATAATCACGAACCATGCGTGCAGTATCATACTCGATAGCCAACGTTGCCATAGCTCGGCGGATTTTACCAATCCATGCTCTTGGAACTCCATTTTTATCACGTTCATAAAAACAAGGTATAACCTCATCGCAAAGCACCTTGTAAAGATTTTCTCTATCTATTCTGTCTTGTTCTTCAATATCGTTCAGATTCGAATCATCACCAATAGCAAACCCATTGGTACCATCAAAGCCCTCTCTCCACCAACCGTCGAGTATACTCATATTCAAACAACCATGAACTGTAGTTTTCATTCCACTTGTACCAGAAGCCTCCATCGGCCGCCTTGGATTATTTAACCATACATCGCATCCAGACACCATCTGTCGTGCCACATGCACATCGTAATTCTCTAGAAAAACCAAATTGCCTTTTAATTCAGAATGCTTACTCAAATGAATAATTCTTTGAATTAATTTTTTACCTTCATCATCTCTAGGATGAGCTTTACCAGCGAAAATAAACTGCACCGGTTTCTTAACTTCACGAACTATATGCACAAGATTTTCATATTGGTCAAAAATCAACGATGACCGTTTATAAACGGCAAACCTTCTGGCAAAACCAATAGTCAATGCATCAGGATTCAAAAGACGATCAAATGCAATAAAGTCATTTGGTTCAGATAAATTGTTCTGGCCTTTTAATTGACGGCGCACGAACTCGATCAATTCACGGCGTAATTGATAACGAAGTGACCATATTTCTCCATCACTAATAAAAGATGAATCTTCCATCTTTTGCCAAAATTCAGGCTTGCTCAATTCCTTTGACCAATCGGTATCACAACCAGATCTTACAATTTTATTACGCCAGTATTTCCTCACCGTACCTTTCATCCAGCCAACTAAATGAATACCATTTGTCACATATCCAATTGGAACTTCATCTACAGTTTTTTCAGGATAAAGACATTGCCACATCTCACGACTGACAGCACCGTGTAATTGACTTACTCCATTAGCTGAACGGGCTACCTTTAATGCTAAAACAGTCATGCAAAAATGCTCATCAGAATCTGCAGGATTCAATCGGCCGAGCGATAAAAATTCATCAGTATTTATTTTTAATTGCTCACAAAAATGTCGCGCAGCAGAGTTCATTAGTTCTGGTGTGAAACGATCGTGTCCAGCCGAAACTGGGGTATGAGTTGTAAACAAACATTGACTCTTGGTTTTTAATAATGCCCCCTTAAAATCCATTCCTTCATTAATTCGTTCCCTCATTAATTCTAAAACAAGAAAAGCGGCATGACCTTCGTTCATATGAAATACTGAAGGTGCAACACCTAGTCGGCGCAATAAGCGCACCCCACCTACTCCCAGTAAAATTTCCTGCATTATACGCGTCGAGTTGTCACCACCATAAACACATTTAGTTAAATCACGGAAATGTTGCTCATTAGAAGTCAAATTAGCATCAATTAAGTATACTGGACATCGACCAACATTAACCACCCAGACACAAAATTGAACCGAATCAGAAGCAATCTCAACTTCGCAAATAATCGGATCACCCTGATCATCTAGTAAAGGCATCAGTGGAAGATCAACCGGATTAAGTAAGCTGTAATATTCTGTTTGCCAATTGTCCGAATTGATCGACTGCTGAAAATAACCTTCTCGATAAAAAAGACTAACACCAACGAAATCCAACCCCAAATCACTAGCCGACTTTGCATGATCACCAGCCAACATGCCCAGCCCGCCGGCGGCAATTGGTAAAGTTTCATGAAAACCAAACTCAGCACTAAAATATGCAACCGGACTCCCAACTAAATCTTTTGCATTAGATGCCGCCCACGTATCACTTGCCATTAGGTAATCGTCAAATTGGAACAAAACTGATTGAACCCGTTCGCTTAATTCACCATCTAACAACCTTGCACGTAATTCTTCATTAGATAATTCATTCAATACTGCAACAGCATTATGATGAAGATTTCTCCACGCTCGAGGTGACAAATCTTCAAATATATCCTGCGCATCCTGATTCCAAGTCCACCAAAGATTCCGGGCTAAACTTTTTAGCCCTTTTATATTCGTTTCAATTTGATTTTTCACATCCCCCCTTAGCCCAAAGTTAATTCTACTTTTTTGTGGGAGAGCATTCTAGTCCTATTGTCAGTACTCCGCAAGAAGCCCTTAATAAACAAGTTTATGTCAGCATTTATTTATCTTGAAGCACCTTTTCCAATTAACCAACTGAAGTGAACAACTCAAATAATTTTCTCCTTCAAAGTAAGGCAAACAAATGGTAGTTGACATTTGGCATGTGTAAAAAACTATCCAGATTATTGATTGTTTTATCAATATTGGCACTTTCTCAATTATCTGCAGAATCGACTAATCGACCGAATATACTTTTCATGATGTCTGACGATCACGCGTCAGAAGGGATTGGAGCTTATGGATCTTGGCTAAAGGATTACTGTCACACGCCAACTATAGACCAACTGGCCGCTGAGGGTATGCGCTTTACTAATATCTGCTGCAATAACTCAATTTGTTCTCCAAGCCGAGCCAGTATTATTAGCGGCCAATATTCGCATGTAACAGGGGCTCTTAACCTTGGTTGCGAGCTCAAACCTAACGCACCAAGCTATATTCGAGAATTAACCAATGCAGGATATCAAACTTGCGTCGTAGGCAAATGGCATATGAAACAATTCCCCAGAAACACCAGTGACTTCGCAGTAACAGTCGGCCAAGGCAGTTATTTCAATCCTACTCTTCACCGACCAAACGGGAATAAAGAGAAATATCAAGGTTACTATGCAGACCGATACACCGACTGGGCACTAAATTGGTTGAAAAATCGCAACAAGAAAAAACCATTTTATCTAAGTCTTCATTTTAAGGGTCCACACGAATATTTTGATTATCCGGAACGATGGGCCAAGCTTCATGAAGGTGTTAAGATACCCGAACCAGCTAGCTTGCATGAGAACATCACCAAAACAAGCCCATTGCTCAAAGGTAAACACTATTCCGTCCTTTATGACGAGGAAGGCCCAAAAAGTTTTTACCTCGTTTATGAAGATTTCCTTAAACAACATTCCGATAATCCAAAAGAACGTCGATCACTCGCCTATCAACATATGATCCACAAATATCTAAGATGTGTAGCCGCTATTGATGACAACGTCGAAAGAGTAGTCAACTACCTGAGGAAAGAGGGCAATCTTGACAATACGATTGTTATCTACACAAGCGATCAAGGTTATTGGCTTGGGCAACATAATATGCATGACAAACGACTTATACTTGAAGAATCACTAAAGATGCCTTTGATCGTTCGTTATCCAAAAGAAATCAAGGCCGGCAGCATAAATTCAAAGTTGGGAATGAATATCGACTTCGGACCTACGATCCTCGACTATGCAGAAGTCGCCATTCCAAGCGTAATGCAGGGAGTAAGCCTCCGGCCTCTAATGCAAGGAAATAGTCCAAGCAACTGGAGGAAAGCTATTTTTTATGCTTACTATAATCGATCACCAAAGCACTGGGGCATTCGTACTGAACGCTATAAACTAATCCGATTTCCAGATACAGAGGTAGTGGAATTTTACGATCTACAAGAAGACCCAAGAGAAATGTATAATCGTGGATCTGAACCTAGCTATTTGAAGCAAATTACCGCTACACAAAAACAACTCAATTCCCTAATGACTGAAGTAGGTGTTACCCGAAATTTTCTCATTAATAAAATGGGGGACAACACAAAACTACCTCCACGTATACACAAAAAACGTCTTAAGAAAAAAAATAATTAGCCGTAGACTAACGAATTGATTTTGCCCATTTGATAAATTGATTTTGCTGATCGGCCTGAAAACGATTATAGCTGTCCGGGCTTACCCAAGTTAGTGCAGAGTCTATTTTATTTGGATTCGATAAGCGTAACCGATTGATAACTTTTTTAATCGCGTTATGATCAGCAAACCGATCCTCACTAGGTGTCACAATCAAACACGGTTTGGGAAGGATTTGAGAAATCACATCATGATAATCGAATGGTATCTCGGACTCTTTACCATCAAACCAACCCAGCCTAGGTTGCAAAGCATGCAATTCCCAAAGTCGTCGATTACCACCGGTCGCTCTTGACTTAGATATATCTCTCAATGGAGTCCATCCACTAAAACAAGCCACCCCAGTTACACGACTATCCAAAGCACCGGCATACATTGCAGCTAGTGCCCCAGTCGAGTATCCAAGTAAAAATAATCGTTTTCTGTCAAAAATCGGAATTGACGTGCTCGATTTACCTTTACCATCAACAACAAAACTTACTGCATCACGTGCGTCCATTACCATTCGGCCAAGCTTAGACCAGCGTGGATAGTTTCGATAAAAATCACGCCCCTCTAAAAGTCTCAGACCAAACCCACACTGGTCGTAAGCAATCACTGCAAAGCCATTATCAGCTAAACGGTGATACACTGTTGTCCCCTCCACCCCATAGCCCTCATTATAACCGCTGTGATATGATAAGGGATGAAGCCATATTACAACTGGCATCTGTCCAGTATGGCCTTCTTTAAAATATAGATTCCCTCTTACATGATTACCAAATCGGATTGGAACTCTCCTTATTCCTTTCGGCGACCATCTATCATGAGTCATTAGCTTGGACTCATCCTCTGTCAAAAAATTGGCCTTATTATAATCTATCAATTTCTTAGGTGCCTCCCCAAGTGACCATCGAATTCGATCACGAATAGAAGCTGCAGGATCAAGTAACATATCGGTAGATTTTTGTTTGGCATTCCAAGCTTGCCAATCAAAGTCATGAATTAAGTCCTCAGGAAATTCATTGGTTTCAAGCGAACGTCGACCAAATGATATATCAATCCAATCCAGATTTCTCTGACGATCTAAAATACTAATCTGCTCTGGAGGTGGGCCGGATGAGTGGCCTCCATGTCGATAGTCAATCCGCAGTTTTTGACTTGCCCCAAGCAATTGATAAACCGAGCGACCCTCGATATAAGCTTTCTCCACAGCGAAGGTTGGTTCTGAACCATCGTTGTGACCAGTGTGAATAAGGCAAGCACGAGGAGCAATCAGCGCATACCAGCCATGAGCATCAATCGGCAGTTCATTTTCCCTCCCAACAAACTTTCGTAACGAAGGTAGAAACCATTCACTCGGGAAATCTACCGGTGTCTCAGCGTAAGTATTACGACTGGTTAACCGATATGGACTCGAAGCTGGCGACCCAGGACTTCGTGCCACTATACAAGTTATGCGCTCATCAAATGCTGCAGCAATTATAGCTTGTTTACCATAACGCGAAAAACCGATGATAGCTATTTCCCCAGGTGAGATATTCACAACTGAAGATTGACTAACTAAATAATCAATGCAGCGACTAGCCAGCCAAGCCTTGGTACTAATTTCAGTCCAAGTCGCCTTGGGATACTCTCGGCGTACATCCTCCCAAATATTGTCGTATCCTGAATAATCCTCTTCTCGATGATGACTATCGACACCAGGAAACAAACAAACAGCATAACCTCTCTTAAGAGCATCCTCCCCCCAATATCGTTGATAAAAACGAGGTGCAGTCAGTAGTAAAGGGAAAGGTCCCTTACCTTCTGGGACCCAAAGCGCCATCTCAAAAGACACTCGATTTGGAGTATCGAGAACGATACGAACACGATGACGCACCGTATTATCCGGATAAGCTTCCTTTGATGTGATTTCAGTTGAAAGAATCTGCGGCGTTATCACTGGATAACTTCCAACAAAATACTTAACCATAAGTGCACGAATTTCCTCACGACGTTCTGGCCATTCCGATACGGAACCAACCCTACGTCCATCAATAAATTCAAGTAAGGCGGGAAGCTTAGCACTCGGCTGGATTTCCCCAAGCACTGTAGAGAAATGCAGGAAAAAGAAACAGGCTCCAGCAAACATAAACGAATAATTTCGAATTACATTCAAGGCGAACCACTAACACCTTGATCAGTGCACGACAAGCGCATCATGATCAACCAAGAAAAGTATTGTGAACTTCCTTGGTGGCATCCTCAGCCTGATTAAGATCAATGACCACTGAAATTTTTATCTCACTAGTGGAAATCATTTGGATATTAACCCCAGCACCTGCCAACACCCCGAACATCTTTGCTGCAACTCCTGAATGGCTACGCATACCAACTCCCACAATGGAAAGTTTCCCAATATTCTCATCAGTCAACACTTTGCCAAAACCTATTTCCTTGTGCATAGCATCAATTACTCCTAGAGCCTTGGCTACATCCGGTTTATCAATTGTAAAAGATAGATCAGTGGCAGGAGTTTCAGTGCCATGACTTATGTTTTGCACAATCATATCCACATTAATCGCAGAATCAGCCAGCTTTTGAAAAATACGCGAAGCCACACCAGGCTCATCTGGCACGCCAACCAGGGTAATCTTAGCTTGGTTCTTATCGAGCGATACGCCGCGAATCACAACGTCTTCCATACTTTTTGTTTCTTCCTTCACAATAGTACCTGAATTGTCATAAAGACTAGAACGAACTTCAAAAATAACACCGAATTTCTTGGCAAACTCAACTGAGCGAGACTGCATCACTTTCGCCCCAAGACTCGCTAGCTCGAGCATCTCATCATATGAAACCTCTTCAAGCTTCTTAGCAGATTTAACCACTCTAGGATCACAGGTGTAAACACCGTCAACGTCAGTAAAAATCTGGCACAAATCCGCCTCTAATGCTGCTGCCAAGGCAATCGCTGTTAAATCAGAACCACCACGACCCAAAGTAGTGATATTACCTTCACTGGTTTGCCCCTGAAAACCAGCGACTATGGTCACATTCCCGGCGTCAAGTAATTCATGAATTTTCTCTGGAGTTATGTTTAGGATTTTCGCTTTAGAATGAACTCCATCAGTTACAATACCTGCTTGAGCACCAGTCAATGAAGCAGCCGATATATCCATTGATTGCAATGCAATCGCCAACAAAGCAATTGTTGTTTGCTCACCAGTCGAAAGTAAAACATCCATTTCACGCTCACTGGGAACTGGCGTAAAACTCTTGGCCATCCCAATTAGATTATCGGTCACTCCCTTCATCGCGGAAACAACTACTACGACCTGATCTCCACGCCGACGATATTCAGCTACGCGGTTAGCAACATTGTGAATACGATCGATATCAGCTACCGACGATCCACCATATTTCTGTACAATCAATGCCATGGACAATTATCTAAGCACGTTTAAAACCATATAGTTTCATTAAGGCCCCCTACAAAAAGGCGGCCGGGTGAATTACAATAAACAGAAGTTACTTGCAAGTATCACGTTCTGCTTAACTAAAGCAATTACTTGTATCGATTAATTAAATCGAGAGAGAAAAATTAAAGTTTCACAAAAGGTTTTTGCCAGTATGCATCCTACTTCGTATCGTTCCGGAGTGAAGCACCTATTATTCATTATCTTATTTGCTATAAACTTAGGCAACTGTTTGGCATCCAATAGGCCCAATATTGTTCTCGTTATGTGCGACGATCTTGGATGGGGAGATGTCGGCTTCAACGAATGGCCCGAACCTGATGGCAATGGCGGGACTCAGATGAAAAGCAACAAAATCATTAGCACCCCAAACTTAAATTCAATGGCTAAAGCAGGCCTTAAATTCAACAGGTTCTATGCAGCAGCACCTGTTTGTAGCCCAACCAGAGCCAGTTGTATAACAGGCCGCCATCCCTACCGCTACGGCATTCAGGGGGCCAACTCTGGCCATATGAAAACAGAAGAATTAACACTCGCTGAACTACTAAAAAAACAAGGGTACACAACCGGTCATTTCGGGAAGTGGCATCTAGGAACTTTGACTAAAACAGTGAAAGATGCAAACAGAGGTGGACCTAGAGGTAAAAAGCATTATTCACCACCTCAGCTAAATGGTTTTGATGTATGCTTTAGCACTGAATCAAAAGTCCCAACATGGGATCCTTTACTTAGACCAAAAGGCAACAACTCACGAACTTGGTGGGATCCTATTGAAAAGTTAATTCATGCAAATAACTACGGTACAGCTTACTGGAATGAAAAGGGTAAAAATGTCACTAAAAACACAAGAGGTGACAACTCCCGAGTAATAATGGATCGAGCTATTCCTTTTATTCAAAATGCAGCTCAGAAGAATCAATCCTTCTTTAGCATAATTTGGTTTCACACCCCACATCTTCCAGTTGTTGCTGGACCAAAATACATGGCAATGTACAAGAATTATCCGAAATATGAACAACATTACTACGGATGCATTACAGCAATGGATGAACAAATCGGCCGGCTTCGCAACGAGTTGAGAAAACTGGATATAGCAGAAAATACAGTTCTATTTTTCTGTAGCGATAATGGTCCTGAAGGTGCAAGCGGGAAAGCTCCAGGCAGTGCCGGACACCTTAGCGGACGGAAACGTTCACTGTTAGAAGGTGGAATCCGCGTACCCGGACTAGTTGAGTGGCCAACGGAAATTAAACCTGAGAGCAAAACCGACATTCCGTGCGTCACCAGCGATTATTTGCCAACAATTCTCGATTTACTGAACATTAAACCTATCACCGACCGACCAATTGATGGAATCAGCCTCCTACCATTATTCAAAAATCAAATGACTAAACGCGGAAAATCAATTGGCTTTGAGTCCAGAGGCCAAACCGCTTGGATTAGCGATCGATACAAACTTTACTTCGGAGGAAAACCCAAAGATGAAATTCAACTATTTGACCTAGAAAAAGATCCTTCTGAAAAACAAAATTTGGCCAAAAGTAAACCTAAATTAGTCAAACAATTGGCAAATGAATTAGCTTCTTGGCGCACCTCATGCCAGTTGAGTGCAACCGGCAAAGACTACTAATAATGCCAAGTCGGTATTCCAAGTATCGTTGGCTAAAATGGCTACTTATTTTAGCTATCATTGATATTTGTGCATACCTATGGTGGGCCGGAAATAAAAAGGAACGTCAATATGACAAAATCATCCAAAATGCAGCAATGGAGTTCAAAGTAGAGTTTGCTCTTATAAAAGCAGTCATTTGGCAAGAAAGTCGATTCAACGAAAAAGCCGTTGGCAAAGCGGGGGAGATTGGACTTATGCAATTAATGGAATTAGCCGCATTTGAATGGGCAGACAAAAAAGCCATTGAAGACTTCGAGCACTCACATGTATTTGATCCAAATACAAATATTCTCGCTGGTACATATTATTTAAAAACTCGTATTGCTCGATATAAACATACCGATAATCCTCTACCATTCGCGTTGGCCGATTACAACGCCGGCCGTGCGAACGTATTACGCTGGGCAACAGGTTCAGCCCGAACCAATAGTGTAAATTTTATCAAAAAAATTGATTTTCCTAGCACTCGAAAATATATCAATCAAGTCTCCAAAAGACGGAAACAATATCGTTAGAAATCAAAGATACCAAAGGTTTGCCCACTTTTCCTAATCAGAGTAAAGTGGTCGTGTGTTGGTAGATTTCACAAAAATGAATGGAGCTGGAAACGATTTTATCTTAATCGACAATCGAAAAATTGGGCTTCATTTATCTCAAGAGCAAATACAAATTATTTGCGATCGCCAACGTGGTGTAGGGGCTGACGGCATAATGCTACTACGAGAAGCCAAAGGCGAAGCGGATTTAGGTTGGGACTTTTTTAATAAAGACGGAAGCGAGGGAGAAATGTGTGGCAATGGTGCGCGGTGCTTCGCAAGGTTCGCCCAAAACAAACTCAATGGACAAGACTCAATATCCTTCGAAACCCTTGCGGGAACCATCCAGGCAAAATTAGAAGGTGAAAATGCAACAATAAACCTAACTCCACCAAAGGATTTGCGTATTGGTGACCGCATTAATACTTCATCAGGAGAACTTGAAATCCATTCAATAAACACAGGAGTACCCCACGCAGTTTTGTTTGTTGAAGACGCTGACAAATCCATAGTCTCAAAGTTGGGCAAAGAAATTCGGCACCACGATCATTACTCTCCAGCTGGCACCAATGTGAACTTCGTACATATGGCCAGCAATAACTCAATCTATGTTCGCACTTACGAACGTGGTGTAGGTGAAACGCTTGCCTGCGGAACTGGTGTGACAGCATCTAGTCTCATTACAGCTAAGCTACATGAATACAGTTCTCCTATCTCTGTTCGAGTATTAGGAGGCGACAACTTGTTAGTAGATTTCGAATGCGATGGGGATTCCTTCAAGAATGTCAAATTAACCGGCCCTGCTGAATTTGTATTTAGCGGTCAAATAGAAATTTAACTCTCTAAAAACCAAATCAAAAAAGAAAAAAGGCCCCCTTAAGGAAGCCTTTTAATTTTTTATTTTAATAAAACTATACGCCGGGAATCTATTTTTTCGGCTTAACGCTTTTCATCTCAAGACTATATTCTGAAAAATCAGCGATCGTTCCACTAGCATCGACATTAAATATTTGAAGCTCTAGATTATTCTCATCGATAAGACGAAATCCGACCCCCATTGATTGGGAATTACCCTCTCCATCTTTACTTGTTAACTTTAAAAAAGGCATCTCATCTTTAGGTCCCCAAGACCCTGAGCTCTTTCTTCCGCTGCTAGAATAACCTGATTGCTCAACCTCCCCCGACTCTGGATTAACCGCAATCAAACTATATGTTTCACTATCGTTGCCCTTAAAGTGAGTAGCAATAACATGGCCCTTAATAACCCATTTGAAAGATAGCGATATCTTGCTTCCATCAACATCAGCCTCCCATGACTTAATCAACCATTCTGCTTGTGCCTCAGCAATTCTATCAGACAGTGATGCCTGTGCTTGAACCTGCGTCGCGAAAGCACAGCCAACAAGCATACCTAATATAGGGAATATTTTTTTCATATATATGTTTTCTTTTATGCGGTTCTATGGATTTTCAATCCGGAAGGCAGAGCCTGTGCTTTCTATATCTCTCAAACAAGTCAAAATGAACCTGTTGTTATATTGCTACTTCAGCTTATATCCCTTATCTGCAATGCAAAAAAGTCAGAGACATCACCCGTTTATCGACTTCTCCCATTAGAACGAATGGCCTCTAGTTTAGCTGCCAGTTGCTTAACTAAATTCGGCTTGTCACTAGCCAAATTATTTTTCTCCTCAAGATCAGACTGTAAATCAAATAACATATAAGGTCTTCCAAAAGGTTTACCACGAGGGGATTGACGCCCCCCTGAACCATTACCAGCAATTAATTTCCATTTACCACTGCGTAAAGCAAACATACCACTGGCGCTATGGTTGATTACCGGTGCACGAGGCCGATCCCAGTCTCCACCTTTGAAAAGTGGCAACCAACTGAAACTATCTTCAGCCATATTATCCATAAGTGTTCCACCTACGATCTGACTACATGTAGCAAAAAAATCAACATGTGCTGTGGTCTTTTTACAAGTAGATCCAGACTCAATGACATCGGGCCAACGAGCAAAAAAAGGCACACGGTGCCCAGCCTCCCAAATATCTGCCTTCGTTCCTCGAAGAACACCATTGGAAGTATGGTTTTTCTGGCTATAAGCTTGAACTTTTGGATTACTAACATGATCACCTTGCTCATTTTCCTCTTCTCTATACATGAAAGATCCGTTGTCACTGGTGAAAATCAAAAGCGTGTTATTTTCTATACCAGAAGATTCGATAGTTCGCATTACTTGTCCAACCGTCCAGTCAACTTGCATCACAAAATCCCCATACAAACCAAGCTTTGATTTACCAATAAAGCGAGGATGAGGCTGCACCGGTTTGTGTGGTGCAGTTAAAGGGAAATAAAGGAAGAATGGCTGATCTTTTTTTGTTCTTTCTCTTATGACACGATTTGCCTCCTTGGTTAGATCATCAAGACAATCATCCATTTTTAATCCGGGCTGACGAGGGCCGTTACGTAAAAAACCAGGAAATCCAATTGAAGGTTGCTCTATCGTAGGCAGTTCCGTGATTTTAGCATTCTTAATATAAATATAGGGTGGGAAGTCCAACGATGCTGGAATGATAAATGAATAATCAAAACCATGCTGATTCGGGCCATCAGAGATTGGTAGACTATAATTGATTGTTCCATCTGAATTTTTTTGAAAATCTAACCCTAAATGCCACTTGCCAACGATACTCGTATGGTATCCTTCAGAACGCAACATACTAGCAACAGTAGCACGCTTTGACTCCAACAAAGGCGTACCATAACCATTTAACACTCCTCGCTTGAGCTTTGATCGCCAACAATAACGTCCTGTAAGGGTCGCATATCTTGTGGGAGTACAAACGGCAGACGGTGAATGCGCATCCAAAAAAGTCATTCCTTGACTAGCTAGAAGATTTAAATTTGGCGTAGGTAGTTTTGAATTAGAGTTAAGCGACTGTACATCCCCATAACCCAAGTCATCGGCCAGAATGAAAATAATATTAGGTTTAGATGCCCAAACCCCTTGACCAAGCAATGTTAGGAATAAAATAAAAACCGATCTTTTGGCCACAAATGACAACAAACTCACAAAACACAAAAATCTCATATGAACAAAACACTAAGGCTATCAGCTAAATTGGCCAAGCTGGCTGTTTTGGGAAATAATTACCACATTGAAAAAACACGACTGGTAAATATTACCCAAATTACGTCTTAAAGCCTCTAAAAGCATATGTATTAATTCATTTAAATAACTGACCATGAAACACTTATGTAATATTTATTGTTATGGCATAAACCTTGCAATACTATCAAGAGAGAGGCGGGAGGGACTCGCCAAATTTTTAATCAAATAGGAAAACAGATATGAAACTCAAATCACTATTAGCCGTAGGTGCAATAGCTGCTGCATTAATGACACCAGATTATGCAATGGCTCATCCAAAACCAAAGCCATCAAAACCTGATATTTCCGATAAAAAGGAAGGCGCCAAGGAAGATGCAAAGGAAGGTAAAGAACGTCCAAAGATTGATAGAGAAAAAATCAAGGAGCGTCTGAAGGCCGCCTTTGAGAAGCGTAAGAAGAACCACAAGGATGCCAAGCGTAAGGGACAAAAAGTACGTCACAAAGGCAAAGCTTTTGGCAAACTAGTTCGTGATGATGAAAAAGTAAAGGAACTGCGAGAAGCATTCAATACAGCAGCCAAAGAACATCACAGCAAAGTTAAGGATCTGCACAAGCAATTAAAGGATGCCTCTGATGAAGATAAAGATGGGCTACGCGAACAGTTAAAAACCCTACGCAAGGATTGGTTTGAAAACATGAAAGGCAATCGTGAAGAAGTCCGTGAGCGTATTAAGGAAATACGCGAGGAGTTCAAGAACAAGCGTGATGAAGTTATCGATGCTAACGAAGAAGAAGGCAACGACGGCGAATAATTTATAATAAATTCACTTCACTACGGGCAGCGTATTATTCGCTGCCCGTTTTTTGTTTACCTGTAACTAAATTCGTACTGAACGAGTTACTTGTGAAACCGAATGAACAAATTTAAACAATTTGATGGCTAAACATGCCATCTCGCAGCTTAGGTTCAAACCAAGTACTCTTTGGAGGCATTATCCCTCCTCCATCAGCAATGGTCATCAGATCCTCGATACTCGTGGGAAATAATGAAAAGGCACACGCAAATTCACCGCTGTCCACCTGCTTCTCCAATTCTACAGCACCTCGAATACCTCCAACAAAAGCAATCCGCTTACTAAGACGTGGATCCTCGATACCAAAAACCGGAGCTAAGGCATAATCTTGCAATATGCTAACATCAAGCTGACCAATTGGATCATCATGATCAATCACGCTTTGTTTTGGCCTCAAGGTGCTCCATTGGCCATCAATATAAAAACCAATTTCATGTTTACTTAACGGCACAGAAGTGCCACTCACTTCAATTTCAAATGCCTGACCAAGAACTTTATAGAGGTCTTTTGAAGACAAACCATTTAAATCCCGAACTACTCGATTATAAGCAAGTATTTGCATTTGATTATGCGGAAAAATAACAGTCAGAAATAAACCACTGTTTC
>JAYZHR010000116.1:0-5857 GCA_036166355.1 Verrucomicrobiota bacterium | reverse complement strand
GCGGCGATCAATCTTAATAAGCCTGAAGATAGCCTTCTCTTGACAATGCTCTCTTGGAAAGATGAGAACCACGAGATGCCACCGGATGAAAAATTATCGGATGAAAAAATTGATTTGTTGACGCAGTGGGTGAAGCTTGGTGCTCCATTTAATCCGGCTAAGGAAATTTATGGTAAAGAAGTATCTGATGCCGAATTACCTACGAACAAAATAAATGAGCGAACTAAGAATGCATGGTCCTTTAAATCTGGAGCATCGACTCAGGTTCCAAAGGTAAGTAATGAAGAGTGGCAGAAGAGTGGGATTGATGCTTTTATCTTATCCAATCTGAAAAAGAATGGATTGAAGCCGAATGATCCAGCTCCGAAGTCTGTGCTTATTCGTCGGGCTTATTATGGCTTAACTGGCTTACCTCCATCAATTGAAGAGATAGAAGCATTTGTTGCCGATGATTCTGTCAATGCGTTTGAGAAGGTCGTGGATAGGTTGTTAGCTTCAGATAAGTATGGTGAAAAGTGGGGACGTCATTGGTTGGATTTGGTGCGTTATGCCGAGACTAATGGGTATGAACGTGATAGTCGCAAAGATCTTATATGGAAATACCGCGACTATGTTATAAGGGCATTCAATGAAGATAAGCCTTATGATCGATTTATCAAGGAACAGCTAGCCGGCGACTTATTGCCGGATAAGGATAGAGATAGTATTACAGCGACGGGTTTCTATAGGCTTGGAATATGGGATGATGAGCCTGCTGATCGAGAACTAGCTAGGTATGAGTATCTAGATGACATTTTACGGACTGCGGGTGAAACGTTTCTCGGAATGACAATTGGCTGTGCTCGCTGTCATGATCATAAGATCGATCCCATATCTCAAAGGGACTATTATTCCATGCTATCGTTCTTTAGTGATATTTCAGGTCATGGTAAAGGGAATCGCAACCATTTGCCGATTAGTGATCCTGCTGAAAAAGCTATCTATGAGAAGGCAGTTAAAGAAAAGCAGGCAAAAGAAAATGAATTGCAGGCCAAACTTGATCCAATAGAGAAAGAATTTATAGCTGAGTTATCTAAGCGACGGCCAGAATTAAAACTGCAATCAAATCGAGGTAAAGGGGATAAAAATGCGTGGGTAGTTCCTGATGCTACTCGTGGTAAGGGAGTCGTTTGGGAGTTCACTTTTAACAAGCCGTCAGATAATTGGTTTGAAATAGCTTTTGATGACAGTAAATGGCGTAAAGGTAGAAGTGGTTTTGGTTCGCCTGGAACTCCAGGTGCAAAGGTGAGGACTCCATGGCATTCTAAAGAGATTTGGTTACGTCGTGATTTTCGTCTGGATACAATCCCGAGTAAGTTGACTCTGAAGATTCATCATGACGAGGATGCGGATGTTTATCTTAATGGTAAATTAATCAGATCTTTTAAGGGGCATCGGTCGAATTATGCGGAGTTTGATGTTACCAAAGAATGTTTCGATGTTCTTCAAACTGGCAGGAATACGCTGGCAATTCAATGTAAGCAAACTGGCGGCGGTCAATATATAGATGCTGGATTGGTGGTGGACCAAAGTAAGCCGGCTGTACCGGTTCTAGCACGCCTTTACGGAAAGGAGGTATTAGGTGATGCTAAGTTCGATCAATATATTGATTTACTTGGGAAGCTGGAAAAAATTCAGTCTAAAAAGGTTACATTAAAAACAGAGTATGCTATGGCCGTTGCTGAGGACTCGCGTCGAAAAATGTGGATTCTTCGCCGAGGCCTTCCGGCACTAAAAGGTGAAGAGGTAGGGCCAGCATTTCCTGAGATATTAGCTGCCCCCGTTGTACATGTGCCAGATGAGTATACCGTTGGTAAATCTTCAGGAAAAAGGCGAGTGCTTGCAGAATGGATGGCTAGCGCTGGCAATCCAATGACCGCTCGCGTGATGGCTAATCGTCTTTGGCAGCATCATTTTGGTAGGGGTATTGTTAGAAGTTCCAATAACTTTGGATTTATTGGTGAAAAGCCAACTCATCCTGAATTGTTAAACTGGCTGGCTGGTGAATTGATATCTGGTGGATGGAAACTTAAGCGGATTCATAAGTTGATTATGATGAGCAAGACTTATCAAATGAATTCAAAGGGAAATGAATTGGCTTTAGCTAAAGATCCTAACAATGATCATTTTTGGCGTTACGATATGCGGCGCTTATCTGCTGAAGAGATTCGAGATTCAATTCTAATGCTTACAGGAAAGTTGAATCTCAAGATGGGTGGCCCTAGTATTTACACTGAAGTTCCGAGGGATGTGCTTGCGACAGCATCACGACCTGGTGGAGCGTGGGGTAATTCATCAGATGAGGATCGCAATAGGCGAAGTGTTTATATTTTTGTAAAAAGGTCGTTGCATGAGCCGTTTTTAAGTGCTTTTGATTGGGCTGATACAGATAATACTTGTGACGTTCGCTTTGTAACAACTGTTCCGACACAGACCTTAACTTTGTTAAATAGTAAGTTTCTTAATGATTCTGCTGAAGCATTAGCTAAGTATGTAGAAAAGAAGGCTCCTGATGATATTAAGGCGCAAGTCACTCATGCTCTTCATAATGCAACTCATAGAAAGCCTACTGATCAGGATATTCAGGATGGCTTAGATTTAATTAAAGATTTGAAGGCGAACACAAAAGCAAATCAAGAGGATGCGATGCACCGTTTTTGCTTGTTGGTGTTAAATTTAAACGAGTTTCTCTATCTTGATTGATAAATATTAATTAGCACAATGAATAATAATCGACCAAAAAATACATTCTGCGGCCAGTTGAATAGGCGTGAGTATCTACATCAGGTTGGTGGAGGGTTCACATCGCTTGCGATGGCCGGATTAATGGCTAAAGATGGATTTATACGAAATCAAGCTGTTGCAGCAGATGGTAAAACTCCTTGGGAGAATCCATTGGCTCCAAAAGATCCTCCTCTTCCAGCTAAGGCCAAAAATGTAATATTTCTTTTCATGTACGGTGGGCCTAGTCATATGGATACTTTTGAATACAAGCCTGAATTATATCCGTTGGATGGAAAAACTATTGAGGTTAAAACTTTTGGGCGGGGTGGAAAAAAGAATGGGGGTAGAGTAGTTGGGCCAAAGTGGGATTTTAAACAGTATGGCCAATGTGGTAAGTATGTTAGCGATTTGTTTCCTAATATTGGGAAGCATGTTGATAAAATTTCATTCCTTCATTCGATGACTGCTGATTCACCAATTCATGGTTCGGCGATGTTGATGATGAACTCAGGAAGTGTACTAAGTGGTCGTCCTTCTATGGGTTCATGGGTTAACTACGGGTTGGGTTCAGTTAACGAGAATCTTCCAGGTTATGTTGTGATGTTGGACCCTACTGGAGGTCCTATTAGTGGTGCTAAAAACTGGACTAGTGGTTACATGCCTGCTGCTTATCAAGGTGTTGTAATGAATGCAAGTGGATCCACTCCGATTTTAGATCTTAAAAATGCTCGAAATATGAGTCGAGATCAGCAGAGGATGCTCATAGATAAACTAAATAAATATAATAGTCGGCATCTTAGTGATCGTGTTGATAACACTGCATTGTCTGCTCGAATCTCAAGTTATGAGCTTGCGTACAAGATGCAAATGAGTGCCCCGGAGGCAGTTGATTTTGATGGTGAGCCTGAGCACGTCAAGAATCTGTATGGGTTAAATCAAGATCGTACTCGTGATTTTGGTAAAAAATGTTTACTCGCTCGGCGATTGGTAGAGCGCGGGGTTCGCTTTATTCAGATTTATTCCGGTGGTAATCACAATGATGCCAACTGGGATGCTCATGGTGATTTGGAGAAAAATCACAATTATCATGCTGGGAATACGGACAAGCCGATTGCTGGTTTACTTGAGGATTTGCAGCAGCGCGGCATGCTAGACGAAACACTTATTATTTGGGGTGGTGAGTTTGGTCGTCAGCCTACTGCAGAGTATGCAAAGGGGACCGGTCGTGATCATAATAGTTATGGTTTTACTATGTGGATGGCAGGGGGTGGAATTAAAGGCGGGGTAAGTCTAGGAAAAACTGATGAATTAGGTAGTGCAGCAGTTGAAAAGCCGCTCCATGTTAAACATATGCATGCAACTGTTTTAAAACAGCTAGGTTTTGATCCAAATGAATTGAGTTATTTTTATCGTGGTTTGGATCAGCGCTTGGTAGGGGTTGAAGGTGCTGATTATATTCAAGAAATCATTGCATAATGAATTGCTTATTTATATTTAAGCGGGGCAAATGCCCCGCTTTTTTATTGCATTGGTTTCGTAATTAAAATTGCTAATTTAAAGGATTGTTATGAATAAGCTTATTAAGATAAATATAACAATAAGATTCAGTAAGCTATTTGCCTTAATTTATTTAATGTTATGTATTTCCTTTGTTTTTGCTAAACCATGGAGACGTCATACGATTGATTCACCCAATGTTGATGAGGGTAAGCTGGGGGCTGATGGGGTGCGATTAGCAGATTTTAATAGTGATGGGTTTCTTGATATCACAACTGGATGGGAGCAAGGTGGAGCTATTGTGGTTTATCAAAATCCTGGGCCTCAATTAGTTAAATTGGCTTGGCCAAGTGTCACTGTAGGAAGAGTTGTGAGCCCTGAAGATGCTGTGTTTATTGATTTAAATTCTGATGGAAATTTAGATGTCGTTAGTTCATGTGAAGGTAAAGCGAAAGCAATGTATGTTCATTGGGCTCCTGTTGATAAGGATCAATATCTAAAGGCTGAGGCTTGGAAGACTGAGATAATAAAAGAAGTGCAAGGCAATATGTGGATGTTTGCGGAACCTGCTCAAATAGACGGGCGAGGTGGGGTTGACCTTTTTATATCATCTAAAGGAAATAATGCATCGATTGGTTGGTTAACAAGAAATGTAACTGAGGTGAATGGCTTTGTTAGTTCTTCCTATAATTATGTAAAATTGAGAAATGCTGGTTGGGTTATGACTCTTAAGTCAATAGATATGGACAAAGATGGCGATATGGACCTTTTGTTTTCGGATAGGAAAGGAGAATCTCGTGGAGTTGGGTGGTTAGAAAATCCTAGCGGTAATAAAGCTTATTTGCCAGCGGAGTGGAAGGAGCACATGATTGGGGGTGTTCAGAATGAGGTTATGTTTTTAGATGTTGGAGATATCAATAAGAACCAAAATATGGATATAATTTGTGCTACTCGTAACATGATGATGTTACAGTTTGAGAAAAAATCTAAAACATGGAAAGCCAACTCAATTCCAAATCCTAATAATGTGAATAATGGGAAATCCGTTGCGATTGGTGATATTGATGGTGATGGAAATTTTGACTTGGTTCATACTAGTAATACTGGAGGGAACAGGAATGTTTCTGGTGTAATGTGGATGAAATATTCAAAAAGCACATGGTCTGCTTATGATATCAGTGGAAGCCTTGGTGTGAAATTTGATATAGTGGAGCTTATTGATCTTGATGATGATGGGGATCTTGATGTGGTGACATGTGAGGAAAATGACAATTTAGGAGTATTCTGGTATGAGAACCCTCTTTACGATTCTGATAAAGTTAATAGAAACCCTTCGAAATGAACGGTTTACATCGAGTCTCAGATTGAGGTGAATCTGAGAAATTCAACATTTAACATGTGTTTAATGCTGAAATCTTCTGAACTTCTTATGTGCTCATCCAAAGTCTGAATCACTGACTGAGCTTTAGCTTAAAAGCCTTATCAACTGTGTGTTCTTTTTACTGAGCTTTAGGTCTCTCTGCGTTTGGTTCAGAAGAAGTACAGACATATTGGATTCTTTAAAACTCTCTTAGATTGAAGATAGTGGAACGTTAAT
>JAYZHR010000115.1:0-5548 GCA_036166355.1 Verrucomicrobiota bacterium | reverse complement strand
GTTGGACCACTTCCATAAACGCGTTATATGCTATGATTCCGAACTGCCTCATTTAGCGAAACGGGGCGGAAACGATACCGATCAATAAACCAAATGCAATGGGTTTTTATTGGGAAAAGGTGCTATATTTAAATAAACAGTCTAAAAACAATTCATTAGCAAAGGCTTGTTGACTTCATTCGTCAATTATGGTTAGTTGCAAACGTTTTGCATTTAAAACTGACAACCAGAGCGTTATTAGCAATTATCTGTTCTATACAGATATGCGTGTTGTTAGTTTCTGTTGTATCCCCAGATTTACATTTTTTGGTATTTCATGGCCAATATAATGATAATGCTTCCAATTCTGGTATTTCTTGTTCTGGGCATCATTGTGGAAATTCTACCGAAAGCGATGATCTGCCAAATGATGAGCAGAATTGTCCTGTAAGTGACTTTTCACAGGGTCTTACTTTGCCTGAGATTAGTGTCGCTGAACATTGGGAGTATGTTGATTACCAATCATTTCAGTTTATTGAACCAGAATCATTTTTTTCTGAATTCTGTTCACGCTTATTCTCACAGCGTGCTCCTCCACTTGTTTAACTTCCAAAGCTAAAGTTATCTACTTACTAGGACTTCGTCGTAATACAAGCTTAGTTCCTTGAGTCTGATTAGACTTCCTTTAGCAGATTCTATTGGATGATTTTCATCAACCAATTGGGAATAAAATCACCTGAAATCCCAAAATATCATAAATTGACTTTGGGTTCTTAAAACAAATGAAAACAAAATAATTTAGTAAACTATGAAATATAAAAAATACTTTATAAATGCAATTAGAGCCGCATTCGTACTGTCAATATGCTCTGTACTTCTATCTGGATGTGGTCAGTCAGAGTCTGTCCATGATGGCAAAGCTCATGAGCATGAGCATTCAGCTGGTGGGCCTCCATGTGTCATAGTGTCGACGACTGACCTCATGGGTATTGTCGAAGCTATTGCTGGTGATCTAGTTGAACTTCACTGTTTTGGTAAAGGAAACCAGGATCCTCACGCACTAGATATTCTCCCCAGCTACGTACGAGAGATGAATGATGCGGATCTTTGGATTCAGGTTGGAAATGACATTGAAGCCGCATGGTATCCAGATCTTATGGTGAATGTGAAGAATCCCAAAATTAAGCAAGGCGCCGCAGGTTTTATTGATACTTCTGAATTGGTTATGCCTTTAGAAGGAACCGTGGGAAATGTATCGGGTATTGGACATTCTAGTGGCTTACATCCTTCAGGAAATCCACACTATTTATTGGATCCCATTGAAGGTATTCGTGCAGCCAAGCTTGTGACGGATCGATTAAGTTCCATCTTGCCCGAACAAAAAGATAAGTTTCAGCAAAATTTTGAAAAGTTTCGTAAGCGTTTGGCTGATGCTTTAATCGGGAATGAGTTAGCTGATCGTCATGGAATTATTGAGATTGCGGATCTTTATCTAAAAGATGAGTTAACAGATTTTTTATCAGAACAAGGGCATGGAATTCCACTTAGTGGTTGGTTAGGGCAACTTTCAAAGTATCGCGGCACGCCTATTGTGGGCGACCATGATCTTTGGCCATATTTTAGTCGCCGAGTGGGTTTTTCTGTTGTGGGATATTTTGAGCCTGAGCCCGGGGTTACCCCTACTACAAAACATCTGCGAATTCTAATTGACCAAATGAAAGCTGAGTCTGTCTCGATTATTTTTTCAGCTCCTTATTTTGACGAAAGGCACGCTCGTTTTGTCTCGGAAAATACAAAAGCACAGGTCCTTCCGATGTGTCATCAGACTAAGGCGAGGACTAATACTGATACTTATTTTGATATGATCCAACATAATATGGAAACCGTGATAGCTGCATTAAATAAGGATCAGAATTAAGAAGCTAATAAGGGCTTTTTTGCCTAAATGAGCGAAGATATTTTACAACAATTAGGACTTGAACCTTCTGCTTCCCAAAGCGAGAAGACTAATGAGCCTATAGAAAATTTTACTGACAAGGCCTCGGTAAAAAAAGATCCTATTGTTCAGGTCAAAGAAGCCACCTTAGCTTATGGAAGAAATGTAATCTTGGAATCTGTAGAAATGCAGATTCATGACAGTGAATTTTGGTGTTTTATCGGTCCTAATGGTGAAGGGAAAACCACCCTGATTAAGGCACTTCTTGGTGCATTGAGACCAAAACGTGGTGTTTTACAATTGCGGGCCGATTTTGCGCGTAGAACACGCATAGGATTTGTCCCACAGAAGTGTGATTTAAATCCTAGTGTCCCAACTACAATTCAGTCCTTTGTTATTCAAGGAACAGCTGGCCTAAATGTTGAGGAATCCAAGATTAAGCGGCGAGTTCAGAAATCGCTCGAGGTGATGGGGATTGAGCGCATTCGTGATCATAGTATTTGGAGGGTTTCAGGGGGGCAACGGCAGCGAGCAATGGTAGCTCGCGCTTTAGTGAGGGATCCTTTGCTTATGATTGTTGATGAGCCAACTGCAGGTTTGGATCTTGCGGCTTCTTCAGGGTTATTAAAAACGATTACCAAACTCAATCGTCAACATCGAATCACTGTGATCTTTGTGACACATGATCTGCAATTGGCCGGCCGATACGCTAGCCATTTGGCTGTATTCAAGAATCGCCGAGTGAAATGTGGTCCAGTTGGAGAAGTGCTGACAGGTGAAAATTTGGAAATGGCTTTTGGTGTTCCTACGGAAGTAAGACCGGAGTCCTCAGGTGGATATACCGTAAATGCAAATGTTCAGCATCCGGAGATTTTGGCATGATTTTAGAATTTCTTGAATCATGGACATTGTTTTCTCGCACTTACATTAGTGCGTTACTAATCGGAGCATCGTTATCACTCATGGGTGTAGTTGTCGTAGCCCGTGGAAATATTTTTGTTGCGGCCGCTGTTGCACAAGCTTCTATGTTGGGTGTTGCTTTGAGCTTGTTTTTTGGGATAGGACAACCTGTTTTGTCTGCTGTTTTCTGTTCGGTTGGAGCTTCGTTGTTAATAGCCCGAAAGCATCAGGAAGGGGGAGCTTCTACGAGTGAAGAAATGACAGGCTGGATCTTTCTGGTCGGAGGAAGCTTTTCAGTGCTCTTGTTAGCAAGGATGCCCTATGGACTGAAAGAAATTCAGTCACTATTTTCTTCTAGTATCATTGGCGCTAGCTCATCTGATATCATTGTTTTCGGTATTCTTCTTTTCATTTTTGTTGGTTTTCTTGTCATTTGGTCGCGTCGTTTAACATTATATCTTTCTGATCCCGTGATGGCGTCTGCCGTGGGTTCGAATATATTCTTATGGTCTATTGGGATAGCGAGCTCCTTAGGACTAGCAACTGGATTGGCCATCCGTTCCTCGGGTATGCTCTTTACTTTCGGGGCTATGGTTCTACCAGCCCAAATGGCCAAAATTATCTGTCGTAATATATCAGGAATGTTCTTGGTAGCCCCAGTGGTGGCGCTTTTAAGCATCATGTTTGGTTTGGTGTTGGGGAACTATTACGATCTGCCGCCAGCTCAAACAGTTGTTGCATTGATGTGTTTTTTACTATTGGTAACTTGGATTTTTCGATGGATATACGATGCCGTTTTTCTAGTTCGTGATACTGGTATGGGTGATTGATGTATGACTTTTAAAGAATTAAAAATAACCAAAGTTAGAAAAGCTTTTACCTTAGTCGAGCTCTTGGTGGTTATTGCAATAATTGCAATATTGGCAGGATTGTTGTTGCCAGCATTAGCAATGTCAAAAAGTAAGGCGAAGCAGATTCATTGTTTATCCAACATGAAACAATTGGGTCTTGGATTTATTCTTTATTCTGAGGATTTCAATGGTGAATTACCTGCGACTGCTCATTTATCACAGCGACCTGAAAATATTTGGATTAACACGCTCTCCCCGTACGTTGGAGATGTTGACATGATTAGGTTTTGCGGCGCAGATCCTTTCAAAGCATTAAAAGAAAAAAATAAAGGGACAAGTTACATATTAAATGAGTTTATGACTGTTCCTTTGATGGATCCATTTGGCAATATAGTTGAGCCATTGCCGAAAATTGATCAACTAAAAGATCCTTCGTCGACTTCTTTATTATTTGAGGCTTCCGAAAAAATTGGAGTTTCCATTTACAATGACCATACACACGCACGAGTTTGGCTAGTTGGTGGATGGGCTAGTTTTATAAACGATGTTCAGCCCGATAGGCATAGACTTGGAAGAGCAGTTAAAGATCGTTCTGTAGGTAAAGCTAATTACCTTTTCACAGATGGGCACGCCAAAGCTGTTAATGCATATGTCCTAAAGTCCATGATTGAATCAGGCATCAATCCAGCTAAGCCATCTAGTTTTAAACAATAAAAATATAGTAATTAAGTAATATATGGATCTCAAAAAAGTAGAAATAAAAACCAATCACAGAGGTTTTACTTTGGTCGAACTGTTAGTTGTTATTGCTATAATTGCCATATTGGCCGGGCTTTTGTTGCCGGCATTGGCAAAATCGAAAAGCAAAGCAATCCAAGTTCATTGTTTGTCCAACATGAAGCAAATGGGCCTTGGTTTGTTTTTATATTCGGATGATTACAATGGGTATTTGCCAAGCAACTTTCATCACAATGATAATCCTGAATTTAATTGGACTGACGCCTTATCTCCATATTTAGGAGAGGTAGATGCAATTAGATTTTGTGGGGCAGATCCTAGAAAAAAAGAAAAAAAAGAACTCAATGGGACAAGTTATATTTTGAACGATCATTTGACTGTTCCTTTGTTTAATGCATTTGGAGATATGGTCGAACCGGCAGTAAAACTAGATCAGCTCATTGAACCCTCGGCAACTGTATTATTCTTTGAAGCATCAGATCAAATTGCCGCTTCCGCAATTTCCTCAGCATGCGTTGCTTGCTCGCGATCTTGGAATCTAGGTGGATGGAATAATGTTATCAAAGACATTCAACCTGATCGCCATAGGTTAGGTTTAGCTGCTGCTGATCGTTCGGAAGGAAAAGCAAATTATCTTTTTGCAAATGGTCATGTGAAATTAGTGGACGCACGAATTGTTAAGTCCATGATTGAAGCTGGTTTAAATCCTGCAAAACCCTCCAATTTTAAATTTTAATACAATAAACAAACAAATACATATAATAAAAAACACTAATTTTTAATTATGAAGAAAATATTAATTACATTCAGTCTAATAGGCCTAGTATTATTTTCAAAAAACAACACACATGCTCAAGAGCATGAGAAATGGGCAATTGGTCATGGTGATTTAACTGTCGACTATGTTGGGTCCGATTGGGTTTTTTCCTTTCACAATGAGAATGAAGCCCATGATCAAACGCTTGTTTTGGATCAAAATAGCAGAAATATTATTCCTGATAATTCACGGTTTGATTTTCTGGGTAAAGCTGGAAAACCAATTTGGATCTTACCTCAAATTAATACGGAAGGAATTCCGTTTATGGGGTTTAATTCTAAACTCACTGCGAAAGGAATCTTTGAGCAAGATTCTATGAATGTCCAT
>JAYZHR010000114.1:0-19816 GCA_036166355.1 Verrucomicrobiota bacterium | reverse complement strand
TAGCCGCCACCAATTCCATGATCTTGGAAATAAATGGTTCAAGATTTGAATTATCATCCACAATTGTAAGACCTGGATTAGTACAGAATTGCCCCACCCCCAATGTCATGGAGCCATGCAGACCAGTTGCCAAAGCATCAGCACGCTCAGTCATTGCACCTGATAAAATAAAGACTGGATTGATACTGCTCATTTCCGCATAAAAAGGAATAGGCTCCGGTCGATCAGCAGCGATTCTCATTAAGGCCTGTCCACCTTCTCGAGAACCGGTAAAACCAGCTGCCTTAATTGACGGATGACGCACCAAAGCTTGGCCAATTTCTCGACCAGGACCATACACCAGTGAAAAAGTTCCCTCTGGCAGCCCGCTCTCTTTAACGGCTTTATTTATCGCTTGACCAACGAGCTCGGCCGTCCCGGGATGCGAATGATGAGCCTTTACAACCACAGGGCAACCAGCCGCCAAAGCTGATGCCGTATCCCCTCCAGCCACTGAAAATGCTAGAGGAAAATTACTGGCACAAAATACTGCTACTGGTCCTAGAGGTCTCTTTATGGAACGCGTATCAGGCTTGGGCACTGGAGCACGTTCCGGATCGGCGTGATCGATACGAGCATCAACCCATGAACCTTCTTCCGCCACCGAGGCAAACAAGCGTAACTGCCCACAGGTTCGCCCAGTCTCCATTAGGATTCGACCTTCAGGCAAACCGGTCTCTTGGGGAGCCAAAGCAGCCAAATCGTCTTTAATGGCCTCTACATTATCAGCAATTTTTCTCAAAAAATTAGCACGCTCAGCTCCGCTGGATTTACCAAATGATACGAATGCTCTTTCAGCCAATTCAATGGCACGATTAAGTTCAGCTTCTGAAACAGCCACATATCCTGGCTTTAAGTTATCTCCTGTAAACGGATTAACCCCATAAATAGTTGGCTCACCTTGTTCACTCGATTGAAATCCAATTAACGATCTCCCGGTCAAATCTGCCATGAACCAAAAGTACACCAAACTTACCGCTTAGAGAAGATTGCACTGATTATCGCATTGCAATAAACGGCAAATAGCAAAAATTAGCTTGCGAAGGTAAATATCACCAATAAAGTCGCTCGTTCAGCGATTAATTGAAATTTGATCTTAGGTTAAACTTAGGTCTCTTGTTCGCGTCTTAAAATACCCGAAAATTATAAACTAATAGTATCTATGTTAAAGAAGTTAGCCCCCGTGTTCACGACCCTTGCAATTGTGTTTGGTGTCGTTTTTTCAACACAAGCAGCAGTCGACAAAGGTGCCCTACTTAAGGGCAATCAAACAGTTAAGGGAAATAACAATCTAAAAGGAGGAGGATTGATTTCTTGGAACACTTATTCCTCAGTTGATCCCACCATTTTTAGTCATGACCTCTACTCGGAAAAACTGACTGTCCTGAAAAGCGGACACTACTTCGTTTCAGCCACTCTTCCGATAGAGTCTGCAGTCGGACAACGCGCTACCCAACGCGCCTTGCTTAAGGTTAACGGAAACGCCGGGCACCAATACGCATTAGGACAGTCCAGCTATGCACGTAACTCGAGTGGAGCCACC
This sequence comes from Verrucomicrobiota bacterium, assembly GCA_036166355.1. GTDB lineage: Bacteria > Verrucomicrobiota > Verrucomicrobiia > Limisphaerales > UBA1096 > UBA1096. The sequence goes on along the minus strand of JAYZHR010000114.1, from coordinate 18,234 downwards.
GAGGGATCCTCTCACTTTAATGTATTGATCTGGTTGAAAGAAGGTGATGTTCTGACGTTGGATGCACAAGACATTGCAGGCAACGCGAACAACCGTTTCCTTCGAACTGCATCATTGTTTGTTGAAAAAGTTGAAGGAAATCGAAACGTATTCAATGCAAAAGCAACAAAGATTGAATCCGGCGACAACCTGAATGTTTCTGATGAAGAAGAGGATCGGAACCTTATTTGGACGGGACAGCGAATCAATAAGGCATTTGGCTTTGTCAAGGCCACACCGGCTGCTGGCATTACACTTAAGGATGCCGGCAATTACCTTGTCTATGTGAACATTCCTCTCGAGGGCTCAGTAGGTCGTGGTTCCGTTGGGTTGGCTGTTTCTCTTGATGACGAAATCGTGGAAGGAGCCCGTGGCCAACAGGGTTATATCCGAAACTCAAATGGCCATAAGTTCTCTTCAATTCACTTTTCAGGCGTCATTAACGCCACAGAAGGTCAGGTGTTGAAAGTTGAAACCTCTCAACTCGCAGCAGCAGGAACTATCAAGGTGCAAAATGGTAAAACAGCATCAATTTTTATCGAAAAACTGGCGGATGACGGGGTGTTTAGCGATGCATTTAACACTACATCCGACGAAGAAGTCCCTGAAAATTTCAACCCCGATAACAAAACTTCGCTGGCTCTCGATGGAGGCACGGGTGTATCTGAGCCCTACTTGGATGACACTCATTATGCCAATGAAGGAGACGCCGAGGAACAAATTGTCATCAAGAAGGCCGGTAATTATCTCTTAACCCTCAATGCCGTGTTTCAGGGATCAAGTTCACGCTTAAATCCAAGGTTATCCGTTGAAGTAAATGGTCAAGCCGTAGCAGGAGCCGAGTCAACCGCACATTATATTCGAAATTCGGCTGGCCACAACGAATCGTCCGGTTCATTGGTCGCCATGCTAAACGATCTGGCAGTTGATGATGTGGTGACCGTCAGCGTTCATCGCGAAGGTAATGGTGGTGTCGTGACCGCGCAGGAAGACGGCCTTGTTTCGCTGCAATACCGCGGAAACTACTCTTCGGGCGACGGAGATACCAGCCCACCGAAACTCGCCTCATTCGAAGGCTTAGGCATCGACGGTTTCCGTGCCAAGGTGGAAAACTTCGGATTAAGTGTCGACGCAGCCTCCATAAAGGCAACCGTTGATGGAGCTGATGCAGTAGTTACAACATCAACCGAAGGAGGGAATACAATAGTTAACTATGCCTTCCCAGGCATTCCTGAACCGTTAAGCAAACACACTGTTTCGTTAAGCTACTCAGACTCAGCTGGAAACAATTACTCCAAAGACTTGGAATTCTCTATAACCGTGGATTACAAGGGAGTACCCGCAAGCTTTGCATCATCATCCGTAGACAAGTCCGCACCTGGATTTGTTGCCAATGTAACACAAATAAGTGCCCTGCAAACTGAAGGACCGGCATCTATACACGGCGGTAATATTCAAGGAGCTGAAAAACAACTCGCTGGACTATTCTTGAACCCAAATGATCTAGACGATAACGACAACCCGCGACCTTATCTCAACGAAGCAGATCCAGATGCATGGGATGCATGGACTATCGCACCAGTTGAGATTGACGGAACGATTAACTGGAACCAAGACGAAGGAGCCCAACAGGGTAGTTTTGGTGAAGAAACACTAATCCCTCAAATCCCAGGCTGGGGAGAGAGTTCTGATGGTATCGTTGCTGAAATCCTAACCTATCTTGACCTCAAAAGAGGCTTTCACCAATTTGGCGTCAATAGTGATGATGGGTTTAGCCTGTCATTTGGGCCCAATGCAAAAGATGTTTTAGGGGTTGTAGCTGGACAATTTAATGGAAATCGCGGAGCAGCTGATACCATTTTCAATATCGTTGTACCAGAGGCTGGGCTCTACCCTGTCCGCCTTGTTTGGTGGGAAGCAGGCGGTGGAGCCAACATTGAGTTTTTCTCCGTCACTGATGGTAAAAAGATTCTGGTAAATTCCGATGATCCGAATGCAATTAAAGCATATCGTGCCGGAAAATCTGTACCATACATTAGCCGAGCATATCCAACCGGCGATGTATCAAAGACGATCGAGTTTGATATAATAAATGGAGATGATTCAGTTGATAAATCATCTGTTGTATTAAAACTCAATGGGGAAGTAATTAATGCATCAGTTACCAGTACAGATAGCGGCCTCTCTATCGTATATGACCATGGGGACTATCTTCCACCAGGAATTCACGCAATAGAATTATCCTATAAAGAAAGCAATGGCACAGAACGTGTAAGGGATTATTCATTTAAGATTCCAAAGGGAAGAATTGAAGTTCTGGCATCCAAACCATTCTGGTTTTTCCCGTTTGACGAAACTTCAGGCAACATTGTTGCAAGTGCTATTGGTAATAAGAATGGCGACTTGTTTGCGGGTCCAGAGTTGGGGGTACCAGCACTCTATCCAAATGGAATAGGAACAGCAGTCAGACTTGATGGATCAAAAGACCAAGCTATTCGCTTCACAGACGATTTCCTCCTGAATACTGGTGGAGGCATTTGGCCTATGGATGAAAAATCTTGGGAGTTTTGGATCAAACCAGAATCAGTTTCCACTGAAGGTCCCCAGGTCTTATGGGAACAAGGAGGTACCACTCGGGGTGTAAATATCTATTTGCAACGCTCTGCCGACAATGCGGAAAGCGAAACCACATTATACATGATGGCATGGAACCGTAACGAAACCTTTTTTGGAGGAGCTCTAAATCAAGTTGGTGATGAAGGTATCACAGCGGTCAGCACAACGATCAAAGAAAATGCTATTTATCATATAGCGTTTGTCATGGACGGAGATACTGAAGCAGGCGGCACAGAAGGCACCCTCACTGGTTATCTTAATGGCAAGCAATTCGGACAAGTTGGCGGAGTGTCTCAGTTATGGGCGCACTCTGATGATTCAGCCTTCGGTAACTTATTCACCAACTCTGTAACTCATGAAGGTGACCAACCGGGAACCGGTGGTCAGGGTTTCACAGGTGTAATTGATGATGCATCGCTCTATAATCTGGCACTGACCGAGGAACAGGTTGTAGCTCACTTTGAAGATGGGTTTGCAGGCGCACCAGACAAGATTGAAATTACTGCTCAACCACAGGACACTTCAGCTGCTGAAAATAAAACTGCTACATTTACGGTCGATTTTACTGGCATGCCAGTCGTTGACGTTAAGTGGATGGTAAACGGAGAAGAGGTCGCAACTGACTCCGCATTAACCTCTTCAAGTGTCACAATTACTGCAACTGCAGATAACAACGGAGCCAAAATCAAAGCTGAATTAACTAACAAAGCTGGATCAGTCACCACAGCGGAAGCAACTCTAACGACAATCATCGATAGTACTGCCCCTGAAATCAGTTCGACCAGTGCTTATGCGGGCACATTGAACACCGTAACAATCGTGTTTAATGAACCACTAGATGCGGCATCAGCTTCAATTGCAGAAAACTACAAGATCGACGGGTTGGAAGTGACTGCTGCCGCGCTAGGTGATGACGGACAGACTGTCACATTATCTACAAGTCAACAAACAGCCGGTAATTACTCGGTAACAGTTTCTGGCGTAAAGGATCTCCAAGCCAATGCATTAAATGGATCCTCCTCAGTTTCATCTGTGGTTGATTATGCTCAAGAGATTATCTCTGATGGTCCAATCATATATTGGAAGCTAGCTGAAACAGAAGGAAATGTTGCTACCGACACTATGGGGCTAAGAAATGGCGCCTACACAGGTGCACCAACATTAAACGTTGATAGCTTGGTCCCTGCCTCAAATGATGGTGCTGTTCAATTTAATCCAGACAATGCCGACGTGATCAAAATTGGTGATAACCCGCAAATGAATACCGGGACATTTAAACAAAAGACACTTGAATTCTGGTTTAGAGCCGATTCTCTACCTAAGGCTGAATCTGATGTTCCGTATCAGAAGAAAATGGTTCTATGGGAACAAGGTGGCGGCTGGAAAGGATTAAGATTCTATCTTAATGCCACGGATGACTCTGATTCACCATCCAAAGCAGATCTCTACTTTATGGCCAACTCACACATTGGAGGCGGCACCACGTCTGATTCATCCACTTGGACTGCACCTCCCTTGGACCTACGCTGGGGTGGATCAACCGACGAAAGAGGGCCGGATCAGAGCCACTATGGGTACGAGGATTCAGTCCCAGTATTCGTTAAAGGAGAAATCGAAGTCGGCAAGGTTTATCATGTTGTCGGCATCGTTGATGGTGATAGCGAAGGTTTAAATGGGAAACTGCTGCTTTATATTAATGGCAAGTTAGTAGACGAAGTGGGTGGAGTCGGCCAGATGTACTCGCATGGTAACGATGCAGGTATTGGAGGTATTAACGCAGGCACCATATTCCATGATGAAATCGCAGATGGCACCCTGCTCACCGATCCATACTTCTTCAATGGAGCAATTGATGAAGTGGCTCAGTACAATCTAACATTGAGCGCTGACCAAGTTGCTGGACACTATGAGGTTGGTAATACCGCTTCAGCCCCAACAATAGATGGTCTTTTGGCAGCCGTTCCTGGTTTATCATCACAGGCCATTGATTCATTAGTGGCTCACTATGATGGTTCAATAGGAGTAGAGACAGACGGCAACGCTGTTGTTTCCTGGACACCAGTTGATAGCAATGGCCAGTTGTTGAATGACTTGAGTGTTGTATCCACCCAAAAAGGTAATGGAGGGGCAGATCTAATAACCTATAATGATGGTAAATTAGTTTTTGATGACTCAAGTGTTGGTGCAGACGGAAGATATCTTGCCGGTAAACTAAACAACGCCGAAACCACGGATTTCACCGTATTTTGGCTTGGTCACTATAAGGCGGATGCTCCTTTCGCTACATCAGGCACCTATGCATACAACATTGGTTTGAGTAACACATCCCACCAAAGGGATGATGGCAAAGGTGGATTTATAGTAGAGCAGTACAACGGGAAGACTTACGCAGGGGATGACATTACAAAGTATGATGATCAGACCACAGTTTGGAGTACCGTGCTAACCGCCGACAGTCATTCTTTTTATGCGAATGGAAAGAATCTAAACCTCGCTGGAGATCCAACGAATAATGTTAAGCCCAATGCGGATATAGTCATTGGAGCTTACAGTTCGAGTGGTTACGACTTTGTTGGAGAAATGGAACAACTGATTATTTTCAATTCTGCGCTAAGTGATGCAGACAGAAAACTAATAGAAAACCATTTATACGGAGGCACGATTCCTAATGATGATCCTCCTGCTATTAGTGTAGTTCGCAATGCTGATGGCACAATAACCGTCACCTTTGAAGGAACATTGCAAAGCGCTCCATCAGTCAATGGCCCATGGACTGACGTAGACGCTCCAAGCCCACTAACCATTCCTGCCGATGCTCCAGAGACTTTCGGACGGGCTGTTAGAAAATAATTTAGCTAGTAATAGTTAAAACCCGAAAAAACATACCAACCAAGAGGCCAAGCCAAGTGCTTGGCCTCTTCTTTTTCGCCCTGCATAAGCAGAACTTGCACTACAAGTTACTTCCGTCGACAATTTCGATATGAACAGAGATCAAGCTTGGGCGCTACTCAATGAGTACACTAAATCTGAATCACTACTAAAACATGCTCTTGCAGTAGAGGCGTCCATGAGGCATTACGCCAAAAAACTTGATATGAATATAGAACAATGGGGAATAACAGGCCTATTGCATGACTTTGATTATGAACGATGGCCTGATATACCCGCACATACTCAGGAAGGCGCAAAGATTCTCCGAGAACAAAACGTGGACGATGAAATCGTAGAAGCTATCCTTTCCCATGCAGAATGGAATCAGTCTGACTATCCTCTGGATCGGCCAATCAGAAAGGCACTGTTTGCTGTCGATGAATTAAGCGGCTTCATAGTCGCTGTAGCTTACGTTAGGCCAGAAAAACTAAATGGCATGACCTCAAAGAGTGTTAGAAAAAAAATGAAGGCAAAAGGATTTTCAGCAGCGGTTAAGCGTGAGGATATTTTACAAGGTGCAGCCCTGATGGAATCCGAACTGAATGATCATATCAGCGAAGTAATTACCGCTCTTCAAGGAGTATCATCAGAGCTTGGATTAGCCTGATCCTCCTTTGCAGCTCTAATACGATGAGATTCATCCATGAATTCTGCAATACGCATTGCCGCTGTGATTGGAAGCATCGCTAACATCAAACCTAGAACAGCATCTGTTCCCAACGCCAACGAACGGATATAGACAGGAAACTCAAGCGGTATCCAGCCATCTTCTGGGTGTTTATATTCAATCGGAATAGGCAACCGCCGGAAACGCATCGCATCCCACTCTGCAAAACAACTAAACCAAACACCTAGTCCTAACCCAAAAACAATAGATATCCAGAACAACCCTACCCATCCCTTGGGCCAGGCACGTCCCAAGTAAAGTGTTATCCCCTTCTTCAAAAACCAGCATGCAAAAGCCAATAAGGGAAGAATAACTATCAGTCCTATAAAACCATCCACTTACTCAATCCTCATGATACTATTTTTCACCGAAACTAGCCAAGTGGCCTAGAGTACGAAAATATATTCGATTATTGGCAAGTGCAGGAGTTGCATTGGATGCCTCACCCAAGTCATTTACCTCAAGCGCTTTGAATTTTTCCAGTGCAGAAACAACAACAACCTTGCCAGTAGTAGAAATACAAAACAGACGATCTTCAACCCAGACAGGCGACCCAAAAAAACGACCTTCAACACGCTCTTGCCATTGAATATTCCCAGTTGTTGCTTTTACACAAGTCACAATACCAGCATCGCTCCATAGAAAAAGTAAATCGCCTTTTGCCACACTTGTTGGCACGTAAGGAATCGACCGACGGAGTTTGTAAGCCAAGCTCGGTTTATCACCGCTGGATACACTGCCTGGCCTTACAGCAACAAGATAATTACCTCCCCCTCCACTTCCGCACGTTCCTATGAGCAACCCACCAGCAACAAGACTGGAACTGACCGAACGCTTGTCAAAAACATCTCTCTGCTCCCAAAGAGTTTTACCAGTACTGGGATCAAGGAAGGTAATACCATGCCCCATGCTATTAAAAACTAGTCCCTTGGCACCTGAAGGATCTGTGTATGCACACGGTGTAGAGAAAGCCGCCTTGGCATTGATTCGATTAACCTTCCAAAGAACCTTACCATTTTTGACATCCATCGCTGCTAGAAAACTTTGATTATCCTCATCTCCAGCAAGAATGACTTTGCCATCATAAATAATCGGAGAAATACCACCACCGTGGTTACTGATAATGGTAGGAAATTTTTTCTCCCATATTTTTTTCCCACTCAAGTCATAGGCTAAAATTAAATGAGCTTCTTTTTCAGAAGTCACCACCACCACATGCTTACCATCCGTCACCGGACTAGAAGAAACCAAAAGGTTATACCGATGCGTTCTATGCTTCGATTGCATTCTGGATGCCAACCAAAGTTCCGAGCCATCCTTCGCATTCAAGCACTGTAGCTGTAAAAGATTCTTGTTTGAATCCAGACCGGTAACAAAAATCTTATCTCCCCACAATACAGGAGATGAGTGCCCCTTCCCTTTTAAGGTAACACGCCAGTTTGCATCAGACAGATTGAACTTGGAAGGTATACCTATGGCTGTGCTAACACCCGTTCCATTCAATCCTCGAAACCTTGCCCATTCCTGAGCCTGTGTGCTTGCCGCAAAAAAAAATCCTATTGCAGAAGATACGAGTAAGACTTTCACTTTTCGTTTAATCATTTAGCCAAGCGCTTAGCCTCAAGACAGTGAATAACACCCAGATTAGTACTAACAAAAAGCCGGCCACCAGCAACGGCTAGCCCAAACACATCCCCTTTGGCCTTACCACTCCAAAGTTTTTTGCCATTAGTAGCATTAAAAGCTGCTACCGCATTGTGGCCACCTGTGATCAGTGTTTTACCAGCCAGCACCATGCTAAGCGGCTGATCACAAGCCACTTTCCAAGGAAAACACTTACCCATCTCAGAAGTAACATTGTCAATCGATTGACCAGTTTCTGTCAGTTGCTTTTGCAAAGTCTGCCGTCTAGCTGTTGAAGTGGATTTTAATTTCTTTAATTCTTCGGATAATGACTTCTGTTGAGCTTGAAGCGAACGACGTTTACGGGCCAAATCTAGATAGCGACTCCGATCGAGTGCACTGAGATGTGTATCGCTCTGAAGATATGACATCTCTGGTGTAACAATCATGTGATTCCCTTTAAACGAAGCCAACTGATCTGATCGATTCGACTCTACGAAACCAAGTGTTCCAGTCTTTCCGGGCCCAAATACTAGGCTATCCCCTGTAAGGAGTGCGTAAGTACCACCCTGCCCGCTTACTACACGAACCCGCTTACCATCAGAACGATTGAGCACTACAGGATTGTTTCGTCCAGCTGGCACGTATAATCGAGTGTGAGAAGCTAACAAGTAGCCTTGAGCAGGTAAGTCTCCCTGCTTTTGCTGCCATTGAATTTTCCCATCACGAGCATCAATGGCTGAAATATATATCCCCTCAGCAGGAAACATCCCAGCGGCGCAATAGGCCAAATTTCCTATGACAACAATACCAGTCCTCAATGGCCAACGAGATATGATCCGCCCGTTTCCTGGGATTCTATAATCCTTGGGCCCAAGTCGCGTTTTCCAAATCAACTTTCCTGTAGCAGCATCCAGACAATATGCATGACCATCATCGGAACCTACAAAAACTCTCCCATCAACAATCGTCGGTGCAAGCCGAACCGGCCCCTCAGTAAAGTAAACCCACATCTGCTTACCAGTAACCACATCTAGACAATAGATCTTGTCATCTGCAGATGAACCAAAATAAAGCAGCCCATTGGCAATGACTGTATGGTAGGCATAATCAAAAACCTGACGCGATTTCATATCGTACACCTTGTTATACCCATCCCATTTTGCCTCACCCCTCCAAGCAGGCCTAGGCTCATGTTTAGACTGATGCACCCAGCGCTCAGTAAATGGTGTCAGAAGTGATTCGCCCGCCACACCACTCCTTGCATAGTCATGCTGATAAGTCGGCCAATCCGCTGCCCATGACGAAATACTAGCAGAAAACGCCACCAAAGAGATTATGCGTATATAGAAGATCATTGATCGAAAAATTTTCTCGTAGTGCATCGAAGTCATTTTTTTAGGGGTTTTAAGTGCTTGGCGCAATTCAAACCGAAAAAAACATTGTGTAATAGAGTAATATTTAAAATCTATTATATATCACCAAAAAAACCTAAGTGAAGGAATTGATGAATAATTCGTAATATTCATAAGATCAATCACCTAACGTTCATCTCACCACAATGTTATCTCAAATGTTGCTTTTCTTTTGACAACAGCAAAGATCATGGCAGTTTCCTTGACCAAACTCAGACTAGAACGGACTTTTTTTATTGTCCATTACTCGCTCAAAAAATTAATGAAACAGCAAATCATAAAACACTATATTAGGTGGAGTGTTTTTTTGTTCACAGTAATTTTATTTGTTACTCAAACTTTTGCAGCGCCAAACCTCAAGACTTTATCTAAATCCTGTTTTGTTCTTCACGATCCAGCTGGAAAATATGATGTAAGCCCTGAATGGGATGAACCTGCCAAGGTGATGAAAGGACTGGAAATTCTCCCTGACTTAACCAAACGCATACGAGACGTTGTTACTGCCGAACACGGAAACAAATCAGTACTCATTGTGGGAGATGCCTCCTCAGCCTACAGATATTTTCTCGCTAGCATGGCCTTTAGCAAAGATCCTAAATTTTCAAAATTCGCCCATATGGAAATTGACCTGCCGAAGATTGTAGAGGGACATACGTTATTGGGACAAGTTCAAGAATACTGGCAAAAGAACATTAGCAAACCGTCACTCGAACAAGATATAATTTTGTATATCACTAACCTCGGTTCAATGATTGGATTGGGAGCCTCCAATCGATCCTCAACGGGTGTCGAAACACTTTACTCACCAAATATTCAAGGTGGTAAGATGCGGAGTATCGCGTTTATTGATTATTACAATTATTCACGAGTAAGGGCTGATAACAACTATGTTATAAACTCATTCGGCGACATTGTTTTTTTACCAGAATACAGCAGTAAAGATATCAATGGCATCCTGCTTAATTATGCCAAGGCGTACCTTCCTCAATTGAAGCTGACAGAGCCACATGTCAACTACATCAAGGAAACTATCGGATACTATCAACCAAACAAACCAGAACCACAGCGTTCTCTGGCAGTCTTCAAGGAACTTGTCACCATGATGGAAGAAGCTATTGCCGATAGTGGCCAGTTCATCATAGACAAGGCCACGCTCAAAGCCGCAGGAATGAAAGCCGCACAGGTTCCTGAATGGATTATTTCAAAGGATTTCAGTGTGCTCAAGGAGTTGCCTGATAGCATTCGGTCGCGTTTCATAGGACAAACCGAGGCAGTAAATGGGGTCGTTCGGCTTTCAAGAATTGGATACGGAGGAGGTCGAACTGATGAAAAACCCGTGGCTAGCATTATGTTCGCTGGGCCAACCGGAACAGGCAAAACCTACCTCTCCAAACTGCTTGCTAAAAACCTAGGATTAAAATTGATCACCATGGATATGACAACCTACCGTAGTTCAATAAGCATGGATCGATTTCTTGACGTAATGACCGATAACCTCACTATTAACCCACACGCAGTTTATGTATTTGAGGAAATTGACAAAGCAAATGTACAAGTGCTTGATCGACTATACTTTCTTCTTGATGAGGGAATTTTTTACGACAGAAATCAAAAGCCAATGTACGCTCGAGGCTGTTTCGTTATAATGACAACCAATGCCGGCTATGATGTCATTGTTAAGAATCGAGAAAAACAAAATGTTAGAGAGTTATTTGAATTAGCTTTACTAGATCGCTTCCGGCCCAGCTTCCTGAATAGATTCGATGAAATATCCATGTTTAGGCCGTTCACTGATTCCGAGTACATTGACATGGCAAAGCTGCATATCCGCCTAAAAGCTGAAGGCATGAAGGAAACCTACAATTGGAACCTAAACGTGGATGATTCAATACACGATCTTATCGCACGTGAAAGTAAAAGCCTTACATTTGGTGCACGCCCAACCCTACGCATGATTAATGGCATTCTGTCTCTCGGGGTAACAAACTATCAAATTGAAAAGGCTCCTCTTTCAGAAGGGTCAAACATTCAGCTTGAATTAGTTTCTGAAAAAGACAAACGCTTCAAACTCAGTGTCGATGGAGGTGAGTCTCTTGAGTACCAAGTTAATCTTTAAGTTGGCAAGATATGTAAACATGTTCAGCACCAATGCCTAACGCCAATTTTTCTACAGGCAAAAAGATCGCATTTACTGCGACTATGTTTATATATATCAATCTTGTTCTAACAATTTTCTGGATTCTTAAACCTCTAAAAAAAACCCTCTTTATTCAGCAATACGACGGAGAGAATCCATTCAAGCTAGGACCATTTGAAATGCTAGGAAGTGGCGCCGAACTTTTAGCCAAGGGCGCAAACATGTTTATTGCATTTCTGATAGTTATTTTCCTCACACTGGTTACTCGTTATGCAAAAAGACAAGCTCTAACATATAGTTGCATGGGGTTGATTATCTTAATGACAATCTACTTCGCAGCAAAAATAAATAATCCAAGTGAGTCTTTAGTATGGTCCTTTTACTGGTTCGGAGATATTTACATCAGCCTAATGCTGGCAGCTTTTTTCTCTTTTTTACATGACACTGTAGATTTGAAAAATGCAAAAAGTCTTTATGGATTTATTGTCCTTGGTGCTGTTTCAGGAGGCGCAATTGGAAGCACCTATTTTAGAGTATGGATCGATGAAATGAACTATCAACAATGGCTGCATATAGTTATCGGAATCGGCTTAGCAATCTGTTTACTAGCTGCCTTCGCAGGTTGGATAGCCAAATCGATTCCCCATAACGAACCTGAATCCACCTCAAATGAAGCACCAAAGAAAAAATTCAACGCTGCAATTGAAGGTGCATCATTGGTTTTCAAATCACGATACCTCATCGCCATAGCTGGAATAGTAGGCTTTTATGAAATCACTTCTGAAGTTCTCGACTTTCAATTCACAGCAATAACTGAAAAATTCGTTCAAGAAAGAGATCTGAAGAGTCACTTCGGCACTGTTTACGCTGTTGGGAACATTGCAGCTCTTATCATCCAACTTGGGTTCAGCATCTTTGCTGCAAAGTTTCCATCCTATCGCATACATTGGATTCTTCTCATACTGCCCTTTTCAATTGCACTTGGATCGCTATTTTTCATTATAGCACCTATTCTAATGGCCGGAAGTTTATTGAAGATCGCTGATAGCACATTTGCTTATTCAATTAATCAAACTGGGCGTGAAACATTATACAATCCACTTTCCCGTCAAAAAAAATATGTAGCTCGTGCCTTTGTTGAAGTATTTGTCCAACGCACAGGAAAAGTCATCGCCCTTCTAATAGCATTACTTGTTCCCGCACTCTTGAACACTCGCAATGAATCAGGCCAATTGGAAACAAGTCTTATAGGGCTTCAGATTCTGGGTGGCTTCACCTGTATCATCGTAGCTCTTTGGTATTACTGCGTAAAAATTGTAGGCAATAAATTTGAATTATTGGAAAAAGATCCAGCAGCCCATGACCGAAGTTAACGCCCTACACGGTCTGCAGCTACTTCACGAAGTTTGGTTTTAAGAATTTTACCAGTAGCATTACGAGGCAATGCCTCCATTATGATCAATTTCCTCGGCAATTTATATGCTGCCAGTTTAGTTTTTAAAAAGTCCTTCAATTCAGCCTCTGCAATTTCACATTCTTCCTTTGGCACAATACAGGCAACCACCAAGTCTCCTTTACGCGGATCATTTACCCCTACAACAGCCACTTCAGAGACCCCCTCAAACTGATAAATCACCTCCTCTACTTCACGGGGATAGACGTTTATCCCATTAACAAGGAGCATATCCTTCTTGCGATCGGTAATATAGAGATATCCATCTTCATCGAGATGACCAATATCACCAGTCAAAAACCAATCATCCTTGATCGCTGCCGCTGTAGCCTCTGTATTATTCCAATAACCCATCATGACATTGTGACCCTTGATACATATTTCACCTGGTTCATTCACAGGCAAAATCGAGCCATCATCATTCCTAATTTGAAATTCTACACCCCGAATCGGCAATCCAACTGAACCCGCTTTCCGCTCTCCATGAAGAGGGTTCATACAAGCCACCGGACTAGTCTCACTTAAACCATATCCTTCAAGCAAGGGAATCCCCACATTTTCATTAAATGCATTCAACACCTCGATTGGCAGAGGCGCTGCCCCACTAAAGCAAACTCGCAAAGGCAAATCTGATGGAAGTGTTACATTAACAAAGGCACGATAGAGCTGAGGAATAGCAGGCATAACCGTGGCTTGGTGCTGTATTATTTCAGCAATGATATTCTTTGGCGGATTTAAAGACTTAATAGCCACAATTGATAACCCTCTCGTCATCGGCAACAGTAAGCCTACTGTCATAGTAAAACTATGAAACATTGGAAGAAGCACAGCCATTCGGTCCTCATCAACAATATCCGTCGCTTCAACAATAGCATCAACATTGCTCATTAAATTTTGATGACTCAGCATCGCTCCCTTGGGTTTACCTGTGGTCCCAGATGTATAGATAATCAAGGCCAAGTCTTCTGGTGACTGGCTGGATAGTGTAGATTCTATAGACTCATCCGAGTCCATTTGACCAAATGATTCCACCTCAAGAACATGCAACCCAGGGTTATTTTCAACTAATCTTGCTGTTCCTTCAGCCATTGAAGCTTCACTAATAACTAGTTTAGCTCCACAATCTTCAACAATATATCCAACCTCATCCGGGGTCAAAAAACTGTTTATAGAGACAACAACCCCTTCAGCCAAAAGGATCCCAAACAAAGAAAAAACAAACTCAGGACAGTTTTTCAACCAAAGCGCTACTCGATCTCCAGATTTAAGCTCAAACTGATCCTTAAGACGATTCGCTAGACAATTTGACACAGAATATGCCTGTCCAAATGTAATTTCATTTTCACCCCAAAAAACAGCAGTTTTATTGGCATTTATTGCAGATATTTCAGTAAATTGATTGGCAAGATTGGTCATTTTGTCACCCAAAAGGGAAACAAATAAAAAACTCTTACATGTATCCCGTCAAGCCACCTAAAGAAGAATTTTGCCTTGGCAATCTAAAGCCTGATGACAGAATCCGCCAACTTGATCGACAACCAAGATCAACTAAAGGAGTTTTTACCAGCATTACGAAAAACAGACTGGGTTGGCCTCGACACGGAAGCTGACAGTCTTCACTCGTATCCAGAAAAATTATGCCTTGTACAAATCAGCTTACCTGGCAAAGACGTCTTAATAGATCCGCTATCGTCACTGGATGTATCACCGTTATTCAAAGCATTAAAAAACAAAGAACTACTTATGCATGGATCGGACAATGATCTACGCTTAATGTATGCTTCTAACAAATTTGTACCAAATCGAATATTCGACACTATGTGGGCCGCAAGACTACTTGGCTTCACGGCATTCGGCTTGAATGATCTGCTCTCAAAACTTATAGGCATAACCTTGGACAAGGGCGCTCAAAAGGCCAATTGGACCCGAAGGCCCTTGACAGAAAAAATGAAAATATATGCACTCAATGATAGTCGCCATCTCCGGGCTCTGGCCGATCATCTGAGAGCAGAATTACAAGGCAAAGGTCGATGGAGCTGGCATCAACAAATTTGTGAACGCCTTATTCAAGAGCATTCATCTGGCCGCGAACTGGATCTTGATCAAGCTTGGCGACTTAAAGGATCAAGTAAACTTAATCGTCGAAGTTTAGCTATTCTTAGAGAGATATGGCATTGGCGAGAAACTGAAGCTGTCAAAGCTAATAAGCCACCCTATTTCATCGTCCGCCATGAGGATCTTGTCCGTTTAGCTGAAACTGTCATCACCCGAGATACAAAAACAGATTGGCCTCATAAACTTTCAAATCGACGTTTTAATTCCCTGCGCGAAGCCGTGGGAAAAGCTTTGGATTTAAAGTCAGAAGACTGCCCTGAAATCCCGCGGGTCACTCGTCGAAGAATCAGTGCTAATGAGAAAAAATTTTACGAATCACTAAAAAAAATTCGGGATAAACAAGCTGAAGAACTCAAAATAGACCCTACGCTTATTGCTAGCCGGGCAACCCTCGTAAAGCTATCCCTTGAAGATGGGGAAGAAAAAATGAGAATTCTACCTTGGCAACGCGAATTGCTGAATCTCTAATTATTGTAAATAAACTTTGAAAACCGTCCTTTTTCCCGGCAACATCCGCCGCCCTTTTGGTTAAAAAGGACATTTTAGCGAATGACGCGTACTCATCACTGTAACGAATTAAGAGAAGAGCACATCGGCCAGACTGTAACTATAAATGGCTGGGTTCACTCCAACCGAGATTTAGGCGGAGTGGTATTCATTGATGTTCGCGATCGAGAAGGTCGCACACAAGCAGTCTTTGATCCGAGCGACCTCTCTTCTGATCTCTTTGAAACAGCATCTAAACTTCATAGTGAAAGTGTGATCAGTGTTACCGGGAAAGTTCGCATACGTCCTGATGGAACAAAAAACGAAAAAATCGATACCGGACTGGTGGAGGTTTTAGCCGAACAGATAGAAGTCCTTAATCATGCGGATGTTCTTCCGTTTAGCATCGATGATCCTGAGATCGCAGCCAAAGTTAACGAAGAACTACGACTAAAGCATCGCTATCTAGATCTCCGTCGACCAGAGATGATTTACAACATGCGTCTACGAAGCAAGGTTGCTACGGCCACGCGTGTTTTTATGGAAGAACAAGGCTTTCTAGAAATTGAAACACCTACCTTGTTCAAAAGCACACCAGAAGGGGCTCGTGAGTTTCTTGTACCTAGCCGAGTCCATCCCGGTCAATTTTATGCCCTGCCTCAATCTCCTCAGCAATACAAACAAATACTTATGTGTTCTGGAGTTGATAAATATTTTCAGCTTGCGCGTTGTTATCGAGATGAAGATTTACGTGCTGACCGTCAACCAGAGTTTACACAGGTTGACATCGAAATGTCATTTATTGAAAGAGAAGACATTTACAACCTGATTGAGGGTTTACTAAAGCGCATATGGAAAACTGCTTTGGATATTGAAGTTGATACTCCGTTTCCTCGCATTTCATTTCAGGAGGTAATGAACCGTTGGGGGATAGACAAGCCTGATACTCGTTTCGAAATGGAAATAGTCGATATGACCGACGACTTTGCCTCTAGTGATTTTAAGGTATTTAGTGGGGCTGTTGCTAACGGCGGGGTTATAAAGGTACTTAATGCAAAAGGATTTGCCTGTGTCACCCAAGGACAAATGGAGACCATGACCGATTATGCCAAGAGCTTTGGAGCAAAAGGCCTCGCCTATATCAAGGTGGAAAATGGCGAATGGAAATCCCCTATCGTTAAGTTTTTCAGTGAAGCAGAAAAGTCTGCTCTAAAGGAAAAGCTCTCTATTGAAGAGGGAGACCTTATTTTATTTGCTGCTGACGAATGGCTTAATGCCTGTGAAATTCTTGGCAAAATCAGGCTTTACTGTGCCGAAAAACTTTCTGAGATAGGAAAACTAACTATACCCCCCAATCAGTTTAACTTTCTGTGGGTAGTGGACTTTCCGCTGTTAATGTTCGACAAGGAAATGAACCGTTGGTATTCCGGCCATCATCCGTTCACATCACCAGTTACTGAGGATATCCCTAAACTGACTAGTGACCCCAAGGCTGTTCGTGGACAACACTATGACATAGTGGTTAATGGAGTTGAGCTCGGAGGAGGTTCTATTCGTATACATAACCGTGATGTACAAAAAACCATATTTGAAGAAGTACTCCAAATCCCACCTGATGTAGCACAGGAAAGATTTGGTTATATGCTGGAAGCATTCCGCTACGGAGCACCACCTCACGGAGGAATAGCACTGGGTTTTGATCGACTCATTGCCATGTTATGCAAGGCAGACAGCATTCGGGAAGTCATCGCATTTCCAAAAACTGCCAAGGGTGCCGACCTTATGAGCGATTCCCCTGGTTCTGTCGAACCCAAACAAATGCGGGATCTTCACATCAGTCCACGTGTACCTCAGCAACAAGAGAAAAAAACTGAAGGCAAATAAAGTCTAACAGTAAATAGCGATCCATAATACCGTAAGGTATTGTTTATTCATTAATAAAATAACTAAGGTTTTCTAGCTCCATTGCGAGATTCACATTGTTTATAGTTATCTCATCTGGAACAGAAAGCACGATTGGGGCAAAATTCAAAATCGCAACTACTCCAAGCTCTATCAACTGATTCGCAACCTCTTGAGCTGCTGTAGGAGGAACACAGAGAACAGCCATCTTAACAACATGATCGTTAATTATCTTTGGAAGAATATCCATGGACTGCACATCTATTGGAGTATCACTAGATAAATACTGACTCGGATTCAGGTCGAATGCTCCAACAATTCCAAATCCTTCCCTCTCAAATCCTCGATAACTCAACAATGCACGACCCAAATTACCAACCCCAACTATAACAACTGGCTGCAGACTTTTTGTGCCAAGCAACTCAGAAATCATCTCAATCAACTGTTTTACCTCATAGCCTAGCCCTCGAGTCCCAAATTGACCAAAATATGTTAAATCCTTTCGTAACTGGGTTGGCTTAACTCCTGCCGCCTTAGCCAATACCTCACTAGAAACAGTATGAATCCCGTTATTCTCCAGTCGATGCAAACAACGAGAGTATACAGACAAACGGTAAATTGCTTTTCTAGGAATTTCAGTTCGTATTACCTTCTTCATTATTAATCAACGAACATCATCTCATTAGACACTAACAATGCCTGAGCAAATCTATGCCAAGCAGCTGAAGCAGGTACAAAATCCTCAATAAAAATTTTAGCTGATTCCAACTCCCAATCCTTTGGTTCACGTTGGTAAACTTGTTGAAAAATAATTCGAATTCGCTCATCACCATCAACTTCCTGAACAGAT
>JAYZHR010000113.1:0-23192 GCA_036166355.1 Verrucomicrobiota bacterium | reverse complement strand
CCGCCTGATTCTCCTTTATTCGTCAATGCTGTGATGGGTTTGCAACCCAAGCTAGGGTTAACACCAGAGTCTTTGCTGGAAGAATTGCTGGAACTGGAGTTGCAGCTTGGTAGAGAACGATCTGGTTTGGTCAATGAGCCACGAATAATCGACTTGGATTTAATTGCTTTTGGTACAGAACGTCGTAATACCGAGTCGTTGGTGTTGCCGCATCCCCGCGCGTTTGAGCGTCAGTTTGTACTTTCACCGCTTGAGGAAATTGCTCCAGATTTGATTCTTCCAGGACAATGTAAATCTGTTTCTGAGTTGCTGGAAGGCCTGTCGTTAGAGACAGTCGTGAGATTAGAGGAATCGTTATTGGTTTGAGGGCTATAGTCCTGAAGAATATTTCGTTCGAATTAAGGGATTCACATAGTATCAACCAATTATATCCATGATGGGTTTGCCAGTAGTAATCGGAAGTGGGCGATCTCCTGGCCCGATAACTTCAGTGTGTGGATCAATCCCTAGTAAATAATACATGGTTGCTGCGATATCGTCAGGGCGGACAGGATTTTCCGCTGGGTAGGATGCAGTGCGATCGGAGGATCCATATACATAACCACGTTTGATTCCTCCACCAGCTAGTAAAATGGTATAGCATTGTGGCCAGTGATCGCGACTGATATTACCGTTGATTTTTGGAGTGCGACCAAATTCGCCCATCCATATTACCAGTGTTTCGTCAAGTAGCCCTCGGTCGTCTAAGTCATTGAGAAAGGTGGGAAGCGTTTGATTTGTAATGGGGAGATGTCGTTTTTCAATGATTGGATACATTCGTGTATCATTGAATCCGTGTGTATCCCAGCCTCCAGAGGTGACACTTTGCCCGCCAATGCTATCGGAAAAATATACGTTTATAAATTTGGAGCCTGCCTCGATTAGGCGTCTGGAAAGCAACATACTTTGCCCGTAAATGTGACGCCCATATGCATCTCGAAGTTTTTGAGGTTCCTGTGTCAGATCAAATGCATTCCGTAGTTTCTTTGAACTTAGCATTCCTAAAGCTCGTTCGTAGTAGGCATCTAGTCCTTTTGCACTGGCAGAATAGTCAAGCAGGCGCGATTGCTGATCGACTAGTTGCTGTAGTTCTCGTCGAGATGCTAATCGCTTAGGGTCGATATTTGATGGTAAACTCAGCTCAGGTAGAGTGAAGTTTTTAGAATTGGGGTCATTAGTAAACAGGAATGGATCATGGGCTTTTCCCAAGAAACTAGCATGTTGGCCTGGGGGAGCTGAGCCGTCACGAATTACATAAGGATAGGCGACGAACGAAGGCATAGTGCCTTTTGTTGGTGTTAAATAATCTACCATTGAACCATACGCTGGATACATTTCTTTCGTATCACGAAGTCTTTGGTCGTCGAAAGGTGGGGCGCTGCCAGATAAAGCATAGTAACCAGCAGCATTATGATTCTTCATAGTATGGTGAACGCTCCGAACCAGTGTCACCTTATTCATGATCTTTGCTACATCTGGCATGTGTTCGTTTGTTATGACTCCAGAAAGATTGGTGTCGATCCATTTGTGTGGTGAACGGATACCGTCAGGTGCATCCGGCTTCATATCAAACATGTCTAGTTGACTAGGGCCTCCCCATTGAAACAAGAAGATAACCGATTTTGCTTTAGGTGCGATTTTGCGTTTTGCTTCCTCAGCGGCAAAAAGCTTTTGCATATTCAGGCCTAGAAGACCTAACCCACCCACAATTAACGCACTCCTTCGATTTAGTGGATGTATTTGTTTCATGGGATTATCGGCGTAAAATAAATTCCTTCGAGTTTATTAAAGCCCAGGCAATATCTTCGAGTCGTTTACGCTTAGTATCAGTTGATTTGATATTCTTTAAGAGTTTCATTCCTGCATCGATTTCAATTGATGACGGCGGTCGTGAGAGGATAGTCCAGTAAAGTGATTCCACTATTTGTTGGTTTGGTTGGTCGGCTTCGGCCAGTTTTTCAAGTCGATTTGACTTGCTTGTTAAAAGACCGTTCAGGACTGGCCCACTGATCATTTGGAATGCCTGAGCAAGTGTTGTTTCATCTGAACGCTCACACTCGCAATTGAGTAAACGCTGTGGTTTTCCAAATGCCTCAAGTACGATATCCACAATATCATCACTACTACGTCGTCGTTTTTCCTTTATTGTATTTGCAATTTGAACGACACGAGTTCCGAGCGGATGATCCTTGATTGGTAAGTGCGCATCTACGACTTGTGCTTGAGTATCGAGTAGTTGCTCGGCTGTTAGACGGCGCGGTATGGTGCGTGAATAATTGCTTTCGTCTTTAGTGTTACTGTTGTTTGGATGGGAGGAGAGTTGATAAGTTGAAGAGTTGGTTATTAGTCTGATTATATGCCGTAAATCGTAATTATTATTGACGAGTTCCTTTGCAAGGAAATCTAGTAGTTTTGGGTGTGAGGCTGGGTTGGTTGGTCGAAAGTCATCGATTGGGTTCACAAGCCCACGCCCCATAAGATGATACCAAATTCGGTTGACCTGTGCCCGGGCGAAGAACGGATTATCTGGTGCTGTCATCCATTTTGCCATTTCAAGAAGGGGATCATTATTGTTTGCGACAGGCTTGGTTGCAGATAAAAAGCGTGCATTTGCCGCTTTTCCAGTCTTCGGGTTTCTTATGCTACCGCTAGTTTTCATGAAGACTATCTGTTCACCATTAAACTCATGTTTGTCTAAACCATCGCGGCGTATGTTTTTCAATATCTTGTAATCGATTTTTGCGAAATTACTTGCCCAATCGTAATAGTCATTTTGTGTCCAACGATCAAATGGGTGGTTGTGACATTGAGCACACTGTAGCCGTCGCCCAAGGAATACTTGTGCTGTGGCTTCGGCTAGTTTTTGTGGGTTTCGAATTGCTCTGTAAAAGTTAGCAGGGGGATTGCTGTAGGTGCTTCCGCGGGCGGAGATAATTGCTTGGGCGAACTTGTCCAATGGGGTGTTTTTAGCAATATGGTCTCGAATCCAGCCATGGAAAATCTGCACCCCTTTCTGGTCTAGAGTCCTTGTTTCAACATGTAGCAGGTCAGACCATTTCAGTGCCCAAAATTCGGCGAATTCGTTTTTGTCCAATAGTCTGTTAACTAATTTTGTTCGTTTATCTGAATCGTCTTTTGTAATAAAAATTTGGGCTTCAGTTTCGGTTGGTAAAAGACCGATTAAGTCTAGATAGGCACGGCGAATAAAAACCGTGTCGTTAGAAATAGGTGAAGGGTTAATGCGTAGGCTATGCAACTTATTGAAGATAATTTTGTCGATCACTCCTTTAGTGGACGGTGGGTTCCATACAAAATTAGGGCGTTCAGGAACATAGGCTAGCCTTACTGGATGTTGAATGTGTAGAAAGCGAACCAGCACTGTAGTTTCACCAGGTTTAATGAATGTTGCTTGGCCGGATGGAGTGACTTTTAATAACTTATTTGACGGTTCGTAAACAGCGATCCTCGTAACATTACGTTTGCTTCCGTCTGAAAACTTAGCTTCGGCATTAATCTGAATTTTTTTATTGGGTGCGTATAGTGTTTGCGTACTAGGGGTTACTTTAAGTTCAAGGAGGCGGGGTGCTTGATGAATATCGTTTATTGCACCTTCGGTTATCCATTGTTGCAGTGTTTTATATTCCCATGAGTTTATCTTAAATCGACGAAGTCCTTCATGCGATATTTGAGCGGTGGCCTTTTTAAGGATCAAGCTCTTGTCTGGTTCCATTAAACTAATTCGCCTGCCAAGTTCCTGACGAGTGAGAGCCTTCCAGTCCTCCATTGGTGATTCACCTCTTAAGCTTAATTTGAATCCGCCTTTACCATTGGCATTTCCATGGCATGTGCCCATGTTGCAGCCGGATTTGGCTAATACTGCCATCACTTCGTTCTGATACGAAATAGGTTTTTTGGGGGAGGCAGCATAAAGAATATTTATTTTAATCAGGCAGATTAAAATGAAAATAGAAATTAACCTTTGACTAAAAGGGATCAAAGGAACAGATGCTCTGCAATTGTTCGTTTTTTTCAAGTTATTTCAACTGTTCCTTAATAAACAAAAAATGAGTTATTTATGAGTTAGATAACTTATTAGATCTAGAATTTCTTCTTTTTTCAGCGTGTTTACTGTGCCTGGAGGCATGTTTGAAATATTTAGTTTTTTTCGGCTGTCTATCAGTGCTTTGGCTAAGTGTACTGAAGCCCCAATGGCGGAGATGCTCTGAAGCTTGATTACATTTTCTGTTTCTTCCTGAACTTTGCCAATATGAATTTTGCCATCACTCATTTTAAACTGCTGCATTATGTATTCTTCTGATATTGTTCGCGATGGTTCTATGATGGACTCGAGGATTTTGGTTGGATTCATCCTGTTGTTTAGGTCGCTTAAGTCTGGGCCAACACTTCCTCCTGCGCCATTTAATCGGTGGCATTGTGTACAACCGGCTTTGCTATATGCTACCTTTCCATTATCTAGATTATCTGCGTTGTGAGAAATTTTAATTTCAGTATCGAAGTCCTCTAATTTCCAGTTTTTAACAAAGACTATCTCAGGTTTCATTTGGCTAATCCATTTTCGAAAGAGTGAAACCGCAATTTCGTCTACAGCTCCGCTTACGAGCGGTGGCATTTGACCTCTGCCTCGTTGACTGAGTCGTCTAATTAGTACGGATTGATCTGGTAAGCCGGGTGATACCAACATTGCATTGCTAATGCCGAAGGTGTTGTGTTGTGGGCGAGCTCCTATAAGGCTCATCTGGTCATTCGGTGTTTCTATTCCTAGTTTAATTTTGGAATTACCGCCACCAGCATGGACGTGGCAGCTTGAACAATTGATATGCAAATAAGAACGTACCCGTTTAGAAATTTTTTCATTTTGGTTATAAGGATTAACCAGTTTCTGGTCAGAATTTTTTGGTCTAGTGTAAGGTTTGTTGAATAAGCCGATGTGAGAGAAAGTGAGTAGTTGATTATCTTCTTTTCCTGAAAAGTTATGCATTCGATCAGTATTTTGTCCAGTCAGCCCCAGCAAGAATCCACGAGCTCTACTGTGACATGTCATGCAATCTGCTCGACTAGGGAAAATCCAGTCGTGTCGGCGAAAGCCACCTGGTGCTTTTGTGTCGGTGATTCGAAGGGTGACCGTGTCTCCTTCTTTTGAGACCAATTCAGCATCAGTTTGTTTTTCATTCCATCTGTATGAATATCCTGTCCATTCGTTTTGTTGTCTGAGTAAAACTCGAGTCTCTATTCGAAATGGGGTCGCTTGTCCAAGAGCGTTTTCACGTTGAACTGTTAATGTTTGAATGAGTGCTGTTTTGTTTGGAAAAGACCACGCGCCATTTTGATTAAATCCTATGGTCTTTTTTTCTGGTACAGCCATCCAGCGCTTTGCAGTCGCTGTATCATTCCAACCGGAGGCGATCACGCTATACTCTATAATCCCAGATTTCATTTTATGGTTTTTAGTGTCTGCGAATAGGCCGGTTTCACTTAAGCGTCTGGGAAATGGTGCGCCTCGGCGGATTCTAGGTTGTGTTTCAAGTTTATAAAATCCACCTGAATGATCCGCTATCAACAATTCTCCAGAATGAGTTGTAGCAAATCCCGTAATTGCTAGAGTTGTGTCTGCTAGTTCCCGTAGTGCTAAACGTTTATTCCCATCGTGTTTAATTCCCCAGATCTTGCCTGTGCCGTAATCACCATAAATGTAATAGCCGCGGAGACTGCTCCATTTTCTTCCATAATAAACAATACCCCCGGTTATTGATCTTGCTTCTGAATGAGGATGTTCAGATGTTGGTTTTGTTAGTGGATGAGGTCCCATGATGCGATTTTGATAAAAAGGATGGCTTCCTTCATAAACGCTCCAACCATAATTATCTCCGGCCTTTACCATATGCACAGATTCCCAAAGATCCTGACCATTATTGCCAACCCAGACGTGTCCTGTCAGTTTATCTACGGTTAATCGCCAAGGGTTTCTTAGCCCATAAGCGTATAGTTCGCCTCTGGCATTGGGTATATCAATAAAAGGGTTGTTAGTTGGGATCTTGTAGGGTTTTTCAGTGCTAGTTTGACGAATATCAATTCTTAACACACCGCCTAGTAAATCGTCTAAAGTTTGGCCTGAGAGCCAGTTATCAGAATCGCTGGTACCATCCCCGGTCGATATGTAAAGCATTCCATCTAGTCCGAAGTCAATTCCTCCTCCGTCATGTCCACCTGATCGCCATTCAATAATGGTGTGTTCTGAATTCAGGTCAATGGTTTGAGATCCATTTAACAATGTAACTCGAGAAATTCGGTTGGCTTTTTTTCCATCGAAAGCTTCCATGTTCAGGTTATTAAAAAGATAAATAAAACCATTTTCAGTATAATTAGGATCGAAGCAAAATGAGTAAACATTACGTCCTGGTAGCTCTAGAAGTACCTCGCGTTTTTCAACCTTAGGGTCATCTTCAAAAGAGACTAGTTGTGTTGGATTGCCTTGGCCATGGTGTAGAAGTGCAAACATTCGTTTTGTTTGTGGCTCGGCGGCGAGAAACATTGGAGAACGCCAGACCTGATTAGTATAAATTGGTACAGCTTTAAATGGAGGTGGAGGTTCGGGTGATCCAACTAGCCTTGTATTTAGCCAGAGATCACGGTCAATCAAGTGAGGAGTGGGGCTATCTTCTGCCCAGCATTGAGGTGTTATAAGTTGTCCAGCTGCAAATAATATTGTGCAAAGAGCTGTCTTAACTTGATTCCTCAACTGGAGCATGGCTCAAGAGAAAGTAATTGTCTAAAAAGGTCAGGGCAAGCCAAGGACTGAGTCAAATAGATTGGCACTGGCTTTATTGTCAGTGATTATCTGGCTTATGGACCTAAATGGAAAAGTAGCACTTATAACTGGTGGCAGCAGAGGCGTTGGCGCAGCAACTGCTCTTAAACTGGCAAGGCAAGGTTGTCATGTAGCTATTAACTGCAATCAAACCTTGGAACGTGCCAAGCAGATTGCTGGAGAATGCCAAGCAATTGGGGTGAAAGTTTTAGTGGTCCCTGGTGATGTTTCTTTGGATCGGGATTGCAGAAGAATCGTTTCAGAGACCATTGAGTCCTTTGGCCAATTGGATATTTTGATTAATAATGCCGGCACCACTCGTTTTATCAATTTTCACGATCTCGATGATGTTCAAGATCAAGATTGGGATCGAATTATGGGAGTAAATTTAAAAGGTCCCTTTCAATGTGCCAGAGCAGCAAGACAAGCTCTTGAGTCCAGCGCAATTGGAGTAATAGTAAATACTGCTAGCGTAGCAGGGATTACAGGTGCTGGAAGTTCTATACCTTACTGTGCATCTAAGGCTGGCGTTATTAATTTAACGCTAGCTTTAGCTCGAACCTTTGGACCAAAGATTCGAGTTAATGCCGTGGCCCCAGGGTTTATTGAGGGTGAGTGGCTACAAAAAGGCTTGGGCGAAAACTATGAAATGCTCCGTAATAAAAAAGCTGGAGAAGGATTGCTAGACGACGTCAGCTCGCCTGATGATATAGCAGATGGTATCTTTTCAATGATCAGTTGCAGAAAAGTCACGGGTCATATTCTGACCGTAGATACTGGCCACACAATTGGTCCTAAAATTGGAACTGGAATTTAAAGGAATTCAGTCTGACCAATAATTAGAATTAGCGATCTTCCACCGGAGTGTACTTCAAATCATCCGGACCATCGTAAAGGCTTTTAGGACGAATTAGTCGATTGTCAGCAAGTTGCTCTAAAACATGCGCTGTCCAGCCCGATGTGCGTGCGATAGCGAAGATGGGGGTAAATAAATCAGTTGGAAGTCCAAGCGAGTAGTAAACGGTAGCGGAGTAAAAATCTACATTTGGATAAAGATTTTTTTCGGTCACCATGATGTCGCGAATACGCTCACTCATATCCAGCCACTTGGTATCACCTAGTTCTCCACTTAGTTTTTGAGCCATGGCTTGAAGATGTGGGGCTCGAGGGTCAAGCACCTTGTATACCCTGTGGCCAATACCCATTATTTTTGTTTTGTTTTTTAGGCAGTCTGCAACAAATTCATCTACCTTTTCGACACTACCGATTTCTTGAAGCATCTTGATAACCCCCTCGTTTGCACCTCCATGTAAAGGGCCCTTCAGCGTGCCTATTGCAGAGGTTATTGCGGAGTACATCCCGCTCAATGTGGCAATAGTGACACGAGCTGAGAATGTAGAAGCATTCATGCCATGGTCAGCATGTAGGATGTAACACATATCAATTGTTTTTTCCTTTGCTTCACTAGGTTTTTCACCGTCAATTAGATAAAGGAAGTTAGCCGCTTCACCTAGGGTTGGATCTGATTCAGGTAATGGTTTCCCTTGGCGAGCCAAATGAAAATAAGCAGTTATAACGGGTACCTGTGCAATAAGTTTGATAGCTCGTTTTGCTTGATCTTCCAATGAATCTTGAGCCTCAGGAGGTTCGTAGCATGCCAGTGCTGAAACAACGGTGCGTATTGCTCGCATTGGTGATGCATCACTGGGGAGTTGCTTTATCAACTCAATTACACCTTCCGGTAGTTTTCTAGCTGCTGCTAATTCAGATTTTAATGCCGCTAATTCACTGGCATTTGGCAATTTTCCCCGATGAAGAAGATGTACAACTTCCTCATAGGTAGCCTTCCCGGCTAATTCGTTTATGTTGTAGCCACAATATATTAGTTCTCCATCCAATCCACGGACATCACTTAATTTCGTGGTTGCGGCTATAACCCCTTCGAGGCCCTTGCTAGCTGCTGTTTTTTCAGTATCGCTCATGCTGTATTGATTAGTCTTTAACGTTTCGGGCAAGGAACATTAATTTAAACAGGTTTTAAGCGCAATCGGAATCATTATGAGTATTTGACAATCGCTGTATTATTTGGGGCCACGGTAAACACAGCGAGCAGTACAAGTTTCGGCGACTTCTACAGCAGATAAAAGTGGTAATTTTGGTTTTAAATGTTCCCAAATCCATATAGCTAAGTTTTCACTGGTGGGGTTTTCTAAACCCTCTATTTCATTGAGATAATGGTGATCCAATTTTTCCCAAATTGGCTTGAATGCTGATGAAATATCGGCGTAATCAATTACCCATCCTAGTTTAGGGTTGCATTCGCCTTCAACTACAATTTCTGCCTTGAAACTGTGTCCATGAAGTCGATGGCATTTATGATCCTTTGGTAGATGAGGAAGGTAATGGGCGGATTCAAATTGAAAGGTTTTTCTTAGTTCCATAAATCAAATAGTTTCAAGATCAGTCCAGCGTATTAGGTCTCCTAGAGGAGGGCGTCCGTCTTGTCGCCAAGTCAGAGGAGGGCGTTGCATTTTACCCAAAGGGCAGATTCTGGGAACTCCCCATCGTCCAAGAGCATGGGCGTATTCTTGTAATTTAGCTTCGCTGGAAGCTATTCCAACAGTAGATATTTTATCTCGATAAGGTTCCAGAATATGCAAAAATTCCGCGAGATGTTCGATCGGTTTTACGAATATAAATCGGTTTAATGGTGATGATTGAAATTGTTTTTCATCTTCTTGTACAACTGTCCAATCAGTAGAGTCATCGCTTTCCCATATCATAGCGCCAATATTGTTGGCTGTTCGAATCTTATAAAATCGTCGCATATTTGTTATTGCCGCAGCTTCTTCTACTGGGAGTTCTCCTCTAGGGACAATCGTATTACGTTTATCCAGTTCTTCCGACAGCATTTCTGCAAATTGATCTGGCTTCAGGCTGCCAAATTCCTCAACATATATGACTTGGGGAGAGAGGTAGCCTTGCTGATTCCATGCAATCACATCATCTGCAGCACGAGAGATTATCGTTTGCGTGCCCATTACCTCATTCGCGAGCTGTTCTACGTATCCGATGCTTACGCGATGGCCGTAGCTAACAAATTTTTTGTTTAATGGTATGCGCTTTCGGATTGAGTCCAGATTCTTATCATGGCCTGTTACCAAAATGCAGTCTGCTCCATTGAACAGTTCGTTTTCTATTTTTTCATTTCCTGCTTCCCATTCAGCTATTTCAAGGGATGACGCAAGACCCGGATCAACATAATGTAAGGAGTGTCCAAAAAGTCGAGGGAGAAGTGATTTGCCTCTAGCGCATTTTATAAATTGTGCCGAACGAAGTAGTAGGCCAAAAGCAATCGATTGGAATATTGGTGTTGGTAAATTATCAGGTGCTAATTGTGCAATTAGCTCTGGCCCGTGGACCATTGCTAATGAATGGCTTGAAAAACTACCAAATGATTGGAGGCGGGTTGGATCACCAAGTTCCTGCTTAATTAATCCAAAGAATTTTTCCTGTGTCCATTCTTTAAAACATGAATCCAGCCCCGCTGAGAGAACTTCCCGAGGAAAACCAGTGTCTTTGGGGTCAGCCGCAAGAGCTAATTTACGTAGTTCATAATCTTGAGAGCTCCAAAGAGAACCAATTTCAACTAGTTTTGATATTATTGTTTCATTACCTATTTGTGCTAGGTAGTCGTCCCGGTTATTTTTCAGGGTTTGGCAAGCCTCAGCGATTAGTGTTTCGCTCAAATCTGCATCTGGTTTGTCTGCTAGGAAATAATCCATAGATTAATCAATATGGCTCAAATTCATTAAAGAGCATCCTCGAGACTCAGCAAAGAATGTTCGTCCAATTAGTTTAAAAACCGTTCTTGTGCTGCTTGGCTAAAGCCTTAGTTTGAATGCAAATGATTGAGCTGATATTTGCAAAATCAGTAACTTGTAGTATTAAGCTAGGAAAGAGAAGCAATTACTATGTGGCCTTTTAAATATATTATATGAAAAGTGTGCATTTTCAAATAGACGAAGCTTTTCGTGTTATTTCCTTGACGGTTTTTCTGTCTATCTTACTAATTCTACCCGTGAGAAATAATTTGTTTTCCTTGGCATTAGCAGTCTTGTCTGTCGGTTTAGCAGGCTGCGGACAATCTGAATCTCGAGACTTAAATCAGGCGAGTGCAAATGAAAAAACGAATATCTCTACAGGAGATATTTCAATTTCTGTTAAACCAACTACTGAAATCTCGTCTGAGGAACAGAATATCAAATCTAAAAACGGAACTCAGAGTGTAAATAATATTAAGCTAACTCCGTTAGGGGATGAACAGGTTACGGGTAATTTAACGGAAAAAGGAGGTGCATATTTTCTCGATGATTCACCATTTAATGGAGAGTTTCTTGATCACCATGACAATGGTAACAAGTCAGTGGAAGGCAAGTTTTTGAATGGAAAACAAGTGGGTGTATGGACCTATTTTCACGAGGATGGTAGTCGTTTTCGAGCTGGTGAATATGTGAATGGCCATGCCGATGGTCAGTGGATCATTTGGAGGAAGGATGGTTCTAAGTGGTCTGAAAAAAAATATGTGAACGGGCAGTTGAATGGTGTTGAAACACGTTGGCATTCAAATGGTAAAAAACAGTCCGAAACTGAGTGGGATGGTGGTAAGGTTTTATCTAAAAAAGAATGGGACGAATCGGGCAAACTCAAGTCTTAAAAGCTTGGCTGATGAGCATGCGTTTTGATGTTGATCAGCCTGAATTGCAGCGTACTTCTCGAGGAGCTCGACTTGTACAAAATGGTTCAGTGTTGAGTGAGATGCTTTCCAAACCTGGGCCGACCCATAGTGTCTTTGATATTTTGGCTTCAGCGATGATGTTAAGTGAAGGCAATCGAGTAGGTATATTGGGTTTTGCTGGTGGTGGCGTGGTTTCTCCACTACGTGCGATGGGAGGGCGGCAATCACTTTTGGGTGTGGATCTTGATGACACAGGTTTCAAGTTTTTCGAGAAAGTTAGCGGGGATTGGCGAGGTGAAGTTAAATTCGTTCAGTCGGATGCTGTTAAGTGGCTTGCTTCTCAACGTAAAGGCTTTGATGTCCTACTCGAGGATCTTTCAGTTGGCCGAGATGGAGACGTGTTTAAGCCGTCTGTTTCGATCGATTTGTTACCCAGCTTGATTCATTCCAAGCTCAAGTCGAGTGGAATAGCAATTTTCAATTTACTTCCATCTGATAATTGTACATGGACTCAAATGCTTCAAACAGTGGGTAAACCTTTTAAATATGGGCTTATAATCACTTTTAAAAGTTTTTATAATAAAGTTCTTATTTTGAGCTCTAATTCTTTTACTGATACGCCCAAAATTTCTCGTGTTATTCGTAAGTTTTTGTATTTAATCCAATCCTCAATCCTGAATGATATTCAGGTCCGAACTCTGCAGATTGCTAGATCTTAATCGAGATTTGAAGGGGTTTAGCTAAAATAACTATAGTTTGTTATTTTTTTCGGTTTATCCATCGTAATATGCTGTGAATCCCGTTTGCGCTTCTTGATAGTTTCTGACATTCTGTTGCCAGTTCCTTTGGACAAATTATATGTGTGTTTTTATGAGGCGAAATTTGATGAACCGAGTTGCCGTTAAGTCGTTTTTGTTGGCGATAATTAGTTATGTTGTTTTGGCGGATGCTCAGGAGAATCAAACATTGATACCAAAGTGGTCACGATTTCAGGGGGAATTAGTAAGTTTTAAGGAATACGATAATCCAGTTCAGGATTTGCAACTTAAAGCTATCTTTACGCCACCTATAGGGGACTCGATTTTAGTTGATGGATTTTGGGACGGTGGTAACGATTGGAAAATCCGATTTATGCCGGATATGGTTGGTAAGTGGACTTTCAAGATCACCTGTTCAGATGAGGATAATTTAGGCCTTCACAATCTTGAAGGGAGCTTTTTATGCACAGCACCTGTGCGAGATACAACACTAACTAAAAATGGGCCGATTAAGGTGTCCCGGTCACGTACTCATTTTATGCATGACAATGAGAGTCCATTTTTTTGGATGGCTGACACAGCTTGGAATGGCCCACTTAAGTCTAATGAGTTTGATTGGAATGATTATCTTGAGGAAAGGAAACGCCAAGGTTTTACAGCGGTTCAATGGATTTCAACCCCATGGCAAGGATCTCCAAAAGGAGATTTGGAAGGTCAAGTGCCGTTTTCTGGTAAAGATAAAATCAGAATCAATCCTGATTATTTTAAACGTTTAGATAAGCGAGTAGAGGCAATTAATCAGGCTGGTTTACTGAATGTTCCAGTTTTATTTTGGGCTACTGATGGAGGTGTTAGCCCGATCGATTCTTTGCCAGATGGGCAGGCAATTTTGCTAGGTCGCTATATGGTTGCTCGGTGGGGAGCAAATTTTGGGGCATGGATTCTTGGGGCTGATGTTGACTACTCAGGTTCAAGTGGAGAACGATGGGCAAAGATCGGTAGAGCTATATTTGGAGATAGAAGCCATGCCCCTGTGTTTATTCATCCAAAAGCAAAAAGCTGGATTTTTGAGTCTGTTCGGGATGAGAAATGGTTGACAGCAGTAGGATATCAAATCGGGAATGATATTAATGATGCTACCAATAACTGGATTCATAATGGGCCACCAACACGTGATTGGGATAAACTTCCGCGTCGTCCAATAGTAAATTTACAGCCACCATTTGAATGGCAGCCCAGTATTAGCAAGAATATTCCTATTTCATCTAATCATGTTCGTAGGGCGCTGTATTGGAGTCTGCTTAATACTCCAACGGCAGGTGTTAGTTATGGCGTAGCAGGTGTTTGGGGGTGGGATAATGGAGTATCTCCGGACTGGCGAGAGTCATTAACTTATGAAGGAGCAGAACAAATTGCTCATATGACTAGTGCATTTCGGTCCATTGATTTTCACACTCTCCGTCCTGATTCTTCCGTTCTTGCTGATCAGCCTGGTAATGATGCTATTGCCAATTATGTAGCGGCTTCGAGGTCCTTGGATGGAAGCCTTGTGGTTGTTTATACTCCGGTTGAAGCAAGACTAAAGATTAATGTGACCAAATTACCTTCACCATTAATTGCAGCATGGCTCAATCCGCGAACTGGTGAACGAACTGATGTTTTAGCTGTGCTACGAGGATCTGCCTTGGAATGTCCTGCACCTGGTGATGGTGACTGGTTACTAATTCTTCGGGCTAAGAAGTCTGATTCTGAAGTTTCATTGCTTCGTTAATCAATGCACCCGCTCGCCGAAAAAGTGAGCGATTTTTCCCGGTTGAAAAATCTTTTTCCCGGATCGGACAAAATTGTTGTTGCAGTTTCTGGTGGCCTCGACTCGATGGTGTTGTTGGATTTGCTAATTGCCTCAGAGTTGAACATTAGAGACCGTTTGGTGGTTGCCCATTATAATCATCAATTACGAGGTGAAGAAAGTGATGCTGATGAAGCTTTCGTCAAGCAAGCTGCCCAATCCTACGGACTGCCCTTTGAGTTAAGTTGTGGTGATGCTTCTCAAAAAGCGTTAGAGACGGCCGAAGGTCTAGAGGCGGCATCTCGTGAATTACGTCACAGTTTTTTTGTTTCTTTGGCAAAGCGTTTAGGTAGTGAAACTGTTGCTCTAGCTCACCATTCTGATGATCAGGTAGAGACTTTTTTTATTCGTCTTTTTCGTGGTGCAGGTAGTCGTGGTTTGGCTGGTATGTCAGCCATTTCTGTTTCCCCGTTGGATTCTGGAACTAATCTTGTGCGTCCGTTATTTGATACGCGACGTGCTGAGATTGAGGATTATGCAAAGTCAGTAGGAATCGATTATCGTGAAGACGCCTCTAATCTTGATACTCGATTTTTACGAAACAGTATTCGACATAATTTAGTGCCAAATATATCAAAACACTTTAACCAATCTGTCCATCGCCAAATTATTAAGACAATGCAATTACTCGCTGATGATGCTGATTGTATCGAGTCGTTTGCAGTTGATTGGCTTAGTGAATTGGATGCTCCATTTGAGAATTTGCCAGTGGCGATACAACGGAAAGTTTTGCAAAGGCAATTGTTTTCCAACAATATAGAGCCAACCTTTGATTTGGTAGAATCACTTCGCACTCAAGTTGATCAAGTAATCGAAATTGCTCCAGATAAAAGATTATTTAGAAAGAATACTGGTGAGCTTCAATGGGCGCCGCTTATGAATAAGCGAGAATTCTCAGTTGATTGTTGTAAAGTTGATATTATTAGCCAAGTAGGAAAAGTTGATTTCAGTGGGCTGAAGTTTTGGTTTGAAACGATTCCAGGAGGTTTGGGCAAGTTGGATGAGCTGGGGCAAATAGGTAACAGAGAAGTGTTTGATGCCAAATCAGTTGGTAAACACATAGTCTTGCGACATTGGGTTCCAGGTGATCGTTTTCAGCCGATTGGTCAGACTAGCAACAAGAAGCTTCAGGATTTATTTGTTAATAAAAAAGTTCCATCATCCAAGCGCCATAAACTTGTGATTGCTGAGGCGACTGACGGGTGTTTATTTTGGGTGAGTGGCATGCGGATTGCAGAACCGTTTAAAGTCAAAGATTCGACGACTGAACTACTTCTTTTTCATTGGGAAGAATAGAAGAATCCCAGTCTTTCCAGACGGGTTCATAGCCTAGATTGGCAATAATCTTGGCCACCGTTTGCGGGTTTCTTTCATCAGCTATATCAAATTGGCGGGTTGCGTTAGTGCTGTAGTCATTTTTTGTCGTTGATTCGCTCTTGTTTGTAATCCCTTCTTTAATATGGCCGCGTTCGGTGTAGTGCAGATTATTATTGCCAGCTCCGGTATAGCCGCCGGGCTCAGTATGGCTGCCAGCACTCATGTTTGTAATCCCTAATGGTATTAGTTTGTCTCTTAGGCTAGCTGGTTCACGCGTGGAAAGAACAATGCCAACATCAGGCAGGAACAGCCTTAAAGCACATATTGTTTGAACTAGAGCTCGATCATTGAAATCACTCAATGGTTGAAATTCCCCGGCGCATGGTCGAATTCTTGGAAGTGAAATAGTTAGTTGGGATTTCCAACATCTCCGTAGCAAATATTTTGCATGGGCAGCAAGGCAAATTGTTTCGTATCTCCAATCACTTAATCCGAATAGTGCGCCAATTCCTAAGCGTCGGAAACCTGCATCATGGCCTCTTTCAGGTGTTTCTAGTCGCCAGTCGAAGTTCTTCTTAGGTCCAGAGGTATGCATATTAGCATAGACTTCTCGATTATAAGTTTCCTGATAGACAACCAATCCTTCGGCTCCAGAATTGACAAGCGGGATGTATTCTTTTTTTTCCATTGGACCGACTTCCAATGAAATCGAAGGTACTTTTGTTCTTAACGCAGTAATGCAGTCGGACATGTAGCTGCTAGATACAAATTTGGGATGTTCGCCGGCTACCAATAAAATATTCCGAAATCCCTGTAAGACCAATGCTTGGGCCTCATTGACAACTTCGTTGACTGATAAGGTTACACGAAGAATAGGGTTATCTCTTGAGAACCCACAGTAGACACAATTATTAATGCATTCATTGCTCAGGTATAATGGAGCAAAGAGACGAATAACTCGTCCGAAACGTTGTTGTGTTATTTTATTCGAACGTTTAGCCAAACATTCCAATTGGTTAGCGGCATTAGGGGATAGTAGATTAGCTAGATCAGTTAGGTTTAGACTGTTTTTGGCTAAAGTTGCAAATACATCCGATTCTGAAGCTTGCTTTGCTTTTTGACAAAGGCTTTCAATAGGTAATCGGTTAAACTGCTCTACAAAACTCACACACACAAATTAGCTAAGAGATTACAATTGGCCAAGCGAAGTTGTTTTTTTGATGAGAAACTAATACGGTTATGTCCCAGAGGGCTAAGTGAGCAATAATGTTCGGTTTTGGAAGAAAAAAGCCAAATGATGGAGGCGAAGAGCATCGATACTATTTGCTTCCTGGGATGGGTAGGTCAAATCGCCGTCGGCACAAGTTGATCTTCTTATGGAGCATGGCCGCAGGCCTTACAGGATCGGTTTTGATTGGCCTCGCCATATGGCTGATCAACCGCTGATCATCTAATTTTTCAATGCTTTTAATTCTTTTCTGAGTAGATCTGCCATCGGGGCTACAGTTTCACGGCTAAGGTCAAAACGAATATTGCAGCGTTCAAACAATTTGGGCAACGGTCTTGAACCTCCTAGCGCTAGTGCTGCTTTGTAATCATCTAAGGCTTTGGAACGATTATTTTTGCTATTAGCCCAAACTTGCAATGCTCCCAGTTGGGCAATCCCATACTCAACATAATAAAAAGGATGAAGAAAAATGTGCAATTGCTTGTGCCAAAGCTTAGCTTTGGCTGATTCGTAGTTTGTCCAGTCGACGTTGCCTCCGAAGCGGTCTATAAGGTTGCACCATGCTTTATCACGTTCTTCTATGGAGTGGTTTGGGTTTAGATAGAGCCAGTGTTGAAATGCGTCAACAGTTGCGATCCAAGGAAAAACAAAAACAATTCCTTCAAGATGCGATATTCGAGCGCGACGAGCCTCTTCATTGCTGTAAAATTCTTCAATATATTCGCTGCCTAGTAATTCCATAGCCATTGAAGCAACTTCACAAAACTCGATTGGTGCATGCCTGTACGAGTGTAGAGGCTCGTCTTGACTGGCCATTGCATGAAAAGCGTGGCCAGCTTCATGGAGCAAAGTTTCAACATCTCGTTGCATGCCAACAGAGTTCATGAATATAAAAGGCAATCTAGATTCGTCTAGTGAGCACTGATAGCCACCTGGGGCCTTGCCCTTTCGGTTAGCTAGGTCAAGAAGATCAAGGTCTTGCATCGCTTGGAACCAGTCTGCAAGTCTACCATCAACTTGATTGAAAATGGCTTGTGATCGGTTAATTAAATCAGAAACTTTCTCAAATGGCTTAAGAGGAGGGCGCCCCTTAGGATCAGTCGCTGTATCCCATGGCTTGAGTTCATTAATTTTAAGTTCATGCAGTCGTTCGTCGTGTAGTTCTTTAAGTAAAGGCACCATTTCTTCTTCGATTGCATCCTGAAAAGAGATGCAATCATCCGGAGAATAATCAAATCGGCCAAGTTGTTGATGAGCGTAATCACGGTAATTTTTGAAGCCTGCATTTTCACTCATTTGATTTCGTATTTTTGCTAATTCGTTCAACTGTTCGTCGATTTTTTCGGCTTCTTCAAGGCGACGATTCGATACTAATTCCCAGGCTTTCTGACGACGTGTTCTGTCGGTTTCCTCCAGATGTCGTCCCATTTGGATTAGGGTTTGTTCTTTGCCTTCGAATTGAACAGTCAGGCTGCCAATTATTTTTTGATACTGTTGGCCAATTTTTGAGGACCGAGTCTCCAATTCTACATTTTTGCTGCGGAACAGTTCTACTTCAAGTGCAATGTCGCGTAAGAATACCTTGTAACGTTCATGATGTAGTTCGTCGCAATGAGGGTGGTTTGTTAGTTTTTTTGCCAAAAGAAAATTACATTGCTTTTCTTCAGGTTCAATTTTTTCTACAAAGTTTAAATAAGATTTTTCAGCATCCTTATCATCAGTTTGACAAGTCATTGAGATATACCGTTTAGAGCCTTCTTCTGCGATTGCGGCTGATAGTTCTTCCCAATTTAAAATTGCTTGTTCGAGTTGTGTTGAATTAGACGAGTTGTCTATCTGTTGATCAATCTGTTTAAACAGCGGATCCAGTTCTTCCCAGTTTCCAAGATTAATATTAGATGGAACAAACTGACGTGGTGTGTAAATGGATATTTTTTCAAACATTAAACTGTGAAGCAGACTTTGAAGGTAAAAACATAAAAAACCCAGCAAGATTAGCAGTAATAAGATAGGAAATTTTCTATAAAGGATTAAATTATTGAATAGGCATGATCTTTGTGACCTCACTTGTCTCTTATGAATTTACTTCTCTCCACACTGTTTATGCTTTTTTCTTTGTGTTTTTGTTTAGTTGTTGCAGAAGATTCGGATGGTAAACCGTTTGTTGCTTACGATGAGCCGGTGGCTTCTTATTTGAGTCGCATACAAAAAGGAAAACAGAAGTTTGCTTTTGATCCTTCTCTTGATTTTCCCAAATGGCAAAAGGAGGCGCGTGGTTCATTGGTGAAATTGATTGGTCTTGAGCAGATGCGTAACGAGCTAGTTGATTTCAAATCTAATGTTCTAATTCCCCCTGCTGAGTCGGTTGATGGAGCTTATACACGACAACTTTGTGTGATTGAGACTGAGCCTGGAATTCGAGTGCCATTTTATTATCTAGTGCCTATAAGATCAAAAAAAGGGCAATTATTTCCGCTTTTTATTTCTCCTCATGGACACGACAAGTATGGGCTTCATTCATATTCGGGAGCATTTAAAAATGAGCAGCATCGTAATGAGATTTTGGCTCGAGAGGGGAACATTGCTGAACAGGCTGTGCTTCGTGGCTTTGTGTCTATTGCCCCCGCTACACGAGGTTTGGCTAACGAGCTTCTTGTGCCTGATCCTAAAGGGCGCCACGGTAAACGCCCATGTCGTGCTCAGTTAATCCATTGCCTGCTATCTGGGCGTACTCCAATAGGGGAACGGATTTGGGATGTGCAGCGTATTTTGGATTGGGCGTTAAAACAGCCAAAGGTAGATCCTAAGAATGTTGTCATGGCGGGCAATTCCGGTGGAGGTGTTGTGACGGCGTATGTGGCTGCTATAGATCTTCGAGTTACTGTCGCAGTACCAAGCTGTTCATTTACTTCATCAATAAGTTCTGAAGGTTATATTTTTCATTGTGATTGTTGCCTTGTTCCTGGTTTTCGTAATTGGGGTGACTGGAAGGAGTTAGCAGGGCTCATTGCTCCGCGTAGACTATTACTTGTGCATGGAGTTCGAGATGGGCTTCATCATCGTTCGACTGTTGAAGGATTGAGCGATGAAGTTCAAAATATTTTTAAATTTGCCGGTGTGCCAAATCACATGGAACTTAAGTGGGGCAATAGTGGTCATCGTTTCTACCCGCAGTTGATGTGGCCATTTATTGGCCAGTCATTCAACTAAGAAAGCCAAAGCAATTAAGGTTAAGGTAATCTTGTGTTCGCAGGATTGCTTGTGCAGACTGCGTTTGCCGGATTGTCGGTATATTTATGGGATTACCTCAAGTCAAACTTGAACAAGGCATTCATGTGATGCATTTGTTTTATTCTATTGATCGTCAGCTTTGGGATTCGCTTCCAGAAAGCGCTTCTGCTGAAGCCATGTTAAAACTTCAATCTCTTTGTGATGCCAATTCAAATGCTAGCCATCCCAGTATTCGTACTTATGCTAATGTTGGTGGCAAAGCAGATTTGGCATTTTTTGTTTTGGGGGAAGAGCTTGGAACGGTTGCTCAATTACACCGAGATATTGAGAGTTGCTTTCCGGGCGGTGCATTAGTTCCGATATATACTTATTTAAGTGTAACGGAACTAACCGAGTACATGCCAACAGAGGAGGATTCTAAACGAAGGGTAAAAGGTGAATTTCGCCTTGAGCCGGATACACCGGAATTTGAAGCAAAAATGGAGGAGTTGGCAAAAATGCGAGCTGACTATGAGCATTATAGACTTTATCCCGAGCTGCCTGATTGGGAGATTATGTGTTTCTATCCTATGCTTAAACGTCGAGAAGGTGCTGATAATTGGTATTCTTTAGATTACGACGCTCGAAAAAAACTTATGTCCGGGCACGCTCGTGTGGGGCGCACTTATGCTGATCGTATCAAGCAGCTTATTACTGGTTCAACTGGGCTGGATGATTGGGAGTGGGGTGTGACGTTGATGGCTCATAAGACCGATGCGATAAAGGAAATTGTATATGAAATGCGTTTTGACGAAGTCAGTGCTCGATTCGGAGGTTTTGGCGAGTTTTATATAAATATGCGACTTAATCCTGCTGATTTATGGGAACATTTAAGAATGTAAAATTTGATTTTCGATTGAGTTAAGTTTTTTTTGCTAGGAGGAGGATCATTCAGATTGTAGCTTACGCCTGACTCAAGGTGGATAACAAAGAGGAAATTAATCCTGAAGGCTCTGCTGTAACTGGAGAGGAAGCTGTCCAGAAAGCAGAGCCCGAGATTGTCACTGAAGTTTGTAACGAGGATGCAATTGCTTCCTCTGCCTGCCCTTTACCCAACGTGGAGGAGACGATTGGTCAAGATCAGAGTGTTGTCCAGGAAGTGCCAATAGAGGAACGCCGAGGATTCATTAAGTTTCTCTGCTTTGTTATTGGTGGGCTTGTTAGTTTTATTCCGTTTGCAGCTGGCATTTGGGCTTACCTTAATCCTCTTACGCGTGAGAAAGGTGATGTTGGAGATGGCTTTGTTAAGATTACCACTCTGGACGCTATCCCTGATGATGGAACGCCAGCTAAGTTTTCAGTTATTGCTGATAAAGAGGATGCTTGGAATAAATTTAAAAATATTAGTGTAGGTGCAATCTATCTTCGAAAAGTGGATGGTAAAGTTAAGGCGTTGCATACGGTTTGCCCGCACCTTGGTTGCTTCATTGATTATAGATCAAGCAATAATGATTTCTTCTGTCCGTGTCATAATAGTAATTTTAAGTTGGATGGAAGTATTGCTTCTGGTGTTAGCCCGCGCCCAATGGATCCACTTAAAATTCAAATACGCAATAAGTCTGAAGTCTGGGTAAAATTTCAGAATTTTCAGCCTGGTCATGATCATCCAATACCATTGTCATGAAAACGCTAATCAATTGGATTGATCATAGAACAGGGATCCGCAGCTTAACTAAAGAGGCTCTTTTTGAGAATATTCCTGGAGGATCTAGGTGGCGCTATGTTTGGGGTAGCACACTGACATTTGCCCTTTTTGTTCAGTTTGTTACTGGGGTCTTTCTTTGGATGGGTTATAGTGCTAGTTCTGGTGACGCTTGGGAGTCGGTCAATTATATTCAAAATGAAATGACCGGTGGTTGGTTGTTGAGAGGGATTCATCATTGGATGGCACAGGCCATGCCAATATTGCTTTTACTACATTTGATGCAGGTGCTGGTGGATGGTGCTTATAAGGCTCCGAGAGAAGTGAATTTTTGGTTTGGGGTTATTCTGCTTAAACTTGTCCTTGCATTATCACTTACCGGTTATCTTTTGCCATGGGATCAGAAAGGTTATTGGGCTACTAAGGTGGCCACTAATCTCGTCAACCTTGTGCCTTTTGTTGGGCCTGAACTCCAGAAGCTTGTCGTTGGTGGAACTGAGTATGGGCATCATACTCTAACTCGTTTTTTTGCTCTTCACGCAGGGGTATTACCGGCATTGATAGTATTGCTAGTTATTGGGCATATATATTTATTTCGTCGTCACGGAATTACGCCAGCTGAGCCTAGGAAAAAAAAGGATGCTTACTTCTGGCCGGATCAAGTTTTTAAGGATTCCGTGGCCTGTCTTGCGGTAATGGCCACTGTCATGTTTTTTGTTTTATGGTATCATGGTGCACACTTATCATCGCCGGCAGATCCGTCTGAGCCGTTTTCGGCAGCTAGGCCAGATTGGTATTTTCTCTATCTTTTTCAGTTTCTCAAATTACCAGCGTTTGCAGGAGATAAGGAGGTTTGGGGTGCGATTTATATTCCTAGTATCTTTGTTGGATTAATATGTTTGATGCCTTTTATTGGAAAATGGAAAGTTGGCCATTTATTTAATATTGGAGTTATGTTTGCTTTTTTGGGTGGTGCTGGGGCTTTGACATATTTAGCTAAGCATGAAGATGTGTCTGGTCCAAACAGTGCGACTTATCTTAAGTCCCTTCTTGATAATGAAAGAGATGCACGACGTGCAGTAGAGTTGGCTCGATATGAAGGCATTGAAACTACCGCATTAAATTTACTTAAAACGGATCCAAAAACACAGGGTTCTAAACTTTTTGCACAGCATTGTGCGAGTTGTCATAGGTATGATGGGCATGATGGCTTGGCTCATTCATTGTCGGATGCGAAATCTTTGGCCGATTTAGAAAAGCGTACTTCGTCACTTAAGCGTTTTGTTTCGTCTGATTCGGTTCATCCAGAATGGTTAGCTCGAATTAAAGGTGGTGGTATTACAAATGATTGGCAGACAGTTCAGGATATTTTAAAT
Organism: Verrucomicrobiota bacterium; assembly: GCA_036166355.1. Classification (GTDB taxonomy): domain Bacteria; phylum Verrucomicrobiota; class Verrucomicrobiia; order Limisphaerales; family UBA1096; genus UBA1096. Next base: position 149 of record JAYZHR010000113.1, on the reverse strand, counting down.
TCCAAAACTGAGGGTGAATTTGAAGTTATTGCTTCAACTAAGTTAAAGGAAGCCCCTAGTGCCCCGGATTTAAAGGGCTTTGCCTCTCGTGAATGGATCATAGATTTGCTTAACCCGGATATTTACATAAGTAGTAGATTTTTTGGGGG
>JAYZHR010000112.1:0-6240 GCA_036166355.1 Verrucomicrobiota bacterium | reverse complement strand
CCATTATTAGGAACCTCATCCCCGTTAATCCATAACTGACTTTCAAGATCTTGATGGGTCACATGAAGCCCTGAATCCATCACGACAACGATTATATCTTCACTACCTGTTGTAATATCCCAAGCTTCAGGCGCATCTATATCCGCATCAAAAACTCCACCGTTTTGCCCGACATTGTTCAATCCCCACAACGCATCAGAAATGTATGCACTATCCGATGGGGTCTTAGTGTATTTGTCTATTACATCGTATTCAGCGTACTTTATTTTTTGGTTTTCTGATAAGTAACTCAGTTTATCCGATAAATTGTTTTTTATTTCAGTAGTATTGTTTCTATCTAACCCTTCATGATTAACCTCTAGTAATACTACTCCAGGCAAAAAGCTATACTCTTTCTTAAAATCAATTCCTTCGCCTTCTATTTGACGCTTTAATTCAGGCAAACCTTTTTCATTTTTCAGCTTAACTAATATATGCGATGGGTGAATGACAACTCCTTCTTTTAATTCCAAAGCATAAATACCACCAAACTTCGGCAAGAAATCATTCTTATTCTCCAAGGCCTTTGGATTTGCAGCCATCAAAAATGCAATAACCAGACAACATCTCTTTAAAAATATCACCATATGATCACTGAAATTATTTCCCAAATAAAGTTTCATCTAAAAATGTTCCTCTTAATCAATATACAGGACACGGTAAAATTTACTGGCCTTTTTATTGGACAGCACCTCTTGGTGGATAATTTCCTTAACTATGTATTCATCATTATAATACTCGGTAAGCAACTTCCATCCTACATCATCAACTTGCTCTTTATATTCAATTCTATAAAGACTCGAAGGTAAACCCATCCATTTAATGTTAATTTTATTACCCTGATCTACATCAACACTAGATATTTTCGGAATACCGTTCCCAAAAGGAGACAAATCATATCCGTTTGCAATACCATCGCTGTCTGTATCGTAAGCAATGCTTTGGCGAAAAGATCGGTTTACTCTGATTGTTTTGTCCGTCCCACTAATATACAGTGGCATTGAACTATTATGGCCTGGATATTCCTTAATCCAACGCAACCTACCGTTATACATCCCATCGATTTCTTCTGCAGGTAAGTTAGATGCCGCAAAATAAACTCTAAATCCTTCCTTAATATCCAACACTGGTATTGAACCCTCCGAAATATCATCTTTTGTAAGTCCCACAAATTCGAGATAATCGATATATATCGCATTATCACCATCTTCACTTCCGTGAAATTCAAATTTGCTTAACTTCCCATTCTTTAAGATTAATTTACCCAAGGCTGCATTATTCTCAAAACCCTTTGGACTAACTCCCAAATCATCCGCATTCCAATCAATAGCCTGACTTACAAAATCGTTGGCAGTTGCAATTATTTCAGTGCCCAACAAATCTCCTGAAGTAGGTTTCTGCTGCATAACAACTCCACGACCCACAGAAATTTTATTGTTAGCACCCACCCCACCATCGGATAATACATTTGAAACATTAAATATTAACTCTGTACCAACTGTATTGGTCTGAAATCTCATCTTAAAATTTTCAGCTCCCAAAATTAGAGATTCGCCAGTATTTATATTTCCATTTTGAAGCACCAACTGTTGAGCATTGATATCAACAGTAGCTTCCGTTTCGATAATACCACTATTTTCCGCATAGCTAGCATTGATAAAAATATCCTGAGCAATAGTCGTACCCTCATTGACCCAAGAATCATATGGTTCCTCCCGGTCCGTACCATATTTGGCCTGTCCCGGAATATAAACTGAAGCAAAGTTAGTATAATTCTTTAACTTTGGAGCAACATGATTATCCCATACCGCTTGACCATTAACCTTACTATAGACACCACTACCTAAGAATGTCTCCTTACCTAAATTAAGGTTCCTATGTATAGAAAGGCTGTTAGCATTAACTGAAAGCAATTCGGTAACATTCATGGCATCCTTAAATAACACCTTATCACTATTTACGGTTAAATCGGTAACCGTTACAGGAACTTCAGCATTGAGATATGCATCTATAACAAAGAAGTGATAATGGAGATTAACCGTCACTTCAGCGGACGGATCTTCAACAAAAAATATCTTTTCCCTCTCAATTAATGCGGCGCCCGTAGTCCTATAATTATTGGCCCAAGCCACACTGTATGATTCAACACCGCCGGTAAACCGTTGTACAGATTCCTGTACCATATTGGTAATCACAAGAATTCCATTTGTGCTTCCCAAGTTAAGACTTAAATTTTGAGAATCTAAAACAGCATTGGTGCTTCCAATCAGATGCTCTGTTTCAATCCTAATGCCGCCTTCTGCCCTAATTCTTGCATTTCTCAGATCCAGATTTTTGGCCTTAACCCTTACTAAGCCTGCCTGAACCTTGCTCTCATTATTTTCCAAATCAGGATTTGGTAATTCCGAAAAAGGAATCCTGGAAACTACATTTGTAATTCTAAATCCATAATAAGAATCATTGAATGTAGTTGTGTCTTGTTCACCCCTATAGAAATCTAAAAAACCAGGTTCATATCTTCCCGGTATACCGTCCACATACTCTTCTGGTTTATACCTTGTAACTACAAAATTTTGGGGCATTCCAAAATCTGTACTTGCCGTCTCTTGGGAATTTACCAACAAACCATTACCGGCATAGCCTATATTAGGATGCTCATCGATAATATATATTGAACGCGTTTCATTAACTCCTTGGATAACATTGGTTATTCCTTCTGGAACCTCAAAAGAGGCAACAGCTCCATAATAAAAACGCTCTGGATTATTATTGATAGGTGCTTGTCTTGGAACAAACTTACCATCATACACCACCTTGTCAGAACCCGAATTCTTTAAAAGTATTCCCTGATATGTCTCATGATACTCATCACCAATCCTGGTAAAGTCGGTCCGGAATGATGACTTATATCCAGCCCCCAAAATCGGAGCATCCCAGATAGCATACTGCCCATAAGGAGGAGTATATTTACCTGTTAGTGAATATGGTGAAGATACCTCCTGCCACATCAATCCATCTGGAGCTGCAAATGAATAATAGTCTCCAAAGCCTATAACACTTGCAGGAGTCGAACCATTGTAATTTGATCCCAACCTGAAACCCCAAAAAACATCTCTAACACCCCAATCCTGCTTTACCAGCAAAGTCCCTGCTCCAGCTGGATTTGATGAAAAACGACGTTGTTGGTATGGTCCAAGTGAACCATTCAGATAATTTAAATTATATCCCCATGCTAGTGGCAGACCAAAATCATCCAGCCCATTAGGATGTTCAAAATCTGGCCCAGATTTAATCTCAACTCCTCCTCGAGATAAATTAACATCATCACCCTCCAAATCCAGAACCCCAGCATTTTCAGCTGAGATTAAGCCTTTGTTAATTATTTGTTCTGCATTGATACTAATACTACCGGTAGAAAACTCATCAGTGACGCTAATTATTTTTCCAGTGGAATTATTATGAAACACCTTCGCCTTTTTAGGATCAAAATTTGCGCCAGATTTTTCATCCGTACTAAATGTACTAAATTGAAAATCTTTTCTGATATTTAGCGATCCGGAATTTGTGAAGTACTTAGCATTAAAAAAGTAAAATGGAACATTATCAGGAGTACCTACCTCTATAACACCCCGGTTTTCGACCATCTCGGCATTCACGTAAGGAGCTTCATCCAGAATAGAATTATTAATCCAAACAGAATTCTTTGGATCATCACCTGTTTTGGTATTCTGACCTACAACAGAAACAATGACACCATTAGCCAAGATGCCAACTAGCAGACACACCGAACATCGAAATAATTTGATTTGATTTAACATTTTTGTGCCTTTTTATTCGCCAGAATATATTTGTTTCTCAAGATCTCGTATAGTTTGACTATTGGGAAAAACCATCGGTTCACTCATTGAACCATCGTAATGCCCCCATACCCAACCAGGTGTTTGGTTTTCCTCATTAAGGAAAAAGCTAGGATCCAACTCCCAATGCAATCCAAGTTTGTTAAAGCTAAAGTTTAAATTACCTGACGACTGAATAACACCTGGGCCATTCAAACCGGCTGTTTGAATACCATTGATAGAATTATTATTGACCGCAGCTGCTCCAGCAGTGTTTGTCGAAGTCACAGAAGGAGGCGCATTAATTGCGGTAAAGACAATATCCGGGCTTGTAAAAAATTTAATAAACTTACCGGTCTTGCGAACACTGTTTTCGACGTAATCCATCTCATATGAAAAAGACGGCATTGCAGCATTAGTCAAAGCCTGTGCAGATCCTGGAATTACATATGTAAAAGTTTGGTTTTCCAGATTTGGAAACTTGTAATTCTTGAGGAATCGATCCGGAGAATAATTTGTAGTAACAAGCGAATCACCCTGCATTCTTAAGTAGCGAATTTTATCTATTCCACCCAGCAACAGTGAATTTGTCTGCAAAACAATTGGATAGGCCAAATACGCATGATTAGTGCTAGCCCAAACCTCATCTTCCATTACCCCAACAAAATTTGTTATTGCTGCCCCACCAGCACCCAAACCTCCTGCTTGCCCCGGCAATGCCCCACCAGGATTCGCGAGGTTATTAGTATCAGTTAGCATATTTGTTAATATGTTAACTCTCTCAAATTGCATCTCTGTAAAATGATAACCAACAACATTAGGAGAGCCACTGGCTCCTCCACCTCCTCCACCTACTAGTCCTCCTCCACCTACTCCTCCTGCTCCAGCATTTCCTGTTGGAAGAATGATTATTTCACCATGAGGGTACTCATCATTAAGAATTGTTGTAGTATAGTTCGTTGTAGTTGGAACACTACCGATTACACTCCATAAAGGCGCCTTCGGCACCACTTCCCATGAACGATAAAGCACTTCTGACTTTTCAGTTGGAACATGAATATTTGTAATTACATTACCAAAAATATAATCGTAGCTAGGTTTAAAAGTTCTGTATTTGTTGGTCAAATAAACCAAAGTCGCTGGCTGACCAATAGGCGTCCAAGGGAAGTTCGTTAAATATGGAGTAACGTTAGTCGTCCAACCCAATTCCCAATTAACATTGGTTTTAAGAATCATCAAAGGGGGCACAGTCAAGTTGGTGTACATTGGCCCCCACCACTGGTTGGTCAAAAGAAACTGCTGAAAGGCTGTAGGTGTGTTAGTTTTTGACTCTTTTGAGAACCAACGAAGATCAATACTGAAAATAGCCGGATTGGTAAGATTCGGCTGATTGGTCACCATTTGATATGTGCTTGGAGGCAAATTCTCTACATTAAAATTATCTTTTCTATATAAGTAACGATAACCACCAATATCATCACGGGTCGGAGCTACCAAATATTTACCCTCATCTAAACGAGGCACCCTATTATCAGCCGTACCTGCTAGAGTCATTAACGATTTGGTTACATCTATAGGAAATGGCTGAGCATTTGTACCACCCAAAACCGCCCAAGAAATTAAATTACCGTTTAAATATTTGCTTGGGCCATAACTAATTGGATCCCAATTCCGTAAAACGACTGAACCAAACTCAAGTTGAAACGCATTATCCTCAGCGTTACCAAGCCCCATAAACCCAAACAACTCAGCCAAAGCATACGATTTAATGTCTAAGATACGATCGTTGTATGCCCTCGCATGAAAGCGATCAGGTCGAACTGGAAAATTCCATAAATTATTTTCATCAGCACTTGCTGGAGGATAGTTAGTTTTAATACTGGATGCTGCAGGGATTGAATTAAGGATTTCCATTCCCTTCTCCACAGCGACAACACCATTTGAACCAAAGTAACTCAAAAAAGACTCATCGTAGGTATAAGTTACAATCGGAGAATTCCACCGATACTCTTCTCCCAAATTGTTTACAACAACCCTATTAGTGCCGTTGGCCAAAGTGAACGCACTCGCCCCAGCCGCACCCACAAAAAAAGCGGCAGCGGTTAACAACAAGTTTGTTCTAAATAAAAAATTCAACATAGGACTAACGAATCTTTTTGATCCTGTAAAAACTCATATCTGCGACAGACTTTAAAGTAACTCCCGCTTCTCTTTCCGAGGCTAAAATAGGTTCACCAACATTCAACCACTCTTCGCTTATCTCGTTTGACTGTTGAAGTTGATATACTGCACCTGGTTGTGCATTCCATTGAAGTCTCTGCCCCTCTTCCATTTTGGATAAATCCAAAACTAACAGATCGGAACT
>JAYZHR010000111.1:0-4752 GCA_036166355.1 Verrucomicrobiota bacterium | reverse complement strand
ATGGATTTACAGTGATGTCGGATGGTATTGGAACTCATATTACAGCTGGGGCTGGGCACCATTTCACTATGGTCGCTGGCATCGCTCAGGAATTCACGGATGGTATTGGGTTCCAGGTTACCGCTGGAGCCCAGCCTGGGTTCACTGGCGATCTTCAAGTATATACGCAGGTTGGGCGCCTCTACCTCCTGGTTGCGACTATGTAACTGGCGTAGGCTATATGTGGCACGGCTCACGCGTTAGTATTGGTTTTCATTTTGGCCTAAGCCATAGCCACTATACTTATTGCAATTACTCTTATATGAGGCATCGACGACTGCATCGACATCGTGTTCGTGAAAAGGACGTAACAGTTGTACACAACGAAACAAAGGTCGTTAACAACCACATAACTGAAAATAATAATACGATAATAAATAATGGTGTGTCTCCGACAATTGTAGAACAAAAGACCCGCGAACCAGTTCGAAAGATACGGATTCGTGAAGTCGATCCTAATGTGGAAAATATCGCAAAGATTGGCCAAATTGATGCCAACGAAAAAACTTTGGCAGTCTATCGTCCAAAACTGCAGCCTCCATCAAATGCAACTTCTTCTGAAAAGGCATTCAAACGGCAACAAGCAGACAAAACAGTAGTCACGAATGACAATAAAGAAGAATCAATTGAGGATAATTCCGAAAATGGATCACAAAACAAAGCGATTAGCGGCCGTAAGATTGCGAAAAAAAATAGCCCACTAAAACCCAACCAACTAAACAAGGGCACACTTAAAAACAACACCACAAAATCTGCCTTAATTCCTCGACCACTAGGTAGAACAGTCACAGCCAACCCGGCAAGACCATCAACCGTCACACCACTGACCCCAAGCCGTACCACTGCATCATCCGCCGCATCCCCAGGAAAACCAAATGTAGTTAGATTACCGGGTCAGAACCAAAGCCGAATCGCCACATCAAGATCAAAGATTGGTCCAAACTCTATCAGTCGACGACCACTGAATTCGTCATCAACTAGACTTGGCAAGCCCTCTACACCATCTCGCCCTAGCAATATCGGACGTTCATCTGGCTTTAAACAGTATTCCCCTCCAAGCACAACTGTTAAAAAACCGATAAGAGTTTATGGAACACCTCGAGCTAGCAGCCCATCTAGGCCATCCACTCCATCAGGTAATTCAATTTCAAGGCTTACTCCCTCAAAACCGAGCCCTCCTAGATATACACCTCGCTCATCAACAAGCAGGACTCAGTCATCTAAAAGGCCCAGTTCATTGGGAACGTCTACTTATACACCTAGTTCCCCAAACTATAGAACTCCATCAAGACGAACAACCCCGAGCTATAAAGCCCCAAGCAGATCTTACAGCCCTCCATCAAGAAGCACTGCCCCAAGCAGATCTTACAGCGCTCCATCAAGAAGTACCGCTCCAAGTAGATCTTACAGTCCTCCATCCAGAAGCTATTCCCCTCCTTCAGCCCCAAGTAGGCCTTCCGCTCCTCCTTCAAATTCCGGATCATCAAAAGAACGACGATAACAAAAGGATAAATGCTGCAAGACTGCATATGTGGTAAGCTCAATCTGGCTAGAAAGCATCCTTGGGTTTATTCTTTTTTTATTTTTTTTTGCGCAGTCGTTTTCATCCAAAGTCAGGTCATCTACCAAACCGGTTTCGAACCTGAAGAAGGTTACGACCTTCAGTACACACTAGCCGAACAATCAGGCTGGCAAGCTGATGGAACCAGCGGCAATGGATTAATCAAAGACACGTTCCAAGACTTGGGCAATCAAGCTTATATTGGTTTTTGGCCACCTCAAAATGACGATGAAGGATACATCAACATCTGGAGACCAATCGAATCCCAAAAAACAGACAATAAAATAATACGGTTTTCAGTTGTGATGATGATTGCAGACTCTGAAGACACTCAGCGCGATGAATTCCGCTGGATTATTTACAATAGCGAAACAAAATGGCTGGCCTCTGTTAACTTTGATAACCATACAAAAAAAATCAATTACGAGCTAGATGATGGCGAAGGCCCCAAAGACACAGAATTTATATTTGAAAGGAATACAATTTATGACCTTACAATAGATATGAACTTTCATGGAAACAATTGGGCTGCGAAAATTGGAGATGTTTACATAATAGAAAACCAACCCTTAACAACGAGTAATGCCAAACTCGAATTAGGAGTTATCAGCGCAGCCTGGGTATTCGGAGATATCGGCAATCCCGGAAATAATTTCATGGTGTTTGATGATTACAAAATTGAACAAGCAACCGAAGCAGTCCATAAGGAAAACAGCCTGCATATAAAGATAAAAAACGAACTTCCAGTAATCACATTTTCATCTGGAAAATATATCCTTGAAAGCTCATCAAACTTAATAGATTGGCAGGATATATTTATAACCAATGGAGAATCAAACTTTGTTGATAAAGAATATAATAAAAAAAAATCGCAGCGGTTCTACCGGCTGCGATTAATTGAATAAAAAGATTAAATACGATTATTATTTCAAAGCCAGTTTCTTGATATTCTCGTTCTTCTTTGCACGCTCAATATAAAAATCAGGCTTGGCCTTAAATTTACGAATTGCTGTGGAACTCCAAAAATAATACTTCTTGCCTTCATGTTCATGAGCATAGCTTTTTGGAGAGATAACCCTGTCTGGATATACCATGCAGAACTTTTGTTCTATAATTTTAACTTTCGCATCCAGTAAACTTTTATCAACCTGAGGTAACAATTTACTTGTTAATTTAATATAATAATCAGGAGCTTTTTTAAACTTTTTAACGCAGGAACCGCAGCACATATATATCTTCTTTCCTTTGTACTCGACAAATTCTTCAGGATCAATTTCATCCTCGATCATCAAAGGGCAAAGCTTTTGTTCCTGTGCGATTCCAGAACATAAAGCCAACATAGATAGCAATAATATCAAATTAAAACGCATAAGTCCTGATTCTCATTGATCAACCACACGCAAGTCAATAATAAATCATTTTATTCGAAACGAACCCATGATTAAAGGCAACTAGATTGACAACCTAATACAATTAAACTACCAAAACACCACATAAAATAATGGCAGCCAAACGTAAAAAAATTCTAATCATCACTGATGACGCCGGAGAGTCCTATGAAATCCTGTATGCCAAACATCGATTTGAGGAACAGGGCTGGATTACACATATAGGAGCTACAAAGAAGAAGAGGCTGAATGGTGTTATACACGACTTTGAACCTGGATGGAACACCTACATTGAACGTCCTGGCTACCTAATTAAAGCGGATGTCGCTTTAAAAGATGTAAAAGCTTCAGACTATCAAGCCGTACTATTGATCGGAGGACGGGCACCTGAATTTCTGCGTCATAATTCAAATCTATTGGATCTCATTCGTAATTTTAATAAAAAAGAAAAATGGATATTTTCAATATGTCACGGAATTCAAATTATGATAGCGGCAGGGATCACGGAAGGCCGCAACCTAACATGCTATTGCAACATTCAGTTTGAAGTCGAACAGGCAGGAGCCAAATGGATTAATATGGAAAGTGTTGTTGACGGTAATTTCATTACAGCTCAAACATGGGAAAGCCATCCAGAATTTTATCGAGATATTTTCAGGGAATTAAACAAAACCATATAAAATATTAATTTAAATTAACCTCAGCCTCGACATTTGCGCTAAGGTTTTTTATTGCAGCTGGGTGGGCATTACTCCGCAACAGCTTGATGCTATCCAACAACGACTAGCAGGGAAAGAAACTGGAGCCAGTACCGTCTCGTCTAGCTATGATAACGGTCAGGTTATTCTTGGCATCGACCCTTCACTTCGTGGAACTGGGTATGGCGTGATAGATACCACCAAAACAAACCCTTTTGCAGTATTGCAAGGAACGATCAAATGCCCAGCTAAGTGGCCAATCTCTCGCTGCCTTGTAGAAATATCTAATATCTTGGAATCAGTTATTAAACAAACCAACCCTACTGTGGCTGCCATAGAAGGATTATTTTATGCACAAAACGCTAAAACAGCACTTGTAATGGGACAAGCACGTGGTGCTGCATTAACGATAGTAGCAAAATCCGGGTTAGATGTATTCGAAATTGCACCTCGCAAAGTAAAACAAGCTATTGTTGGCTACGGAGCCGCACAAAAAGATGCAGTAGCCAAGATGATCAAAACAAGACTAGCATTAAGCGAAACTCCATCTCCTGATGAAGCCGATGCTCTTGCAATAGCGCTCACGTTTGCACAATCATCTGGATCTCCAATTCCAGATAAAGCCATTAAACACATCTAGAAGAGATCTAAATACTTTCTACAGATAATAATCGTCATGTTGCTGTATTGCCATTTTTAACCATTGCAACACTCAGCTTTTTATTGGATGCAGCCAAGATCAAGAGAGCAATCAAACGTCTACATCAACCATTAAATCTGTTCCCCTCAAAACGGATACCAATACTGTTCAAAATTTTGGAGATCAGGAAATCTATTATGATAAAACTGTCTTTACTCATGAACTTAATTCAAAGACTAAGATCAATCTTGTGATTTGACTTCAAGATTTTCCTCTAAAAAACGAGCGACCTCCTTAAATTTAAGTTCGTTTTCACGACTCACACCCATCAATGTTTTATGAGCTTCGATACTATTCTTAGTCAGCTCAGACTTATCGACCAAATCCCCAGCAGAAGCAATTGGATCAAAATTATCTTCTTCACAA
>JAYZHR010000110.1:0-20568 GCA_036166355.1 Verrucomicrobiota bacterium | reverse complement strand
AGGAGGCAACAAAAGGTTCACGTAAATACATTTTATCAAATCCAGCTAATCGAGATGTAATCAACCTCGAGTTGCAGGATCAATTGAGGCAAGACCTATTGAACGTAACTGTTGAACAAGACAACTAATCAAAAAAATTTAAGACAAATGAAAAAAAATCATATTACCCTAATGATCGGTACGATCCTTGTGATTATTTTCGGCTTTATGCTGCTGACCTATCAAGTGCGGCATACCGAGATAGCAATTCGCACCACCTTTGGTAATCCAGTGATACAAAAAACTGGAAAAGCTGACATTGAACCCGGATTCAGATTTCGTTTTCCTTGGCCAATCAACGAAGTATACAAGTTCGACAGGCGCATCCAGAACTCAGAATGGACTTTTGAAACAACCAGTACTACGGAAGGAAAACCCATTCTGGTAAAGGTTTTTGTCACATGGCAAATCAGTGATGCACTACAGTTCTTCCAGAAATTTAGTGGTGATTTATCACTAGCTAACAAAACGCTAGAGTCCACTGTTCGTAGTGCGCAAAATTCTGTAATTGGTAACTACACTTTTGAGCAAATTGTAAATACTGACGCGGACCTAATTAAACTTTCAGAGATCGAGGAAAAAATGAAAGCAGAAGCAACAAAGGACACTTCAACTTTCGGAATAGAAATTAAGATGGTTGGAATTAAGCGCCTGGGATTGCCGGCAACAGTAACTGCTGCAGTATTCGAGCGAATGAAAGCCGAACGCCAAGCTCGTATTACAAAGATCGAAGCTGAAGGCGAACGAGAAGCAAAAATGCTCAAAGCCGAAGCTGATCTTAGAGCCAATGAGATTCTTGCTAAAGCTGAAGCAAAGGCAAAGGTCCTTAGAGGCCAAGCCGAAGCAGCATCGGCTCAGTATTTTAAAGAATTTGAAAAAAACCCAGAGCTAGCGAATTTTTTATTTAATCTCAACGCCTTGGAAGGCCCACTCAAGGATAATGCAACATTGATCCTCGACCCAAAAACACCTCCATTTAACCTTTTGACTCAACCCAACAAGACCTCTGGAGAATAAAAGAGATGAGCGACGAAGAAAATCAGTCTAAGGGAAATATAACTCCTGCCGAAGAACATCAAGTTCACGATCAACCGGCAGTAGTGGATGATGCTCGAACTCGAGCATTGGCTGAAGCACTGCAAAGTAGTTTTAAAATTGTTCGAGTATTAATGGTGGTACTGGCAATTGCCTTTCTTTGTTCAGGTATAACAAAAGTAGACAGTGGAAATCAGGCATTGCAATTGCGTTTCGGCAAATTCAAATCTCCTATTCTTGAATCTGGTCTGCACTTTGCATGGCCCTACCCTATTGATGAAATAGTACAGATTCCTGTGAACCAAAACCGAACAATCACTTCTGATGTAGGGTGGCGGACAAAAGATGCAGATGATCCTCAAGACAGCTATTCATTTGCTCCCGATTATGACGGCTATACCCTGACAGGAGACGGAAACACTTTGCACATAAAAGCGGAGATGAATTTCAGCCTTAAGGATTCGGAAACGACGATTCAAGCTTATGAATTCAAGTTTAACAACGTGACTAACTTCCTTCAGTCGGCATTAGATAATGCAGTTTACCATGCTTCCGCTAACCGAAGCTCAATGAATGCATATACTCGTCAATCAGATTTACAGAATGACATACGTGAGCGAATCACTAAGGTAGTTAACCAAGCTCACGACCTACCAATCCAAGTAAATTCACTAACACTAGATGTCACAGTACCAATCGGGGTTAAACCAGCTTACGATGCTTTCCTTAAATCACAACAAGAGAGTCAGCAAAAAGTCAGCACCGCTCGTGCCGAAGCTACCAGCATTATTGCTAACGCAGAAGGGCAAGCCAGAGTAATCGAAAGCAAAGGGAAAACCACTGCAGACCGACTATTAACCTCAGTAGAAGCCGAAGCAAAATCATTCACTGATCAAAGACCTTTTTACGAGAGTAACCCTAAGCTCTTTCAGCAACGATTAGTTTCCGAAACTATGCAAAATGTACTCACCAATGCTATCGATATTTTTTACCTTTCTGGTCGGCAACCTCGTATATGGCTGAACCGAACTCCAGCTAAACCAAAATTAAAGGAGGGACAAGTTCCCTGATTTGAATAATCAACACACAGAAATAGTAATTTAACATGCAAGTTTCATCTCTTCTAAGTCGTAAGGAAATAAAAGAACACCACCATGATCATGACAATGATCCTGGCAGTTGTGGTCATGAGCATGAGCACACCAATTTCCGATTAACCACAATGATTTCTGGGGTGGTATTTATCGCCAACTCATTCTTCATGGAATGGTTCACCGGGACTGACAATCAAGTCGCCGGAATTAGTGCATTTATCGGTGCAATGATACTTGGGTTCCCTATCCTACGCTTGGCAGTCAAAGATATAAAAAGAGGAATGCTTACTATAAATGAGCTTGTAGCCATTGCGTTTCTTGCAGCCATAGCATCTGGTGAATCACAACTTGGCGGCTATCAGACAGCTGGAATAGTAGCTTTTTTCATGTTGCTTGGGGAATTAATTGAAACCCGTACCGCCGCAGGAGCTCGAGCTTCCATTGCATCTCTAGTCAAACTTACTCCCAGCAAAGCTCGACGCATTATCGGTAATGACGAAGAAGAAGTCCCCGCATCAGAATTAAAAATTGGCGACACGATTCGAATTCGTCCTGGGGACAATATAGCAGCTGACGGTAAAATTATTAGTGGGCAAGGCTCTATTAATCAGGCAAATATCACCGGCGAATCTCTACCTGTAGATAAAAGTAGTGGGGATGAGGTATTCGCCGGCACAACGAATCTTAACGGCGTACTTGAAATACAAGTAACCCGAGCTGGTGAAGACACAACATTCGGACGTGTACGTGATCTTATTCTATCAGCAGAACAAACCAAATTACCAATCATGCGCATTATTGACCAATACATGGGCTACTATACACCTTTAGTCTTAGTTATTGCTGCTATTGTTTGGTTTTTTACTCACGATATTGAGCGAGTAGTTTCAGTTCTTGTAATCGCCTGTCCGTGCGCTTTTATTCTTGCCTCCCCTACAGCCATGGTAGCTGCATTAGCTTCAGCAGCACGTTTAGGCGTACTAATAAAAAACGTTGGAGATATAGAGATCGCTGCACGAATAAACGCATTTGTTTTTGATAAAACCGGAACATTAACTACTGGTCAATTGGCTGTAAGCCGTCTAGCCCCTCAAGGTGATATTAAACCTGCAGAACTCCTAAAAATTGCTGCAACTGCAGAAAAATTCAGTAATCACCCCACTGCAAAAGCGTTGGCAACACTCGCGAAAGAAGCTGACTTAAATCTAACTGATCCATCTGATTTCAAGGAAACAGCTGGCAAGGGTGTGGAAGCCAAGGTAGATGGCACCAATGTCGTAATAGGCCGAGCACAATGGCTACGTGACAATGGAGTAGGAGATGACTTTGAATCCAAAGTGGATTTGAAAGAAACTGAAGGATACAGCTTGTTATATGTAGCTCGTGAAGGAACTTTTATAGGATGGATAGGCCTACAGGATGCCACAAGAGATGAAGCTAAAGGTGCACTAGCCGACCTGCTAGATTCAGGAGTTCAACGCGTCGCTATGGTTTCTGGCGATCGTCAGCCTGTGGCCGCTCGTGTTGCTGCAGAAATAGGCTGTGCTGAGGTTGTTGCTGAATGCCTTCCTCAAAACAAAGTTGAATATGTAAGTGATCTAAAAAAACGTGGCTATAGAGTTGCTGTAATTGGTGATGGTGTTAACGATGCGCCAGCGCTTGCTGCTGGCGACATGGGAGTCGCAATGGGGGCAGCTGGAAGCGAAGTCGCCATCAAGAGCGCTACAATTGCACTAATGAATAATGACCTTCGCAGACTACCATTTCTTGTCCGTCTTTCTCGACAAACACGTACTGTGATTAATCAGAATTTCCTTTTTGGGATACTGTTTATTATCGTTGGAATCGTTGGCGCCAGCTACGGAATTATCAATCCAATTGTAGCCGCAATCCTACATAATGCAGGTTCATTGATTGTCGTGTTCAATAGTGCTCGATTAGTCCGCCAAGGTGAAGAACTTGAAGCTTTTGAAGCGAATACTGAAGGCACCGAATCTATGTCTACCAGTAATGCTTCGCCTCAGGCAGCTTAATTGAAGAAAGCCTCTTACATTAGAGGATTAAATAAAAATGAACTCAACAGAAACGGTCATCTCCGCTCAAGGGCTTACAAAAGTCTTTAAAGACTTTTGGGGAAGACCAAAAGCCCATGCCGTATCAGGCATTGATTTCGAAGTAAAACGCGGTGAAGTTTTTGGCCTGTTAGGCCCCAATGGATCTGGAAAATCCACCACTGTTAAAATGCTACTTGGACTTCTTTATCCATCAAAAGGTCGCATCAGTGTCTTTGGCCATTCCCCTCGCCATGTCAAAACGAAAGCTCGCCTCGGCTACCTACCAGAAGAATCATATTTATATCGATATTTGAACTCAGACGAAACAGTCGATTTTTTTGGTAGTCTTTTTCATATCGATTCAAAAGAACGTCGAGATCGGGCTGAACAGTTGATTGAAATGGTCGGGTTGGAAAATGCTCGAAGACGTCATGTAGGAGAATTTTCCAAAGGAATGCAGCGTCGTATAGGCTTAGCTCAGGCTCTGATTAATGACCCTGATTTGGTCATTCTCGACGAGCCTACTTCTGGACTAGATCCAATTGGGTGTCGCGAGATTAAAGATTTGATCCTAACATTGGCTGAACGAGGCAAAACAGTCATCCTCTCTAGCCATTTATTATCTGACGTTGAGGATGTATGTGATCGAGCCATGATTCTTTATGGCGGCAAGGTTCAGGCAATTGGAACAATGAAAGAGTTACTGTCTAACCGTAACGCTACACGAATCACCTCCCCTGCCCTATCTCGAGAAACCATGGACAAAGTACTAACACTTATTCGAGAAGATACAAAATCTCAGGAGGTACATGTGGATAATCCAACAGAAAATCTTGAGAGCTTATTCCTAAATATTGTTGAACAAGCACGGCAAAAGGAATCTGAAACATCTGGAGCTACTTCAGGACATCAGGTAGCAGACTATTTGCGAGGTGGAGATACGAATCAAAACAAAACAGACCGTGCACTTGATCACCTTACACGTAGTGAAGAGCCTGCGCTTAGCCCAAATCCAAATCTTCAACCTAAACCATCTACCATAAAAGAGGACAGATTGGATGATTTAACAAAAGCAGAAGCAGACCAAACTCCAACTTCAAAATCAGATCCAAAAAAAGCGGAAAATCTCGATAAAGCAAACGATAAATTAAGTGGATTGCTAGGCGATTAAAACAAAGACCATGTGGGCGATTGCAAAACAAACATTGAAAGCTGCTGTGCGATATCGGTTTGTCGTCGCTATGGCTATTTCATTACTGATAATCGTCTTTGGGTTGCCGCTAATGATCAAGAGCGATGGCACTGCCAAGGGAATGGTACAAATAGTACTCACTTATTCACTTGGCGCTACAACTGCACTGCTCGGTATTTCGTCTCTTTGGATGGGGTGTGGAACACTTGCTCGTGAGATAGAAGATAATGTAATACAAATGGTTGCGGTCAAGCCGATCGCACGCTGGGAAATTTGGTTTGGCAAGTGGTTAGGTATCATGCTGCTCAACGCAGCACTTCTTATTCCAACCGGATTGGCAATTTATTTTCTCATTGATAATCGTTCAAATTCTGATGAATTAAACTTAGCTGAACAGAATAAATTACGCAACGAAGTACTCGTCTCGCGTAGTGAAGTTAACCTTCCAGAATTGGACCTTACACTCAACAGAGCAAGAGCATACGCTTATTGCAAACTGGTAGCTATGGGCAAAAGCCAATACACGCCCCAAGAAGAATCTTTAAGGATGAGCGTTACAAATCCAGAACACATCCTATCACTTAGAGGATCTGATTATATAAGTCTGGTGGAACAAGCAGAAAAGAACCCTGATATAATTAATGAAATTGAAGAATTAGAACATCAAGCCATTCAAACATATAAGGGATCAACTGAAGTGGTTTTACCTGGTCAAAGTATGCAATGGATGTTTCAGATCGACACAAACAAAGTAGATGAAATAAACAAACGACCAATCTATCTCAGGTATAAGTTCAACGCCGGAGATGAATACGATCCAAAATCGCATCTTTGCACTTGGACTGTTGGAGCTGGAACCGGAAAACGTTGGCCACCTAACGAACAGCCCAAACAAATAACAGTAGGATCAAGTGTTTTTCATGAATTAGAATTAAACTTAGAAGGCGGAATAATTCCAGACAAGGCAGGCCCCAATCATGGCCGAGTGGTAGTCAATTTTTTTAATCTTAATGACAAACCAATCGTATTCTTAACTAAAGATGGGCCATCAATACTTTACCACGATGGCGGTTTTGGATCTAACCTCTTACGCGGTATTTTAATTATTTATTTTTGGTTAGGACTTATATCTGCAATCGGCCTTATGGCATCTAGTTTTCTAGCTTTTCCTGTCGCAGCATTCGTATCGATTGGGATCCTGCTAATTTCTGCATCGACAGGAACACTTGAGCAAATCATTGAAGAAGAAGGTATTTCCGGGGTAAACCACGAAACTGGCCGTAAGGATGCACCATCCGCTTTGGACGACATTGCAATTGGTATGTCCAAAGGCATCCTTTGGGTGACCGATTCAATTTGGGGCTACTCTCCAATAGACAACTTAAGTTCGGGACGTACAATAACATGGAAATCGCTTGGATCCGCTTTCATGGGAATTATCTTGTTAATGTCGGGCTTAATTTCGGCCTTTGGGGCATTGATGTTCCAAAGAAAGGAACTAGCATTACCTAATCCAACAGCATCGATGAATTGAACCAATGAATTTCCAAGGTAAATTTTACAAAATTATCCTCTGTTGGCTGGCAATAGTTTTTCTCGTAATTGTGCATTTTGGCCAAAGCAAGATGAACAATTTTCGCCGAGATAATAATCTAACCCGCACAGAACAAATTGAGAACCTGCCTCCAACTCTGGCGTTCACAACCGTAGTCCTTGGTGGCTTTAGGGGACTGATCGCAAATTTTCTCTGGGTTCGCGCAATGCAGATGCAAGAAGATGGTAAGTTTTTTGAGATGGCTCAACTTGGAGACTGGATTACCAAACTACAACCTTACGCTGATCATGTATGGCGAGTTACAGCTTGGAATATGTCCTATAATATCTCGGTTAAGTTTGATGGCATAGAAACGCCAGAAGTCAGATGGCACTGGGTCAAGCGAGGGATAGAGCTGATTCGTGATCAAGGACTACAATACAATCCTCACAGTGCTCATTTATATCATGAACTGGCTTGGCATTTTCAACACAAGGTCGGCCACAACCTAGACGATGCTCACCGATACTACAAAGAAGCATGGTGCAAGGATATGATCAGCGTCTTGGGTAATAAGCGGGACGGTTACCTTGATTTGATTGAGCCTCCGAAGGGATCAGAAGCCGAAGCGAGACGTCTTAGGCTTATAAATGAATTCAAAATGTACCCTGAAGAGATGAAAAAGGTAGACGAGCAATGGGGGCCACTTGAGTGGCGGCTTCAAGATGCGCATGCCATTTTTTGGGCTCAACAGGGAATTAATGACGTTATCGAAAGATTTGATGTTAAAGGACCAGATGGAAAACCGGATGGTGTACTAGACCTAGAGGAAGTTGAAGCCGCCGGCGGTGACTTCGTTAAACTACGACGCATCATATATCAATCATTCCAACAAGCCTATATGCAAGGACGTCTAATCTCAGCACCACCAAACTTTAATTACGGGTATAATGGCGATCTTGTTGGACGGGTTAATGAAGCCTATGAGACACAAATGGAAGGAGAACGGGAAAAAGACCGAGCTTCAAACACAGATACCAAAATGGCAGAGCACATCAGTACTGGTCACAAAAATTTTCTTCGTAATGCCGTATATTTCCTCTACTTGCATAACCGTATGAAGGAAGCCGCTCAGTGGTATAATCTAATGGTCGACACATATCCCCAGTCTATACCAGTTCCAGGACTAAGTCTTGACGAATACTGCGTATCTCGGGTTCAGGAAGATGCTGGCGAAACTGACCATAACCAAACTAAATCTGTTATAATGGGAATGCTTACTCAGGCATTCACTTATGCAGCTATCGGTGACGACGACCGGTTCGTGGGGCATAAATCTCTTGCCATACAGTTTCACAAACGTTTCCAAAAAGCCATAGGCATCAGCACCAATCGAGTTGGCTTACCACCGTTTGACCAGCTCGAACGCCAAGTATTAGAGGATTTCTTTCGACCAAATGCTCCTCTCAACCCAGTCATGCTCGAACAACTTCGACTTGCACTTAAACTGCCGGAAGATTACGGAAAAGATCTTGAGCCCTTCAATCCACAAAGACCTGCAATTGAAGGGCCAGCACCTGAACCACAAGCAACACCATAATCTTTTCTTTAAATTAAGGTTGCGCTATCACCCTAAGATTGCAAAGAGCTTAGCTAAAAGCGCATACTACCTCACGGATGAGTAAACGGTTTTATCTAACCACCGCCATCGACTACGTCAACGGAGAACCTCACCTAGGGCACGCCTACGAGAAAGTTATTACTGATATAATCGCTCGAACGCATTGCAGCCTCGGGGAAGATGTATTTTACCTTACCGGCCTAGACGAACATGGCCAAAAGGTCCAATCCGCAGCTAAGGCTGAAGGCAAGGATCCTCAAATATATTGTGATGAGTTCGCAAGTATATGGGAAAAATTTACTCATAGACTTAATTTATCGAACTCCGATTTCGTTCGTACTTCATCAGAAAGGCACAAGGAGTTTGTTCAAGCAGTATTACAACAACTGCACAATAAAGATCACTTCTATCAGGCCGAATACCGAGGTTTTTACTCCGCTAGGCAAGAAACATTCTTAACCGAAAAAGATAAGCGTGAGGATGGGACATTTGATCCAATCTACGGTGAAGTAACCGAACTCGCAGAACATAATTACTACTTCAAACTTAGCGAACATCAGCAATGGCTTATCCAGCATATCGAAAATAATCCAAAATTTGTTCAACCAGCAGCTCGCCGCAACGAAGTACTCGGTTTTCTAAAAAATAACACTCTCGAAGACCTCTGCATCTCCAGACCTAAATCAAGACTCGAGTGGGGAATTCCATTACCGTTTGATGAGGAGTATGTAACATATGTGTGGTTCGACGCACTAAGCAACTATGCCAGTGTTCCAGCATCACTGGGCGATGCTTCAGCTGCCAAACCGATTGGACTTGAATCACAATCTCAATCTATCTCTCTATGGCCAGCTAACATTCATGTAATTGGTAAAGACATACTTAAGTTCCACGCCGTTTATTGGCCAATAATGCTCAAGGCCATGGAACTAGAACTCCCTAAACAAGTGCTCGTTCATGGCTGGTGGCAAAAGGATGGCCAAAAAATGAGTAAAACGACCGGTAATGTCGTAGACCCAAACAATGTTATCGATGAATGGGGCGTCGATGCATTTCGATACTATGTAGCAAGAGAACTTGATAGTGGCCCGGACGGAAACTGGACAGACGAAAGTTTTCAGGCACGCTATTCTGCAGAGCTCGCAAATGGACTAGGTAATCTCGTTAATCGCTCACTCTCTATGCTTAACCGTTATCGGAATGGCGTTCTTGAAATCGAGTCCGATGAACTTGCTGCAGATGCTGAAAAATGGATTAATCAGGCTCTAATAAATTATGAATCACATCAAATCCAATCAGCATTAGTTAGTATATGGGGCCTCGTTGACCGTGCTAATCAATACGTTGAACAAACGGCACCATTCAAACTAGCAAAGCAAGAAGATCAATCACATAGGCTCAACGAAGTACTATACAATCTAGCAGAAGCATGTCGCATTCTCGCTGTACTCATCTGGCCTGTTATGCCTCAAACCGCAGAGAAAATCTCCGAGCAAGTTGGAGTCAAAGACTCCCCGGATAACTTCAAACAAGCAAGGTGGGGAGGCTTAGTCAAAGGGCATACTTGCAATAAGCCTGTCCCTCTCTTCCCACGGAAAGATCTCGAAAAAAAATAATATCTGTAAAAGCTGTTGATTGTTTTGGGCTGATAACCCAGATAGAATGCAGTCCAGCAATGAAAACTTGGATCTTGTTTTTTTGTGGCCTGATTATGGTTAATACTACTCTGGTAAATGGCGAAACAGAACGTTCACCAATTTTAGATGACTCGTTTATTTGGCTTGAGGAAATTGAAGGAGAAAAGGCTCTCGAATGGGTACTCGCACGAAATAAAGAATGTTTCGACGAACTTAAGTCAGATAAACGCTACGAAAAATTTCTCTCACAAGCAGAGGCCTTACTTAACGCAAAAGACCGTATTCCATATGGTTCATTGCGAGGCGAATTCATATATAATTTTTGGCAAGATAATGAAAACATAAGAGGAATTATACGACGAACTTCACCCGAATCCTATCGATCTACTTCACCAAAATGGGAAACCGTACTCAGCATAGATGAACTCGCCAAATCTGAGAAAGAAAACTGGGTTTATAAAGGTATTTCATGGCTCACTCCAAACTATGAGCGCTGCCTTATTAAGCTCTCTCGCGGCGGAACAGATGCATCAATACATCGAGAATTCGATGCCGTATCTAAAAAGTTTGTGAAGGATGGTTTCGAATTACCTGAAGCAAAGTCTGGCGTAGCGTGGCTGAATCGTAATACACTTATAGTTGGAACGAAATGGGGGGAAGGTTCATTGACCGAATCCGGATATCCGAGAATTGTAAAACGCTGGAAACGGGGGACTCCACTCACTGATTCTGAAATAATATTTGAGGGAGAATACAAAGATATTGGAATCTGGCCTCGTGTACTAAACTCCGGAAAAGAAAAACTCCTAGTAATCGAACAGTCACTTACATTTTTCACCAGCTCATACTACATCATTGATACAAATGGGAAACTGATACGATTGCCGCTTCAGGATTCAGCAATCTTGGCTGGTTATTACGCAGATCGACTTCTTTTCACTCTTCGTGAAGCATGGAAGGTTAACGGCAAAACTCACGCACAAGGATCACTACTAGCTATAAACGCTAAAACATTCCAATCAACAGGCAAACTATCAACCATTGAAACAATTATTACTCCAAACGAGCATACAAGTATTGAGGGTATTGCTCTTTCCCGCAGCGGTCTTTACATAACTCTTCTACAAAATGTAAAAGGTCGCATCTTACGATTTACAGTCGATACCAAAAATAGCAAATGGGACTCAGAGCCAGTACCACTTCCAAAAAATGGGACTGTTTCAATATCAGCTGCCAACGTGCACTCGGACACGATTTTCATCAACTATGAAGACTATATTACACCGGATAGATTAAGTGAATTTGATTCTAAGAATAAGAAACTTACAGTGCTTAAATCACTCACATCCAAATTTAATTCCAATGAACTTGAAGTGAATCAGTACATGTCTAAAAGCGCTGATGGCACAAAAATTCCCTATTTCGTAATCCATCGAAAAGATCTCAAGTTTAACGGAAAAACTCCCACAATCCTTTATGGATATGGTGGATTTGAGATTTCGCTTAAACCAAACTATTCAGCCACAATTGGTAAACTTTGGCTAGAACGAGGCGGAGCATACGCTGTCGCAAATATACGTGGTGGAGGCGAATTCGGCCCACGTTGGCATAAAGCCGCATTAAAAACCAAACGGCAACGCGCCTACGATGACTTTATTTCAGTTGCAGAGGATTTAATTAAACGTGGCATTACTTCGCCAAAACATTTGGGTATTTCCGGTGGCAGCAATGGTGGACTTTTGGTAGGTGCAATTTTTACACAAAGACCGGATCTGCTAAACGCAGTTGTTTGCCGAGTACCTCTCCTTGACATGCTGCGTTACACCAAGTTGCTAGCTGGAGCAAGTTGGGCTGCTGAATATGGCGATCCGGATGATCTAGAAATGCGAAAAGCTATTGTTCAATATTCACCCTATCAGAATGTTTTCCCCGATCGAGAATATCCGAAGGTATTTATTGAGACTTCAACAAAAGATGATCGAGTCCACCCAGGGCACGCTCGCAAAATGGTAGCCCGAATGCGCAAACAAGGTCATGAAGTTTTGTACTATGAAAACACAGAAGGCGGCCATTCAGCTGGAGCCAACCTCAAGCAACACGCAAAGCGTTATGCACTTGAATATGTATATTTTTCACGCCAGCTAGACTTAAAATAAATCACTCCCAATTCTGATTATACCATTAATTTAAGTCCCATCTAGTGGTTCAAGAGGTTGTCCTTTTAATTTTTTAAGTGCATTACGCTCTGTGATTAATTCAAGCAACTTCGCCTCATCAGCAGCGTTCGAGACTAATTCATGCTGAATCTCATCTAACCGAGAGTCAATGGACTGGTTACGCAAACGCAACACTATAT
The DNA here is from genome assembly GCA_036166355.1 of Verrucomicrobiota bacterium. Taxonomy (GTDB): domain Bacteria; phylum Verrucomicrobiota; class Verrucomicrobiia; order Limisphaerales; family UBA1096; genus UBA1096. The sequence goes on along the minus strand of JAYZHR010000110.1, from coordinate 8,006 downwards.
CATTCAACTGACGGGCAGGATCAGGAATTGTTCGCCCTTCCGCAACTGCTTCAGTTGCAATTTTTTTTAGCGATTCCGACGGTAATACACCCAGTAAATCTGGAAAATTGGCGCCATTATTTTCTGCAAATAAAATAAACTGTTGATGAAGAATTTCTCGTATCCCGTCATGTACCACCCATTGAAGGTCGAGATGAGACTCCAGCCAATCCGCAGAAGAATCCTCGATTAATGATAGTTTAAGTAACCAAGACTCAAGGCTGCTTGGTTTTGCCATTGGCATCTCATCTTTTACAGGCAACTCCTTGTCACCTTGCTCCGAGGAAAGACGTTGAAAAATTTTCTTCCGCTTTGCGAATTCAGCCCGCACCGCATCAACTGCAACCCCAAGACGATGACTAATCTTCTGTGCATAAGTATCTATGAGCACTGGATTATCAGTCTTCTGTACGGCCTCACGCATCGCTTGCACAATATTAATTCGCCCACGATCGGAATCAGAATTATGTATCTGGCAAAGATAATTAATAAGAAAATCAAAGAAACCAGGAGCTTCATCAATCAACTTTCGAAACGATTCGGCACCATTCTCACGAATAAAACTATCCGGATCGTGAGGCTTTGGAATTACTGCTACTCGAATAGCCAAACCACTGGCGAGCAAGTCATCAAGTGACCGTAACGCAGCCTGCTGCCCAGCAGTATCAGAATCAAAACAAAGTACAACTTCCTCAGCATATCGCTTAAGAATACGAGTGTGATCAGCAGTAAGCGCAGTGCCCTGGGGTGCAACTGCATTTTCAATGCCAGCAAGGTGGCACGCAATTGTGTCGAGCTGACCTTCACACACGATAACCGACTTGGCTTCAAGAATTGGTCGCTTGGCTTTATCTAAACCGTATATAACTCGGCTTTTGTTAAATATCGAAGTCTCCGGTGAATTGATGTATTTGCCTCCTTTTTGTTCATTGGACAATACCCGACCACTAAAGCCAATCACTCGGCCCTGCTCATCACATATGGGAAAAATAAGTCGCCCACGAAAACGATCATAGTGACCTTTATCACCCGCTATTACTAATCCGCCTTTCTCCAGAAACTGAGCATCATACTTCTTAGATTTACCCCAATTTAATATATCATCCCACTTTTCGAGAGCGTAACCCATACGGAATCGTTTGACAGCCTCTTCACTAACTCCTCGTTTGGCTAAATAATCTCGTGCAATCTGTGCACTTGCGCCATTAGCAAGGGCGACTTCCCAATGTTTGGTTATCTGCTCATGAAGTATTCTTAATTTCTCCTTTAGAGATCCCTCCTCTCGCTGACCAGGGTTTAATTCAAAATCAATCGATATTCGCGCACGTTCAGCCAGCCGTTGTACACTTTCAATAAAAGTCAGATTTTCGAACTCTTGAAGAAAAGTAAAAACATCACCCCCCTTATGACAGCCAAAGCAGTGAAAAATTTGTTTGGATGGATTAACGTTGAAACTAGGCGTCTTCTCTTTATGAAAAGGACAGAGCCCTAAAAAATTGACGCCTGCTTTCTTGAGAGGAACGAACGAACCTATGATATCTACAATATCACTTGCATTTCGAACCTGCTCAATTGTGGCCTGTGGAATGACGGGCAAAGCAGCTATGAAAATTAATTCGCCTTATTGCGAATAAGCCAATATCTCATATTAACCGCCTGTGGATGATCCGGATTCAAGCCAATAACACGCTTGTAATGAATAGCAGCTTTCTCAATATCTCGAAGTTTTTCAGCATATATATTACCAGCCTCAAGGTGACCTTGTACGCTGTTTGGATCAAACTGAAGAAACGTCTCTAATTCCTGCACTGCATCAGCATAATAGTTGCCTTGCACAAGGGACATGGCGAAATTGAAACGAGCAGGACCATCATTGGGATCAATAGAAAGTGCATTTTCAAAAGACTGTAATGCCAAACTTGTTTCACCTGTATAATAAGAAGCTTGGCCTAGCTTAAAACGCGCTTCAAACCAAACTGGATCAGCTTTAACAGCCTCCAAATAGGCTGCCTTTGCCCGCTGCCATTCCTTACTTTTCTGAGCCGTTACACCATCATCCAAATAAGTCTTGGCCACTTGTCGATCTCCAGCTTTAGGCAGAGCTGGGTGAAGATAAGTATAACGAGGATAAGCTACTGCAGTCGGAAGCAAACTTGCGACACGAGCCGTGTTTGTAGAAGCGGGTGCAATAGGTTTTATTGATGGTAATTCAGGGAGAGGAGTCCGCGATTTCCACGTCAACTGTTTATCAGATTTTTTCTTTGTTTCCCCATCAAACCATCGCACTGGATTCAATCTTTCAGTCCATTTTTTCTTTGTTTCCCCCTCTTCAACCACTTCATTTAAATCAGTATTGGTGGCAACCTCAGGTTTAGATTCTGGCTGTTTACCTCTGTCAAACCATCGCACTGGATTCAATCTTTCAGTCCATTTTTTCTTTGTTTTCCCCTCTTCAACCACTTCTTCATTTAAATCAGTATTGGCGGCAACCTCAGGTTTAAATTCTGGCTGCTCCTTGACTTCTGGCATCTTCTCCGAAAGTTTAGTCTCAGGGACGGGCAATGCTTTTGTTTCAGATGGCACAACCCCAACTACAACCTCTTCAACAGGAGGTTCAATAACGACAACCCCACCCGTTTCCCGCTCCGGCTCAGTCGACACGGCTACTTCCTCCACCTTCTCCTCTTCAACAGATTCTTCCGGCTCAGTCGAAGCAACTACTTCCTCCACCTTCTTCTCTTCAACAGACTCTTCCGGCTCAGTCGAAGCAACTACTTCCTCCGCCTTCTCCTCTTCAACAGACTCTTCCGGTTCAATCTTTTCGTTTGTCTCAGGCTCAACAACTTCGCTCAGTTTCTCTGTTTTCTCTGCAATAGGTTCTTCTTCTGGTTCGGGCTTAAGATAAGCCTGCAAATCTTCCACGAGATCCTGAACCTGTGCCTTTTTCTTAGTAGATTCAGGGGCAACACTCAAATAAGCTTTATAAGCGTCCAATGCAGCCTGATGTTGACCCATTGCCTGCCTTGAAATAGCTAAATGAAGATAAGACTTAGCATTCTTTGTATCTGCAGTAATAGCCGCCTCAAAATGCCCAGTCGCCGCCTCATAACGCCCATCAATTGCAGCTAAAACTCCCAATCCATTCAATGCATTAGCACTTTGTTCATCCACCTTTTTGAAACTCTCTCTGGCCGAAACAAATCGACCTGCATGTAATTCAGCGGTTCCTTTCTCTAGCCAATAACTAAACTCATCATCGTTAATACTAACACGTAGCTTATCAAATTCATCGGCTGCCCTATTAGCGTTCTCACGAAATGCAGGGAGATTCTCACTCCACTTAAAGCGCTCCAAATACAGCCAAGCTAGATTGAGGTGAGCTCTCTGCTTCAAGGAAGGAGGAGAATTTAAATTGGTTGTAGTGAATAAATAAGCCCGATTAGCCTCGGAATAATGGTTTGTTTTACTAGTATCACGAAATAACGTTTGATGCGCAAAACCAATCTGATTATGAAGATGCCCCATAATCTTTGGATTTTTCTTTAATTCCTCATTTTTACTAATGAAATCAAGTGCCCGCTCCAACTCTATCAAAGCTTTTTCTGGCTGACCATCTGCCAACAATTGACTCCCATTTTCAAGCGCTGTCTTCTCCGGGGGAGTACAGCCGATCAGAAGAACAAACAGGCAAAAAGTAATCCCTGAATCAACAAACTTGGATGCCGGTTTTTTGGTGGTCTGCATCGCCACTGGTGGTAGCATTGCTGGTCGCGCGAGTCAAGGGATCCACCTCATACCCTAATGTTTAGTATGCTCAATTTTTGCCCCATATGCAGTATATATTTGCGTTCGTTCATTTGTTTCGCGGTGTGGCTCACTTTTATGGATGTGTTTGCATACGAAAAAGAGGCTACAACAGACAAAAATCTTAAAACAACAAGTAAGCCAAATATTATCGTAGTCAAAGATGACACTTCAGCTAAACGCTGGAAAATTGAAAATAAAGCTGTAGTTCAAATGGTCACAGAAGGACTACTACGTCTGACTAACCAACCGAACATTAATGCTGCTTGGCTTTCACTAGTTAGCCCTGAAGACACAATAGGCATCAAGGTTAATGCAGGACCTGGCAGAATTGGAGGTACTCGTAAAGAAGTTGTAGATGCTGTCATACAAGGGTTACTCGAAGCCGAAGTTCCGCCTAATAATATCGTCATCTGGGACGCTTCATTAAAGGAACTTCACAGAGCGGGATTTGACGCCCTATCCAAGCGATATAATATTAGGATGGAAGGGAGTGAAGACGCCGGATGGGACAAGTCCATAATTTACGATTCACCGGTAGTTGGCACCCTCATTACAGGAGACGAGGGATTTAAATATGGAAAAGAAACTACAAGCCGCAAATCACATCTTTCACAATTAATCAGTCAGCAACTGACTCGTATCATCAGTATTCAACCATTGATTAACCACAATAAAGTGGGTGTCTCCGGTCATCTTGTGGGACTAACAAGAGGTTCAGTAGACAACAACAGGCGATTCAACATATCTGATGCCATCCTTGTTGAATCAATACCAAACATTATTGCCCTAGAAGATAAAAAAGAAAAACGCTACATCGGTGATAAAATCGCGCTTTGCATAACAGACGCCTTATATTTTCAGTACCTTGGTCAAAGTAAAGCCCTGCTTCACTATACTGAACCATTAGGACAATTACACTTCAGCATCGATCCTGTGGCACTCGATATTATCTCAATAGAAGAACTCGAACAACAACGTCAAAGACTAAAAATTGAATTTCAGCCTCCTCGCTCGATCCTCTATAAGAATGCCACTTGGCTTCAAATCGGCGAGAGCGATCCAACCAAACGAAGGGTTCAATACTTCGGTCGAGAATAATTTTAAGTCTATTATCCCTTATCTCTTAACACCAAAAAGACATTGATATATTGACAACTTGCCAATTGGCCAACCAAATGTTTCGAGTTTATGAGCTTGTTGAATGACAAAACAGCAGTGGTCACAGGAGCGGGCCGTGGAATAGGTCGAGCCGTAGCTATTGCCTATGCAAAAATGGGAGCCAAAGTGGTTTGCGTCTCTCGTACCGAAGAAAATTCGGCAAAAGTTGCCGCGGAGATTGAAGCATTGGGACAAAAAGCCTGGGCCTTTGCAGTCGATGTATCAAATAGCAATGCTGTGGAGACAGCTTCAAAGGATATTTTCGATACAACCGGAAAAATTGATATACTAGTCAACAATGCTGGCGTCACCCGTGACAACCTACTCATGCGAATGAGTGAAGAAGAGTGGGATACTGTGCTCAATACAAACCTAAAGGGAGCTTTCAATTTTACCAAAGCTTTCACCAGACCATTCATGAAACAGCGAAGCGGACGTATAATCAATATCGCCTCGGTAATAGGTTTAATCGGTAACGCTGGCCAAAGTAATTATGCTGCCAGCAAGGCAGCGCTAATAGGATTTACCAAGTCCATAGCCAAAGAACTTGCCCCTCGCGGCATAACCGCCAACGCAATTGCCCCAGGTTTTATTGAAACCGATATGACTGCCGTATTAGATGAAAAAGTACGCAACTCAATCATAGAGCGCGTTCCAATGGCTCGATTTGGTTCGACAGATGATATTGCTAATACAGCAGTATTTCTAGCATTAGAATCCACCAGCTATATGACTGGACAAGTACTCACAGTCGATGGTGGAATGGTAATGTAAATAAAAAAATTTTCATTAGGAGCTTGACGTCAAACCTTCCCCTTCATAAAGAACCCGCGAACGTTAAGGCAACTTATGTCTGATAAATCAATAGCAGATCGAATCAAGGATATCATTGTCGAACAACTCGGCGTCAATGCAGATCAAATTAATCCCGAAGCAAAGTTCATTGAGGACTTAGGTGCAGATTCTCTCGACATAGTCGAATTAGTCATGGCACTGGAGGAAGAATTTGGAACCGAAATCCCCGACGAAGAAGCAGAAAAGCTTCAAACCGTTGGAGATGTCGCCAAGTTTGTCGAAGACGCACAAACTTAAGGGTTGTTTGATTATCCAGTCAATTTGACTAAATCAACTTTGGTCAAGTTGTTCTGTATTCATTCTCATGACGACCTCATCACGAAAGCGTATAGTCGTCACCGGTGTCGGTGTTGTTTCTCCCGTTGGCCAAGGGATAGATTCCTTTTGGCAAAATATTACAGCGGGAGAATGCGGCATAAATCAAATTAGTGCCTTCGATACTGAAGGTTTCTCATGCACCATTGCCGGTGAAGTCAAAGACTTCGATGCGACAGAAGCTTTTCCCTCGCCGAAAGAAGTTCGACGCACTGATCGATTTACTCAATTTGGCATTCACGCTGCTTGGCAAGCGCTTAAAGATTCTGGACTAGATCTCGACCAAACTAATCGAGAACGTGTCGGCGCGTTCATCGGCTCTGGCATAGGTGGTTTAGCTACCATGGAAAACCAACACAGCACACTTCTTAATCGTGGCCCTGGAAGGATATCACCGTTCTTCATTCCAATGATGATACTTAACATGGGATCTGGAATGTTCTCCCTATACCACGGTCTTCGCGGCCCTAACGTTGCAACCTGCTCTGCTTGTGCAACTGCTAGCCATGCCATAGGTGAAGCATGGCGTACACTAGTTATGGGAGATGCAGATGTGATGTTTGCTGGAGGTACTGAAGCCGCTGTCACTCCAACTGCCATAGGCGGTTTCGCCGCCATGAAGGCGCTAAGCACTCGCAATGACAATCCTCAAAACGCCTCACGGCCATTTGATGCTGAACGTGATGGCTTTGTAATGGGTGAAGGTGCCGGAATAGTTATGCTTGAGGAACTAGAACATGCTAAGGCACGAGGGGCACGAATATATTGCGAACTCGCTGGGTATGGAAACACTGCAGATGCCCATCATATGACAGCCCCTGCACCAGAAGGTGAAGGCGGCGCTCGCGCTATGCGGATGGCCTTAAAATCAGGAGGATTAAACCCAGAAAATATTTCCTACATAAATGCCCATGGAACTTCCACTCCTCAGGGAGATGTTTGCGAGACTCAAGCAATAAAGAACGTTTTTGGAGAACATGCAAAAAATCTGGTGGTAAGTTCAACCAAGGGCGCAACGGGGCATATGCTGGGAGCTGCAGGCGCAGTTGAAATGGCCGTATGCTGCAAGGCAATCGAAACTAATTTAATCCCTCCAACTATAAATTACCAAAATCCTGATCCAAACTGTGATTTAGATTACGCCCCAAATAAGGCTCGAGAAATAGAAGTTGAAGCAATAGCAAACAACTCGTTTGGTTTTGGTGGGCACAACGCCTGTTTAGTTGCGAAGAAATTCAGAGGTTAAATCTCTTCAAATTTAAAAGCACGCCTTTTCCTAGTGAAAATGGCGTTTTTTGTGTTGTACAATCAAAAGTAGAACAGGGAAAAATACCATCTAACACCTAAAAAGTGCTACCTTAGTGACTACTACGCTATATCAAGTAAGCTAAACTTTATGTCAAATATACTTTACATTAAAAATGTGAAGCTTAAATTCACCTCTTTGCGTCGAGTTTAGGAAAAAAGCTATGAATAAAAAAAAGTAACAGATATGTGTAATACAACAGCACAAACTAATAAAAACACATCACGCCTTTTCATTTGGTCCGTGGTTTGGGTTTTGGTAACTGCTGGTGTTGCTTTTGGCCCAAAAAATATTTGGAACTTCAATACATGGCTCACCATTATCGCTGTTCTGATTCACATTGGTCTAGGTTTAGGAATGATTAGGGTGTTTAAACAATTCTTACTAGGGCTAGATGAATTACAGAGAAAGATACATCTTGATGCTATGGCAATAAGCCTAGGTATTGGATTAGTGTTCGGCTGCAGCTACGAAATGCTTGAAGACATTAAGCTTATTCCTTTTCAGCCGGAAATACCTCACCTTA
>JAYZHR010000109.1:0-7355 GCA_036166355.1 Verrucomicrobiota bacterium | reverse complement strand
GGATTGTTCGAGATGGATGTTCCGGTTGAAATCAATACCAATTTGTTTAACTACGACCAAATCGTAATAATAGGCCCTGTTTTCCCTCACGAAGTTGTCGGGTTCTCTGGTGGGAATAAATATCTTTTTCCTGGTGTTGCTGGACCTCAAGTCCTCAATTTTTTTCACTGGCTAGGAGCAGTCATTACCACTCCAAAAATCATCGGACACAAATGGACCCCCGTCCGTAAGGTTATCGATCGAGCTGGAGCAATGGTAAAAATACCAAAACTTGCTTTCTGCATGGTAGTCGAAAATGACGGGATGTGCGGGCTTTTTGCCGGACCAGTGGAAGAAGCTTGGTCTGCCGCTAGCGATCTCTCTGCCGAGCGTCACATAATCACTAAAAAAAATCCATTTCATACTATCGTCGCTTGCGCACCGGAGATGTATGATGAAATTTGGACTGCTGGTAAATGCATGTACAAACTCGAACCTGTGCTGGCCGACGGGGGCGAACTAATTATTCACGCACCCCACATAAACGAGGTTTGTATTACTCATGGCAAAACTATTGATAAAGCAGGATACCACTGCCGTGACTACTTCCTTAAGCAATGGGATAAATTCAAAGATTTGCCTTGGGGCGCCCTCGCCCATTGCGTTCATGTGAAAGGCTTAGGGAAGTATGAAAACGGCGTTGAGACACCTCGAGCCAAAGTGACTCTAGCCACGCAAATTACGGAGACTAAATGTCAGGAGATAAATCTAGGCTACCGTGATCCGAAAACAATCAATCCACAGGATTTTGCGAATCGCGAAGACGAAGGTATTCTAATGGTACCTCACGCTGGTGAACGCCTCTACCGCCTATCCAATCCTCCTAACTGGGCATAGCTGATGCCAGTTCCATATTCTCGACTAAAGAAAATCGACTTTCCCTGTGCTTAATGAATATTGGGCACCAACTACATGTAATCCCTCGTTCTTTATTTGATCACTAAGGATTTCGGAACCGCTTCGAAGTTGCTCCACCGAATGAAGGATATTTGCCCGTACCGCACGATTAAGCAGTTCTTCTTCTTCCAAGCCCAATTTTATTAGCGGCTCCACAGCAGGTTTAAGACGATTAACAATTGAACTCAGATTTTGAGAACAAGACGTCGGAGGCTGACATATTTGATCGATCGTGGCAGATACCGCACCACAACCACTATGCCCCATCACTACAACCAACCTCGTGCCAAATTGTGATGTTGCATACTCAATACTACCTAACTGAGAAGGAGCAACAATGTTACCTGCCACCCTAACCACGAACAGATGTCCCAAACTATAATCAAAAACAATCTCAGCTGGGACACGTGAATCCGAACAACCTAATATGATCGCAAAAGGTTCCTGCCCGGATTGAAGTTGAATTCGACGATCAGAATTAGCCAAGGATTCCAAAAGAGGACTCCCAGAAACAAAACGTTTATTGCCCTCTTTTAATTTATTAAGCGCTTCCTGTGCAGTAATCATTGTAGACCTCCATCAGACCAATTTTGTACTGCACGAACTAATGAGCGAACTGCAATTCCGGATGCACCTTGAGGCGCATTCGGCTGCGCTTTATCTAGGTTAGCTGTACCAGCTATATCCAGATGAACCCAAGGTGTAGAATCAACAAACTGCTCGAGAAACTTGGCTGCAGTAATAGTTCCTGCTTTTCGATCAGTACCAGCATTTCTCAAGTCTGAAAGATCACCCTTCATGGGCTCCAAATAGTCATCATTCATAGGCAATTGCCAAAATTGCTCACCTATACTTTGACCTACAGCCTTAATATGATCCTGCAGAGACTGAGAATTCCCCATCATACCAATGTTTATCGCTCCCAAAGCTATGCTTACAGCCCCGGTTAAAGTCGCCGCATCTATAAGATGCGTTGCTCCGTGTCGCACAGCATAAGTGAGAGCATCTGCCAAAACCAAACGCCCTTCCGCATCGGTATTAATAACCTCAATGGTCTTGCCGTTCATGGCTTGAACAATATCGCCGGGACGAGTTGCAGTGCCACTTGGCATATTCTCAACCAATCCAAGTATACAACTGACACGCTGTGGAATATTTAGCCGCGCAATCGCAGTAATGGCTCCAAACATTGTTGCTGCACCAGCCATATCGTACTTCATTTTTTCCATTGAATTAGCTGGCTTCAGCGACAACCCACCAGTGTCAAATGTCACACCTTTACCAACTAAAAACAGGTGCGAATTGTTAGCTGCCTCAGCCGGATTCCAATCCAATCGAACCAACCTTGGCGGCCTCTCAGAACCTTTGGCAACACTCAAAAACGAACCTGCACCAAGTGCCTCAAGGCCGGGCTCATCCAGAACCTCTGCTTTAAGCCCTGCAGCGATTCCCATGGATTCAGCCATCTCTGCAAACTCGACTGGGCCTAGATCATTTGCAGGCATATCTACTAACCGACGAGTCAAATTAACAGATTCACCAACTACAATTCCGGCATCAAACTCAGATTGATTAGCCCCCGGTGCAATAATAAGAATTTCATCAACTGCGGACAATGTATCGTCATTCTTATATTTTGGACGTTCATAACTTCCGTAAACACATCCCTCACTCAAGGCACGCACCAAACCCCCATCACTCAAAGCAAAAGCTATTCGATTAAATTTACGCTTCTGTGCAGCCCTTAAAGCTTGGCCTGCCATAAAAAATGCCTGATTTGCATCTAAACCACTCCCAACACCCATAAGTATCAGGCGACTTGCTGCAAGGCCACTTGGTTCGTGCAAAATAGTTAATTCACCTCGTTTACCAGTTATCTCACCAGATTGACGCAATCTAGCCACTAATTCTTCTGTACCTTTACTGAGGGATATACCCCCATCGAGCGGAACGAAAACAGCATCACACTTTAGATCAGCCAGCGGTCCATCATGTAAACGAATATTCATAATGCACCCCCATCATCCGGGGCTAATGCCAAGATGTAAAGAGGCTAAGAATCAATACTATTTATCGGCAAGCACCAAACGAGATTTTAGATTATATCGCTTACCGGAAGTTAAAGTTATATAGAATTTTTCGCCAACGGTTTTTTCTAGGTTAATATCATAGAATAACACCTTACTTTTACCAATGACTTCAGCAACTTCACCCTGAACTACAAGTGCTGTCGCCTCATCAATACCAACCCCCAAAAGATGTCGATATCGGCGGATCACCGGCAGAAGATCATTCTGGCGTTTACGTGCAATCAAATGTTGATCGATTGCTGAATTACGAAGAAAACCAAAGCCTTCTTCATGCCCAGGAGACATCATAATATGATTACCTTCAGGTGCACCACGAACCAAATAGGAACCCTGAATCGTCGCACCTGCAGAGCTACCTCCAATAACACCACCTCTCTTGAGCACATCATGGAATGCCTCTTCAGTCTTGGTTCCAAGATAGGCATCAGCCAAACGCCATTGACGTCCTCCTGCAAACCAAACCGCGCGAGCATCTTTTAAAACTGATACAAATTCTTCTTTGTTTGCCTCTTTCGGATCCCGAGTATGTAGCAAATGCACATTGGTCCCTCCAGCCTTCTTAAACATACTTACAGACCTAGTAGATTCATCATAAGACTTATCTGTACCAGCTGTAGGAACAACAACAAGTTTAGCGTCCCGTCCACCTGCCGCATTAAAAAAACGATCAAAGATTATCTTGGGCATTCCGCCTCCCCCAACAATCACCAGCGTTCCATTTGCTGGACCAGTAGTTGATTGTTCAGTATTAAACGTTACACATCCCTGTGAAAACAGATTAACGGTTAATAATAATATCAGAAATCGAAACCTCATTTTCCACGCTTAATCAAAATAGGTTTTGCGTTAAATTTAGGCAAGTAATCCATTAATTTTAACTTCACCTCGGCTAGATTTGGATCCTTGGCTAGATTATTCCACTCATGTAAATCGGTTTTGTGATCATACAATTCCTCACCACCGTCAGCGTAACGGATATAGCGATACCTGCTCGATCTAACGGCATGATTTCCCCTGCCTTGTGTGGTAATAACAACTCGACCGGTTTTTTCCTTAGGCTTGATTAAGCTTTTCACCAGACTACTGCCCTCAAGTTTTTGCGGCGGCGGCTTCAAGCCACATAATTCAACAAGTGTCGGATATAGATCTAAGAGACTTACAGGTGAATCGCAGCGACTACCAGCCTTGGTACGACGCGGATCAACAATAATCAAAGGGACATGAGTGGCATCTTCCCATAAAGCAAACTTCTCCCAGTTTTCCTTTTCACCAAGTTGATAACCATGATCACCCCATAAAACAACAATAGTATTATTGGACAACGGTCCACTATCCAATGCCTTTAGCAGAGATCCAACCATGTCATCAGCAAAAGCAAGTGAAGCCAGATAACCCTGCACTGCCTTTTTCCACTGTTCATTTTCAATAATCCACTTATGCCAGTGGCGCTTTGCCATGGCCTGTCCGGCAGATGGAAGATCATCAAGATCATTAGATAAATGTGCGGGCAATTGAATTTCATCAAGCGGGAAACGATCAAAATAATGCTGAGGCACATACCACGGAACATGAGGCCTATAGATGCCAACAGATAAAAAAATTGGCTGCTTGTGTGTTTTTGTTAATTGCTTTGAAGCCCAATTCACAACCTTGGCATCAGCCATATCCGGATTTGAAATCTGTAACGGTGCCCAATCGAAGTGACCTCGATAAAACCTTTTATTACTATTCACCGGCCAAATTTCAGGAACAACCTCCTCAGGCATCTGCTGCGTCTTAGACGGAAAATAATCATCCCACGCACCAGGATCAGGATAACCTTTAAGATTCTTCTTATCAAAAAATGTGTGAGCATGAAACATCTTGCCAGCACCCATAGTTAGATAGCCATTGTCCTTGAATTGGCGTGGCAAAGTAACAGCATTCTTTAACAAAGGAGCCTGACGCCAATCATGAGAATTTACATAAATACCGGTTGTGGAAGGACGCATACCCATCAACAAGCTAGATCGAGAAGCATTACAAGCAGGTGCCGAACAGTAAGCCTTAGTAAATAATAAACCACGGCGAGACAGACGATCCATATTCGGGGTCCTTGCTTGTGGGTGCCCCTCAAGCACGCCAATCCAGTCGTTAAGATCGTCCACCGCTATAAATAATACATTCGGCTTATTTTCCTTAGCCTGACAAAGAGGCTTAAACAAAAAAATCGTAAAACAAACAATCGTGTTACAGATTAAGTTAATGAGTTTCAAAACTGAAACTTGGATACTCCTTTTTTATCCTTGATTCAACCTCTCACAATGACACTCCATTCGAAAGTCTCAGAAAGATTGTGGCGATAAATAGGTTCCTCAATCAATTCAGGGTACTTCATCGCTCCCCCAGTATTAAAGACAAGTATTCGTTCACTAGGCTTAATGCGTCCATTAGAAAGTAACTTGTCGAGCACACCCATACAAATAGCGGTCTCAGGACAAATAACCAAACCTTCTAAGTAGGCTAGGCGCCTCATCCAGTCTTCAATGCAACTCTCAGGTGCTGTAACAGCACAACCCCCACTCTCACGAACAGCATCCAGAATCATGAAATCGCCAACCGCCACTGGCACACGTAAACCACTGGCCACAGTATGAGCATTCTCAAACGGCTCAGCATGCTTTTGGTTAGCATCAAAAGCCCTTGCAATTGGAGCACAACCTTCACTCTGACAGGAAATCATCCGAGGTCTCTTTTCATTAGTCAACCAACCAATAGCTTCAAGTTCAGCAAATGCCTTCCACATACCAATTAACCCAGTTCCCCCTCCTGTTGGGTATAAGATAACATCTGGTAATTCCCAGTTAAGTTGCTCAGCCAACTCAAGTCCCATAGTTTTTTTTCCTTCGATTCGATATGGCTCCTTAAGTGTTGAGAGATCATACCATCCCATTGGCTCACGGCCTTCCCCCACAAGGCGACCGCAGTCATTAATCAACCCATCAACACGAATCACACTTGCTCCAGCAAGATGGGTTTCTTTGATATTTATCATTGGAGTGTCATCTGGCATAAATACAAATGACTCCATCCCTGCTCGAGATGCATAAGCTGCCATTGCTCCACCAGCATTCCCAGCGGTTGGACAAGCCACACGCCGAATGCCAAATTCATTGGCCATCGTAATGGCCATTGCCATTCCTCTAGCCTTAAAACTGCCAGTGGGCAAACGACTCTCATCCTTTATATACAAATTTGACAGGCCAAGCTCAGCTCCAAATCGAGGAACAGAAACTATCGGGGTCATTGTTTCACCAAGCGAAACAATATGCGCCGGGTTATCATAAGGTAACAACTCACGATATCGCCATAGATCAGCCCTGCGGTTAGACAAACTCTCACGTGGAAATCGCAAACGGATTTGGTCTAAATCATAACGAACCCAAAGCGGCCGTTGACAATCAACACAAAGATTGTGCGGCTGGCCTGCAGGATAGTGCTTGCCACAATTAGCACACTCAAGATGAGTTACATCAGTCATACAAAGAGTTTTGCTCAGTCATCGGACTAAGCGCAAGCGCCGCGAGCAATTATCTAGTCCTTAAACGAAAAAAACGTTGAGGATGATCTAAACTTGGTTTGGCCACATACTCAGTCTGACCTTTATCAAGTCCAATTATTTCCGGATTGATGAATGCAGGTTCAGAAGAAGACTCAAGTATGTACTCTCCTGATTCCCAACTCAAAGAAATTCCCCCTCCGTCTTCAGGCACAATTAACAATTCTGGACGTTTTATTTCCAATATTTCACCAGAAGCAATAAAGGTGCCTTTTACCAAAACAAGCACAGTTGCTCCCTCGAACTCTTCACTAGTCACTTCCTGCTCAATATCAAAATCAAACTGCAACACAGGAACATCTCGATTCCAAACAAGCTGTCCTTCTACATCAAACGGTTCAACTCCTGCTCCATCGGAGACTTGCTCAGGGTCACCCAAATCAATTTCTCCTTTGTTCTTTAGGATTGTAACATTTACATCATAATTCACTAGACCACTCATGGCCGGAATATTGCCAACCTGAGTAAACCTTCCATCATCATCAAGTTCTGCAGCCTCTCCAGCATCTTCTGGAGCAAGTAAGATATTGATGCTTTTCATTGAGATCTTAGCCCTGCCAAGTAAACCGAACGGGCCAAAAGAATAATTTAACTGAAGATTTGATTTAGTCGGTTGAAGGTCAACGTGAGTAATACGAATTGTCTCTGGATCTTTATCCGGTTCCAACTCTGCAATCAAGCTGCCCTTAATTCGCGAAGATTCACTATCTGACTCCTTGACCAATCCAAGA
>JAYZHR010000108.1:0-2747 GCA_036166355.1 Verrucomicrobiota bacterium | reverse complement strand
CAAGGGCCACTAGTATCATTATCCAATTCATCAAGCAGACAGCCACTGTAGCTATCGTATAACCCCGCCCCTGTAAAATAACGGCTATCTTCAATATTAGTAGAACTACGAAATCTAATCTTTCGGTCTTTTTCAAACGGCTCCAGAGCAGCTAGAATCGCTTGTCTTTGAGTCTCTAGAAACTCTCCCTCCCTTATCAATTTACGAACACTCTTTAGCACATCCTCCAATTCAGCCTGAAGACCCAACTCCTGTGCCTTGAATAGACGCCCATCAATTTCTTCTCGGATTGTTTTGCCATTAAGCAATCGCTGATCCATGAATTCATCCCAAAGATCAAATGTAATTACTATCGCTGGATCAGGCGAATTATTTGGGATGTACTTTCGAAGTAAATTAAATTTAGCTGCCTTGCCTCCAACATATTCGACATCGGTTGGTTTCACATTTTTTATTTCTTTTGTATAAACACCCGATGTTTTTTTGATTTCAAACTTTAAATCCGGCGGAGTCTTGAGTTTATTTATTTCATCACGGAATTCCTCTGACAAATCTGTCTCAAGTACAGTTAGTTTAGTAGAATCATCCTGTGATTGGTTAATGCCACCACCGGATTTTGTACGCAGCACCACCTCACGGCCTTCCAAGGAACGTAGCATGGACTGTGTAGATTTATCTCCTTCGTAATAAAATGGGACACCAAAATTTTTGGCTAAAATTGCGACATGAGAATTTGGAGTCGATGGATTCAACGTCACAATTCCAGCGACACGGGGAATCTCTGCCGGAACATAATCCGTAAGTAATATATCACTACTCTTTAATTTTCCTGAACGGAAGGCTGCAGCGATTTCATATCCTTTAACAAACACTAATCGACCCATCGCCCAACCTAGTGAATAAACTGCATCAGAGCCCTTTTCCCAACGTTGTGCTGATACCACTGGTACGCCAATTCTCTTAAGGGCATTATTAACCTCACCGCTGGTATCCGCCTGTTCGTAGGTCGGCATGTAAAGACCTACTAATTCCTCTGGTTTATCAAGTGAGCCATCAACTAGTTTCCATAAGAAACTTACCATCTGCGCTGGAAACTTGTCTTGCCCTACAAATTGAATCGCATATTCGCCATGCTTCTCGGAGAAAAGTAATGCCCCTAGTATAGCACGCCGACCAGCGTGAAAGAGTGTTGCATCATCAAACTGCATGTGCGTCATACCATCAAACTCAGGTACAAACTTTTCACCAAATTCATAATGGAACTTCATATTATTACCATTCTGGAAATAAACCTTTGTCAAATCGTCCATTAGTATGGTGAATTTGGTCCATTGAGTTTCCTTGGTTTGTTTCGCTCCCGGGGGAATCCAAACTCCTTCCTGCGACTTGAACTCAATCAGGAATTTATCTCCGGGAAACGTAAGTTTGTTTTTCCAGTTTACAGAGGGAATAAGTCTAGGTGGAATCGTCTGAAAGACTTGAAAATAGCGCTGACCAGAAATGAACTGCTCGTTGTAATTAAGTGTAGGTTGATCAGTTGAAGCTGCTGGAAACCAATTATTCAGATCACCAGAAAACATCAATGATCCTACGCGAATTTGGTCTAGCTCCTTGGCCTCCACAGCCACTTGCCCAGTCCCAGGAACAAGCTGAATTTTTAAATCAGCCGCACTGACCAACGCCTCGAAAAATACCAAAACAATGGACGCAAACTTCCAATTCACTCTCATCTCATTTTCAAACTTTAGCACAATAAATCAACCTAACTGTTCAATTGGCCAATTAGGCATAATATCTTCACCATTAGATAAAATCTCACTTCCATTAGCTAAACGCATATGCGCAATCATACCTACCATGGCTGCGTTATCAGTACATAATGCCGGATTTGCCAAACGAACAGTAAACCCTTCATCACCACATACTCCCTCTAGAGCAGCGCGTAAACCGCTATTGCAAGTCACACCACCAGAAGCAGTAATACAACTCACCCCAATCTCTTTGGCTGCGCGGACTGTCTTTTTTACAAGAACATCCACAATCGCGGACTGCACTCCAGCACAGAGATCGCGGAGCCGTGATCCGTCTTCCAGAACTTTCGGATTATCACGAATAAAATAGCGGACTGAGGTTTTAAGCCCGCTAAAACTAAAATCATGAGACTCATCTTGCATTTTGGGCCGAGGGAAACGATGAACATGCCCATTACCTTCTCGAGCTAGACGATCAAGCTCCGGGCCACCTGGATAAGGCAAACCTATAAGCTTGGCTACCTTGTCAAAACATTCACCAGCTGCATCGTCCACTGTCTTCCCAAGCAAACGATGCTTCATAGGCTCTGAAACATATACCAACATAGTATGCCCCCCGCTAACAATAAGCGACACGTTAGGTTGAAAATTATCTAGCTCCAGAGATAGAGGATCCCCGCTTATCCACGGTGAATAAAGATGCGCTTCGTGATGATGAATGCCAATGAACGGCTTTTCCAAGGCGAAGGCCATTCCTTGAGAAGCGCGGAAACCAACAAGTAAGGCTCCCGGAAGGCCGGGACCACGTGTGCCAGCTACAGCATCAATTTGGCCCGGTTTAACCCCCGCCTGATCAAGTGCTTGCCTGGCCACTGGCATTAAATTTCGAAGATGCTCACGTGAAGCAAGTTCCGGTACAACTCCACCATATTCCTCGTGTAACTTTACTTGGGAAGAAACTGCATTGGACAGAACAGAGCCGTCCTTAAGCACAGC
>JAYZHR010000107.1:0-9878 GCA_036166355.1 Verrucomicrobiota bacterium | reverse complement strand
TGCTGTGATTATGCGGGGAACATGGGAAGTTCTTCCCATCTTTGATTTGATTAAGTCAAAAGGCAAAGTGACTGAGGCAGAGATGCATCAGGTATTCAATATGGGGATAGGGATGGTGGCTATTGTTCGTGGAGAGGATTCAAAAAGTATTCTTCGAACGATTCACGCAAATAAATTAAAAGCTTGGGATATAGGATTTATAGATAGCGGCAATTGTCAGGTTCAGCTTTCCTGAGAATCATAATGTTCGGTAGAAACGAAAAAGTTAGGCAAGGCATTTACCAAGAGCTTCCAAGAAAAGTTCGACGTTCTCATCTGTGGCGTTATGCCCCATAAGTCCTATACGCCAAATTTTACCTTTTAAAGGGCCAAGGCCTGCGCCCACTTCAATTCCAAATTCGTTTAATAATTGTTCGCGGACTTTTGCCTCATCTGTTCCTTCAGGCACGCTTACAGCATTTAGCTGCCATAGTTGATGGCCCTCCTGTGATGTTATCGAAAGGCCTAATTTAGCTAAACCATTTTTGAGAGTTTCATGAGCCTGTTTATGTCGTGACCAGCGCGTTTCGAGCCCTTCATCAATAACAAGGCGTAGTGCTTCATGTAAGGCATAGTTCATTGATATTGGTGCGGTGTGGTGATACACGCGTTCTGAACCCCAGTAATTGGCAAGAAAATTTATATCCAAATACCAGCTCTGTACTTTTGTTTTGCGATTTGAAATTACTTCCATAGCTCTGGGGCTAAAGGAAACAGGAGCTAATCCGGGGGGGCAGCTTAGGCATTTTTGTGTGCCGCTATATACAGCGTCTACTCCCCATTCGTCTATTGCCACTTGGCAGCCTCCCAGTGAAGTTACTGTATCAAGTAATAATAAAGCCCCGGCATTTTGTGTAATTCTTGAGATTTCTTCAATAGGTGTAAGTGCCCCAGTGGATGTCTCAGCGTGTACTATAGCAACTAGTTTTGGGCTGTAGGTTTTAATAGTGGTTTCGAGCGCTGATGCCTCGATAATATTTCCCCATTCAGCTTCGATTTTTACTACTTCTGCCCCACAGCGTTCAGCGACATCGCACATTCTCATTCCGAATACTCCATTGACCCCAACTACAACTTTGTCTCCCGGTTCGATCAGATTAACTAAACATGTTTCCATCCCTGCACTCCCGGTTGCACTGATGGGAAATGTCATCTCGTTTTCTGTTTTAAATACTTGTCGGAGCATCGTTTTTATTTCTTCCATCATCTTGATGAAGTCCGGATCGAGATGTCCGATGAGAGGAGAGTTCATGGCCTGAAGAACTGTCGGAGCAGCATTACTAGGGCCTGGACCGAGCAGTAGTCTCTCGGGTGGAGAATACATCATTGGAGTATTAGTTGTGCTCATTAAAGCAGCTTAATTCGGAAGGAATTATTTAGCCGTAAAGACTTTCGATGGGTTTTCCTAAGCCGTCACGAGTAACATAGAAGGGTCTTTTTTCAACTTCATAGGCTAATTTAGGAGAGATTCCCATAGCTTTGTATATTGTAGCATGGAGATCTTCAATTATTACCGGATCCTTTATGGTTTTGCAGGGTCGCTCGTCTGCGGTAACGCCGTGGAGGTGGCCTTTTTTAATGCCGCCTCCAAACATCAATACCGAGCCGGCATCGGTAAAGTGCCGATGCATACCATAGTGTTTTAGTTCGTTAATCTTTTCCGGCACGTGAACTTGGTCACGGACTTTATTGCCTGGTTTTCCTTCAACTAGCATGTCACGGCTGAATTCGCTGGCTAATACAATTAGTGTGCGATCAAGCAATCCGCGTTCTTCGAGAT
Source organism: Verrucomicrobiota bacterium (assembly GCA_036166355.1). Classification (GTDB taxonomy): domain Bacteria; phylum Verrucomicrobiota; class Verrucomicrobiia; order Limisphaerales; family UBA1096; genus UBA1096. The sequence continues at coordinate 8,059 of JAYZHR010000107.1, read as the reverse complement.
CTAGAACCAGTTGAGCGATTGGGGCATCAATTTGGCGTTTCATGTCTGTGAGGCGGGTATGGCCATTTTCATGAGTGTCCCAGTTCAGAAAAGGTACATATTCTGTTGTTACCTCTATGAAACGTGCCCCTGACTCCACCAATCGACGTGCGAGAAGACATCCACGACCAAATTGGCCTGTGTTATATATATCAAACGTCTCCTTTTTTTCGAGCGATAGATCAAAAGCCTTGGCAGATGGTGAGGTTAAAAGGCGGTGTGCATTATCCAGTGAACGCAGTAGTGAATCTTTTTGGTAATCGCTACCTACAAGTCCTAATGGGCTTTGATCTACCAGTTTTTTATAGGCCTTATAGCGGTTGGCAAATCGAGACTTACTCATTCCGGAAGGCGGACGGACGGCTGTTAGTGCATGGTCAGGATTGGCAATATGAAATGGTCCATATTCGCTTCCAAGAAAACCAGCTGAGTGAAACGCCTTGAGTTCTTCTCCTTCACCGACATCAAGTCTTTGTCCTATATCAATAAAGGCAGGCATGGCTGGATTACGAGGCCCAAGTGTTCGAGAGACAACTGCTCCTATGTGGGGAGCAGCTACCGAAAGTGGTGGTGCATAGCCAGTATGCCATTGAAATTGATGACGAGAGTGTAGGATAAAGCCTAGATCGCCGGCTTTATAGGAGCGAATTAAAGTGCCTCGATCCATCACGGAACCAATTTTTTCTAGACCCTGAGTAAGCTTGATATTGTCCACCGAGCTATCAATTGCCGGGAAAGTGCTCAGTACTTTATCCGGTGAGAGTCCTTTTTCATATGGAGTATAGCGCTTGGGATCAAATGTTTCTGTTGATGCCATTCCACCACCCATCCAGAGTACGATTACCGAGTCGGCAGTTGCTTGAATCGAATCTGAATCAGCTTTAGCTAAAATTTGCCGCGGATTACTGGCTGCAAGTGCGCTTAAAGTTGCAGCACTAGCATGTTTCAGAAAATCTCGTCGGTTGAAATTATTCTGTTGAGCCATGCAAAAAAAGTGAACCAAGCAGGGTTAGTTTGCAAGATGCAAAGAATAGTATTAATTCTGGTTGATTTAGGCTTTTTCCTGAATGAGCTCGCGTCTGCCTCCCCCTAAAAGGTCTTCAACGAAGTTGGTGGAGTAAACGCCACGGCAGAACTCAGGATCATGAAGAACCGCCTTTTCGAATGGGATGGTAGTTTTGATGCCTGTTATTATGTATTCATCAAGTGCTCGATTCATTTTATCCATAGCATCTCGCCGACTTGTTCCGTAGGTAATAAGCTTGGCGATCATTGAGTCATAGTGAGATGGGATAGTGTAGCCAGCATAAGCATGGCTATCCAATCGAACTCCTCGACCTCCAGGGGCATAGTAAAGTTCTATTTTGCCAGGGCTTGGACGGAAATCATTCCACGGATCTTCAGCATTGATACGGCACTCAATAGCATGTCCGGTAATCTTTATGTCACTTTGAGAGAGTTTAAGAGGTTCTCCCATAGCTACAAGGATTTGCTGTTTAATGAGATCAAAGCCAGTTACCTCTTCTGTGATGGGGTGCTCGACTTGAATGCGTTTGTTGACTTCAAGAAAATAATAGTTTCCCTTATCATCCACAATAAATTCGACAGTGCCGGCATTTGAGTACTCGGCTTTTTGTGCAATACGAACGGCAGCTTTGCCCATTTGTGCTCGTAGTTTTTTATGTTTCTCTAACAGTGGGGATGGAGTTTCTTCAATTAGTTTTTGGTTTCGTCGTTGAATGGAGCAGTCACGTTCACCGAGATGAATAATATTACCCTTCGTATCGCCCAAAATCTGAAATTCTATATGGCGAGGATTTTCAATAAATTTTTCAATGTATACTCCGCTGTTACCAAAAGCCTTTTCAGCTTCATTCCTAGCGGTGTGATAACCTTTTACCAAGGATATATCATTATGCGCGGTGCGCATACCTTTGCCTCCTCCTCCGGCGACAGCTTTAATCATCACTGGATATCCGATATTTTTCGCAATTTTGAGTGCTTCTTGCTCAGTTTCAACGACATCCTTGGAGCCTGGTGGGATCGGCACCCCAGCTTTGCGAGCTAGTTCCCGGCTGAGTGCTTTGTCTTCAAGGGCATTCATTGCGGCGGACTTTGGACCTATAAAGCGAATATTACAGCTCTCGCATACGTCTGCAAAGTGAGCGTTTTCAGAAAGGAATCCGTAGCCAGGATGAATTGCATCGACGTCAGTAATTTCTGCAGCTCCAATGATTCGGTCGATACGCAAATAGCTTTCATTGCTTGCCGCTCCACCAATACAGATTGCTTCGTCAGCCATCTGGGCGTGCATGGAGTTCGCATCCGCTTCAGAATATACCGCAACTGTCCGAATGTTCAGCTCCTTACAGGCGCGTATGATTCGAACGGCTATTTCTCCGCGGTTGGCTACCAGTATTTTTTCAAACATGCGTGAGTCTTGGCTAGCAATCAGGCTAAAATTTTATGCAGGGCGTACTCGGAAGAGCGGTTGTCCGTATTCAACTGCGCTTGCATTCTCGACAAGTATCTCAGTGATTACACCACTCACTTCAGCTTTTATTTCGTTCATTACCTTCATTGCTTCAACAATGCATACGACAGTATCAGCGTTCACATGGTCTCCAATTTTTATATAAGGATCGGATTCAGGGGATGGTGCCCCATAGAAAGTTCCGATCATAGGGCTTTTGATTTCAGGTTCGGTTGAATCCTTAGTTTCAGCTGCAGGCTTTTCTTCAGGAACTGCCGGTGCTGCGGCTGGCATTGGAGGCGCAACTGCTGAGACAGGTGGAAGATAGTTCTGTACTTGAATTTCTTCACTCTTAGAGCCGTCTGTGCGACGAAGTTTGATTTTGAAGCCTTCTTTCTCCAACTCGAATTCGGAGATTGAGTTTTTCTTCATCAAATCAACGATGCTTTTGATATCTTTGAATTCCACAATCGTAAACGTTTTCTAGGCATTAGCCTCGGTTGTTGCTCCTTTTCTGCGAATAATCGCCATATTTCTAACGTTAATAACGTTAACGAGACGAAGGCTAGTCTTCACCTGTTGGTGGGTCAAGGGAGATTACCTTCAATTAAACCCGTTTCAGCGTGACCTTATCGTTATTAAGATGTTAATTGCTCGTTGGTGACACCACAGGAAACAGCTCAGCTATTAAAAAAGTTTAAGTTAGGAGAAATAAGTGAAGGTGAAGTATTGAATGCTTTTCGAGCCGAGCCAATCGATGATCTTGGTTTTGCAAAGATCGATACTCACCGAGCGATGCGTCAGGGCTTCCCTGAGGTCATTTTTGGATCTGGTAAAACACCTGAACAGGTTGCAACTATTGCGGTTAGGATACTGAAGCATGAGCAACGAGTTCTGATTACCCGAGTGGACGATGATCAGGCTATTGCTGTTGCAGCTAAATTGCCTGCTGCGGTGTATCACGAATCAGCCCGTTGTATTACCATTGAAACTAAGCAACAAAGTAAACGTTCGGGTAGTATTGCGGTGCTCTGTGCCGGGACTAGTGATTTGCCAGTTGCCGATGAGGCAGCAGTTACAGCAGATTTCATGGGGAATGAGATTATCCGCATAAATGATGTTGGCGTGGCAGGTTTGCACAGATTGCTGGCTAATATACCTTCAGTTCGTGAGGCCAACGTTATTATTGCTGTGGCTGGGATGGAAGGGGCATTGCCAAGTGTTATAGCCGGTTTGGTTCATCGACCTGTTATAGCAGTTCCAACCAGTATTGGTTATGGGGCTAATTTTGGGGGTATTGCGGCACTTTTGGGAATGCTCAACAGCTGCGGGAGCGGTGTTACCGTGGTAAATATTGATAATGGTTTTGGAGCTGCCTTTGCGGCTAGTCAAATCAACTCTTTAGCTAATAATAACTGAGTTTTTTGTAAGTAATCATATAGAATACAGAAAAATAGTTTTTTTTTGGGCTTTGACTTGGTTTTAATTTTTCTCCATTTTCCGCGGCTCTTGGATTTAACTTCTCTGCTTTAGGTTTATTGGAAGTTAAATTTAATTTTAAGATGTTGTGGGAAAAGCACTGATCATAGCTGAGAAACCATCGGTTGCAACTGACATTGCCCGGGTACTTAAAGCTCCTAGGGATAAGTCGAAAGACTTTTTCGAGAGCGATGATTATATTATTTCCTCTGCAGTTGGTCATCTGCTTGAGCTAATTGTGCCTCCTGATCAGGATATTAAGCGAGGCAAATGGACCTTTGATAAGTTGCCCCACATCCCTACTTATTTTGATTTGCAGCCGATCGCCAAGAGCGAATCAAGACTTAAGGTTTTGTTGCGACTTATTAAACGTGACGAAGTCACTTCGTTTGTGAATGCATGTGATGCCGGTCGCGAGGGGGAGCTTATATTTCGTTATATTATCCAATATGCTAGGAATAAGCATCCCAAAAAAACTGCTGGGAAAACTGTTTCCAGACTTTGGTTGCAGTCGATGACTCCAGACGCAATCCGTGATGGGTTTGCTAATCTGCGAAGTGATGAGTCGCTGATGCCACTAGCTAATGCCGCTAGTTGCCGTAGTGAGGCCGATTGGTTGGTAGGAATCAATGGGACTAGGGCGATGACAGCATTTAATTCCAAGAGCGGTGGGTTTTATTTAACTCCTGTAGGCCGAGTTCAGACGCCTACGTTGGCGGTGGTGGTTGATAGGGAAAAGGATATACGGAGCTTTGTTCCTATTGATTACTGGGAGCTTCATGCCAAGTTTCAGGCTTCGTCTGGGGAATATACAGGACGGTGGTTTGATGAAGGATTCAAAAAAGATCCAGATGATGCGCATAAGCGTGCCGAACGAATTTGGAATCAAATCCAAGCCGAAGGTATTCAAGAAAAATGCAATAACCATTCAGGTTCGGTTACGGAGAAAAGTAGGCCTTCTAAACAAGCAGCTCCTTCCCTTTTCGATCTTACAACTTTACAAAGAGAGGCCAACGCGAAGTTTGGTTTTTCCGCGCGTAATACCTTGGCCATCGCTCAGGCTTTGTATGAAAGGCACAAAGTTTTAACCTATCCTAGGACTGATTCACGATGCTTGCCTGAAGATTATGTCAGCACGGTGAAGGAAACTATAGAAGCACTTGGTAAAGCTAATTATGCTGATGCTGCCGGGAATATTTTAAAGAATGATTGGGTGCAAGCTGGGAACAAAAAGATCTTTAATAATACTAAGATTTCAGATCACTTTGCTATTATTCCAACGCTTAAAGCGGCTCCAAGTACACTGAAAGAGCAGGAGCTGAAAATCTATGACCTTGTTGTTAAACGTTTTCTCGCTGTATTTCATCCTGTTGCAGAATTTCTTGTTACTACGCGCATTACAAGGGTAGAGGGGGAGCCTTTTAAGACAGAGGGCAAGGTGTTGGTTAAGCCGGGTTGGCTAACGGTATACGGTCGAGATCAACAAAAGGAAGATATGGGACACTTGGTCCCGGTGGCCGAAGGTGAATCTGTAAAGACATCTGAAATTCTTATTGATGCTAAGGCCACTCGACCTCCTGCTCGTTATACTGAGGCAACTTTACTTAGCGCAATGGAGCATGCCGGAAAGCGTGTTGATGATGAAGAATTAGCAGAAGCAATGAGTGAAAAAGGGCTTGGTACTCCGGCTACACGCGCTTCGATAATAGAGGAGTTGATAAGACATAAATATATGGTGCGCGAGCAGCGTGAATTAATACCTACAGCTCAGGCATTTTCATTGATCACGCTTTTAACAGCCTTGGATGTTAATGCTTTGTCAAAGCCAGAACTCACTGGAGAATGGGAGTTTAAGCTTAAAGAAATTGAGCGTGGAAATTTTGATCGCGATTCGTTTATGAACGAAATTCGCAGTATGACTGATAAAATTGTTGCAGCTACTAAGGCATATGACGGGGACACTGTCCCGGGAGACTATGGTCAGCTTGTGGTAGCATGTCCGAAGTGTGGGAGCGTCGTTAAAGAGACTTATAAGCGTTTCCACTGTGTGGCAGAAGAATGTGATTTTAGTTTTTGGAAAATAATGGGAGGGCGCCAGTTTGATTTGATTGAAGCCAATGAACTTGTTTCTAATCGCCGAATAGGTCCCCTCGATGGATTTAGAAGTAAAATGGGGCGAGCTTTTTCCGCTGAACTAAAATTGACTGAGGATCATAAAGTTGAATTTGATTTTGGTAATGATGACAATGACGAGGAAGAGGTTGACTTCAGTGGTCAGGAGTCAGTAGGGAAGTGTCCAAAATGCGAAGGTTTGGTTTATGAGCATGGGCGGGCATTTGTCTGTGAAAAGAACACAGGTAAGGAGAGACAATGCACTTTTCGTACTGGTAAAGTGATTCTAAAACGAGATATTGAAAAGGAACAAGTGGTCAAATTGCTTAAGGATGGCAAAACAGATCTTATTCCGAATTTTATATCCAAGAAAGGACGGCCCTTTAAAGCCTATTTAATTCTTAAGTCAAATGGGGATGTGGGTTTTGAATTTGAAGTTAAACCTAAAGCCAAGAAGTAATAATTTATCCAAAGATTGCCCCATGATTATTCGGGGTTTCTTGAGGTGTTTATAATTTTCTTTGCTGATTGCTATTTCGAAATCTAGTGTGTTAATATCATCTGTTCGAGAGGTATGGCTGACAGTAAACCACCTAAAATAAACGAAAATAAGCCTAATCCAGAGGAGAGGTTTCCTAATCCGCGGTCTTGGATGCTGTGGGCTTTGGGTATTTTTATGGTGGTAATGCTTTTCCGAATTGGAAGTTCTACTGGTCAAGATCCTACTGAGAAGGTCAATTATGAAACTTTAAGGTCTTGGATTGAGAATCGAGAGCAAATCACGGGGTTCATTGAGTATCCGCCTCCTAATTCTTCTGCACTTTATACCATTACCGGTTACCGGATAGACAATGGAAAACGCATTCCTTTTGAGTTTAAGGACAAGTTATTTGAGGACCAAGAGAAGTTCTTGAAGGAAACGGCTGCGTTTCAGGCGAAAGACAAAAGTACATTATTGACTGCGTTTCTTATTCAGTTGCTGCCTATACTACTGATCTTTTTGTTGATTTGGTTTGTTTTAGTTCGTCAGATCCGTAGTGCAGGCAAAGGTGCGATGAGTTTTGGCAAGAGCAAGGCTCGAATGCTTAACAAGGATAAAAACAAAACTACTTTTAAGGATGTTGCTGGGGTTGAAGAGGCTTGTGAAGAGGTTTCTGAGCTTGTTGATTATCTTAAAGACCCTAAAAAATTTCAAAAACTTGGAGGAAAGATTCCAAAGGGTATTCTTATGGTAGGTCCACCAGGAACAGGTAAGACTCTGTTGGCCAAAGCTATTGCTGGGGAGGCAGATGCCAGTTTTTTCAGTATAAGTGGATCAGACTTTGTAGAGATGTTTGTTGGCGTGGGCGCAAGTCGGGTGAGGGACATGTTTGAGCAGGCGCGTAAGAGTACACCTTGTTTGGTTTTCATTGATGAGATAGATGCAGTTGGCCGTTCTCGCGGGCATGGTTTGGGTGGTGGAAATGATGAGAGGGAACAGACCCTTAATGCGTTGCTTGTAGAGATGGATGGTTTTGATACGCAAGATGGGATTATCATTATAGCTGCTACTAACCGGCCTGATGTACTGGATCCAGCTTTGCTTCGTCCAGGTCGTTTTGATCGTCAATTAACTGTTAATCTTCCCGATATTCGTGGTCGTGAAGAAATTCTTAAAGTCCATGCCAAGAAGGTAAAATTATCCAAAGCCGCCGATCTGAGTGTTATTGCTCGAGGTACGCCAGGGTTTTCAGGTGCTGAGTTGGCTAACTTGCTTAATGAGGCTGCATTGTTGGCTGCACGAACTAATAAAAAGTCGATAGGAATGATTGAGCTGGAAGAGGCTCGAGATAAGGTGCGCTGGGGAAGGGAGCGTCGCAGTCTTGCTATGACCGATGAAGATAAGAAGATAACGGCATGGCACGAAGCAGGGCACGCGATTATCAATGTTCTCCTTGATAAGTGTCATCCTCTACA